>DATEBK010000356.1:0-1961 GCA_035287825.1 Terriglobales bacterium
CGTGGATCGCGATTCACTGGGGCTGGCGCTGGGGCTTCCTGTTCACGGCGCTATTCAGTGCCACGTGGCTCGTCTTTTGGTGGAGAATTTACCGGCACCCGCGAGAGCATCCGAAAGTCTTGCCTGCGGAGCTGGCCTACATTAACAGCGCTCCACCGGAATCCACGACCAGAATTTCGTGGGCTACTCTGCTCTCGACGCGCCAAGCCTGGGCCATCTTTTTCGCAAAGGTTCTAACTGATCCCGTCTGGTGGTTCTACCTATTCTGGGTGCCGGGATTCCTGAGCAGGAGATATGGGCTGCCGATCGGACGCATCGGATTGCCCCTGGTGGTGATCTACAACATGTCGGCCGTGGGCAGCATTTGCGGCGGATGGTTGCCGTGCAAATTCCTGAACCTGGGTTGGAGTGCGAACCGGGCGAGGAAAACGGCGATGTTGATTTATGCCCTGGCTGCGCTCCCCGTCGTATTCATCGGCAAGATGCAAGGGGTGTGGAGCGTGGTCGCGCTCCTGAGCCTGGCGACCGCAGCCCATCAGGCCTGGTCGGCAAACATGTTCACCCTGGCTTCTGACATGTTTCCCCGCCGGGCGGTCGCCTCTGTCGTCGGCATGGGCACATTCGGCGCAGCCCTGCTGATGGCCTTTATCGCCACGCTCGTTGGGTACGTACTGAAATGGACAAACGGTAACTATGCGCCGCTGTTCGTGGTATGCGGTACGGGATACCTTATCGCTCTTTTGATCATAGAGGTTCTCGCGCCGAACTTGAGAATGGTGCAACTGGACTAACTCAATCGAGATCGGAAGAATGGCACTCACCATAAAAGCGAAAGAATCGTGCCGCTGGGATCTGGTAAGTCTCGGCGAAGTGATGCTGCGGTTTGATCCGGGCGACCGCCGCATCTGGACCACGCGCACCTTCGATGTTTCCGAGGGCGGAGGAGAATACAACGTCGCCCGTGGCCTGAAACGCTGCTTCGGCCTCGACACCGCGATTATCACCGCGATTGCCGATAATCCCGTAGGCCGTTTAGTCGAGGATCTGATTTATCAGGGCGGCGTCGACCAGAGCCTCATTCGTTGGGTCAATTACGACGGCGTTGGCCGCACCGTCCGCAACGGACTGAACTTCACTGAGAGAGGCTTCGGAGTTCGTCCTGCGTTAGGATGTTCCGATCGCGGCCACACCGCCGTTTCTCAGTTGAAGCCCGGCGACATCGATTGGGAAGAGATTTTTGGTAAGGGCGGCGTCCGCTGGTTCCATACCGGCGGCATCTTCTGTGCGCTTTCGGACAGCACGCCCAGCGTTGCCATCGAGGCCGTGAAATCTGCCCGCAAGCACGGAACGATTGTCTCCTACGACTTGAACTATCGCGACTCTTTGTGGAAAGCAATCGGCGGCCAGCAGCGCGCCCAGGAAGTGAACCGCCTGCTCGCACCTTTCGTGGATGTGATGCTCGGGAACGAAGAAGATTTTTCCGCCGCACTCGGTTTTCAAGTTAGCGGCCTGGATGAACACATCTCCGTTATTGAAGCGGAAGCATTCAAAAAGATGATCGAATCAGTGGTCAAAGAGTTTCCCTTTCAGGTTGTCGCGACAACGCTGCGCAAGGCAAAGACCGCAACCGTGAACGACTGGGGCGCGATCTGCTATAGCGATGGCTCCTTCTATGAGGCGAAATATCGCGAGAACCTTGAGATCTTCGACCGCGTGGGCGGCGGTGACTCTTTCGCATCCGGACTCATCTACGGTTTTCTGACCGGACAGGGACCGCAGTTGGCGGTGGAAATCGGCGCGGCGCACGGCGCGCTCGCCATGACCACGCCCGGCGACACCACCATGGCGACATTGAAGGAAGTGATGCAACTCATGCGCGGAGCGGGAGCACGGATCGCACGGTAAAAGATCGAACCATAAATCGCCCATAAGCAATCGCTCCCGACGGAGAATTCCGAATG
>DATEBK010000357.1:0-4465 GCA_035287825.1 Terriglobales bacterium
CAATAAGAGAGCGGTTGGCGGCTTGTCCAACCTGCAATACCATGTTGCCGATTCGGAGCTGCTTGTACCACTTGAGGGCTGGATGAAGCTCTACTCCGACAAGCATCCGAACGCGGTCGAGCGGGGGACGGCAGGAAGTGATTGCGCACCAGTCAGCGCCGACGCTTTGGCCAAGACGAATTCCGGCAGCAACCCCTGATCTCGCGTCGTCCTAACTGTGTCCCCCGGTCAGTTCGCGCACGATACTGCCGACGAACGCCTTGGCGTCCCCGAATAGCATCAAGGTGTTATCGAGATAGTAAAGTGGGTTATCGATGCCGGCGAAGCCCGGATTCATGCTCCGTTTGATGACCATGACGGTATGCGACTTATCGACGTCGAGAATGGGCATGCCATAAATGGGGCTGGAAGCGTCGGAGCGCGCTGCGGGGTTGGTGACGTCGTTGGCACCAATGACCAGGGCAACATCGGTTTGGGGGAAGTCGCCGTTGATATCGTCCATCTCGATGAGGCGGTCGTAGGGAATATTGGCTTCGGCAAGCAGCACATTCATATGGCCGGGCATGCGTCCGGCAACGGGGTGAATGGCAAAGCGGACATCGACGCCGCGCTTGGTGAGAGCGTCATAAAGCTCGCGAACCTTGTGCTGGGCCTGGGCGACGGCCATGCCGTATCCGGGAACGATGACGACGCGGTTGGCGGAGGAAAGGATAGCCGCGGATTCCTCCGCGGTGGCACTGCGAACAGGCTTGGCTTCTTCTCCGGCTGCCGCCGCAGTTTGTACTTGGCCGAAAGCTCCAAACAAGACGTTGGTAAAAGAGCGGTTCATCGCCTTCGACATGATGATCGAGAGGATGAGGCCCGAAGATCCATCGAGCGCGCCGGCGATAATGAGGAGTTTACTGTCGAGTACGAAACCCATCGCAGCCGCCGACAAACCGGCATACCCGTTCAGCAGGGAAATGACGGTCGGCATATCCGCGCCGCCGATAGGGATGATCAACAACACGCCGAAGGTCAGCGCGATGAGGATCATGAACGGAAACAGCGATTTCGCATCGGGATGCAGAACCAGGGTTACGCCGATGACGAGAGCAGCGCCTAGCAAGAGAAAGTTGACGAGGTTCTGCCCTTTATAGGTCAGCGGACGCTGCGGCAGGATTTCCTGCAGTTTTCCCGCGGCCATTAAACTGCCAGTGACGGTCAAGCCTCCGAGAATCACTTCCAAGGACAAAACCGCCATCATGAAGCGCGAGATGTCAGGAGAACGCAGGTAAAACTCGGCTGAACCGACCAGGGTAACGCAGAGTGCACCAAAAGCGTGGCTGAGCGCCGTCCGCTGTGGGACGGCCGTCATCGCCACTTCGCCGAGCGGCACGCCGATGATCGCTCCGAGCACAATCGCGATAGCGATAAGCCGATAGTCGACGATGCCGTGGCGCAGAAGCGTTCCGCAGATGGCAAGCAGCATGCCGATTTCGCCCGCCCAGATGCCGTGGCGCGCGGTCGAGGGAGAACTCATCCACTTGAGCGAAAGGATAAAGAGCACGCTCGCGATGAGATAGAGAAGTTCGATGACAATCTGTCCGCCAGCCAGGTCGGGAGCCATTATTTGGTCACCGATTCGATGGACGGCTTGGCTGCAGGACGACTCGGTTTGAACATCTTCAACATGCGGTCGGTAATCAGAAAACCGCCGACGATATTGCTGGTGGCAGCGACTACGGCGATGAATCCAAAGACAGCGGAAAGCGTGCTTTTATGTTCGCCCACGAGCACGATCGCACCGACGACAGCGATCGCGTCCAGAGCGTTGGTCAACGACATGAGCGGAGTGTGCAACAGCGGCGAGACGCGCCGGATGACTTCAAATCCGATGAAGCCGGCGAGTACGAAAATAAAGAGAGCGTTGATCAGGTTCGAACTACTGTTCATCGTTCCTCCGTCTGATCTGACTTAAAACCGTCGCGTTTGGAACTTCACGGCGTCGTGGGCGGCAACTTAAAGAATTCGCGGACCCGTGCGTTCACAATTTCGCCGCCGCGAGTGAGCAGAGTTTCGCGAACGATTTCATCTTGCAGATTCAGATTCAACTTCTGGTCTTTTATCAGATGAGTCAAAAAGGAAGTGATGTTGCGCGCATACATCATGCTGGCGTGATATGGGACACCATCCGCCAGATTGAAGGTTCCGACGATGGTCACTCCATGCTTAACCACGGTCTTGCCGGGTTCGGTGATATCACAGTTGCCGCCGCGTTCGGCGGCGAGATCAACAATGACCGAGCCGAGCGCCATTCCCTTCACCATCTCTTCGGTGACGAGCACGGGCGCTTTCTTGCCTGGAATGACGGCCGTCGTGATTACTACATCGCTTTCCTGCACTACTTTTCCGAGCAACTCGCGCTGGCGGCGGTAGAAATCTTCGCCCTGCGCGGTCGCGTATCCGCGGGCGTCCTGCGCGTCCTTGGCTTCAATGGGGAGCTCGACGAAACGTCCGCCGAGGCTCTGTACTTGTTCTTTGGCGGCCGGACGAACATCGTAGGCGGAAATCACCGCTCCTAACCGGCGCGCGGTGGCTAGGGCCTGAAGACCGGCAACACCGCAGCCGATCACTAACACGCGAGCGGGAGTTACGGTCCCGGCGGCGGTGGTGAGCATGGGAAATATCCGCGGATGATTGTCGGCGGCGATCAGAACGGCTTTGTATCCGGCGACAGTGGCCATCGAAGAAAGCGCGTCCATGCTTTGGGCGCGGGTGGTGCGCGGCATCAACTCGACCGAAAACGCGGTGACGCCGGCGGCAGCGACCTCCTGGACCACTTGCTGCTCGCCGAACGGACGGAGAAAACCGACGAGAACCTGATCGCGGCGATAAAGCGGGACTTCCTGCTTGCCAGTGATGTCATTGGCGCCATAGCAAAGAACTTGCGCGACGATATCGGCGGCGGCGAACACGGCGGCGCGGTCGGAAACGATTTTCGCTCCCTTATCAGAATAAAGGGAATCGACATAGCCAGCCTCGATGCCGGCACCGGATTGTATTTGGACTTCGAAACCCGCTTTGGTGAGAACCGGCAAAACGGCCGGCACGAGCGCGACCCGACGATCGCCCGGATAACTTTCTTTCGGAACACCGATGATCACGAACGCCTGCCTGTTCTAGCGATTCTCCGCATTGCGATAAAAAACTGTTCGGAACCGCCCGGCTCGCAACTCGTTCTTGCGACCGCTGAGAAACCTTGCATTCTAGTCGAGCAACGGGGAGCGCGCAATGCTTTGCGAGCGAAACGATTTATCTGAAGCATATAGTGGGTCAGAGCGAGAGCTGCAAGAGCAAACCATCGTCGTTTACGGACGCCACAATGTCGGCACAGCTCTGAACAATCCAGTCAGCACCGGCGGCTTCGAGATCGCGGCGCAGCATAGTGGTGAGGAACGCAATCACTCTGGCTCCAGCGGCTTTGCCAGCGCGAACTCCGGCAGGTGCGTCTTCGACCACGATGCAATCGGAGCCGGCGAATCCTAGCTTGGCTGCGGCCTTCAGATATGGCTCGGGATCGGGCTTGCCTCTCCGCACATCGCTTGACGTGACGATATTGACGGGAAACGGCAATCCGGCGGCGCGCAAACGTACTTCAGCCAAGGGGCGCGTGGATGACGTCACGATGGTCCAACGATTCGGCGGGAGCAGATTGAGGAGTTGCTGAGCGCCGGGTAGCAAAACAACGCCGTCGAGATCTTCCATCTCGCGGCGTTCAACCTCGCGATTCTCGCGATCGACATCGGCGTCGGTAGCGGAAGCGGGAAGCAATTCGCGGATCGTAGTGCGACTTGGACGCCCGTGGGCTTTGTGCACAACGAGCTCGGGATCAAGACCGCGCTCCGTTGCCCAGCGCTGCCAGACCCTTCCGACTGCGGGAGTGGAATCGATAAGCACGCCATCCATATCAAACAGTATGGCTTGGCAGCGGATCGGCATCATTGGTTGCGATTTTACGTTGTCCGTTTCCACGTGCCGGCAGGGTGGGAATGGTGAGCGCGGCAGGAATCGAACCTGCGACCCACGCCTTAAAAGGGCGTTGCTCTACCAACTGAGCTACGCGCCCTCACCTTGTTGCATCCGTCGGAAAAACAAACACTTACGCACTACGGCCTGCGGCAGCCGCCACAGCGTTTTTTGCTTCGGTGTCAGTAGTGGTGTCAGTCGATTTTTCCTGACCAGCGGGGAACAGTATAACAGCTTCCTGACACTCCGCATTGAATGCGGAAAGCTTTTGAGAGCGTCCGAGTTGTGCGCCGGCGCCGACTGAGCGTACCGCATCGTCATCAGGATGTTGGCATGTCCCAAGAGGTCGGCGACGGTGCGCAAATCGATTCCGGCCATGACCAGACGACTAGCGACGGGGTGGATCAACGGAAATCCACGTGGACGACTTCAATTCACGTCAAAGTTCTTCGGATCG
>DATEBK010000358.1:0-14710 GCA_035287825.1 Terriglobales bacterium
CGATTGATCCCCAAAGTATGGTCGTGATACCAGAGCATCGCCGCATCCTGCCGATTCGGGTAATAACTCACCGCCGACTTACCCGGTACATACCAGCTTTCCGGATACCCATCGCTCTCCGCCGGTGCCTTGGCTCCGTGAAGATGTACCACCGCGCGCACTTCGGGCTTGTCCGCCTCCGCCCCGTGGATCGTGTGGTCCACCGGAAGAAAATGCTTCGCGGGCAGTTCGTTCACCCATTCCACCAGCAATCCCTCGCCGCTGCGCGTTTCAAACGTCGGTCCCGGAGAACTCCCCGCATATCCCCACATTCGCGTCGGCTTCATATCGCGATGCACCTTCGCTTCGAACCCCCGCATCGGGACGCGATAGTAAGGAATCTTCACCGCCGCGTTCTCCGGGCTGGGACGCTTGCCGCTGGGCTGAATGACCTGCGGCAGCGGCAGCGGATCCACAAACTGCGCCATGGAGCTTGTATTCAGCTGCGTCCGGTAGTGTGGCTCGGTTGGGTGCGACATCGCAAAACTCATGCCGCGCCGCATGGCCACTGCCATCGTCGCCATCCCGCTGCGCGCTAGAAATCCCCGCCGGCTAATCCCCAATCCTGACCTCCTGTGCTTGGTCTGTTACTCATCACAGTTCCCCCAGCAAGACAACGGGCATGCGAATTATCTTCGCATGCCCGCCCAGCCTACATCGAATACGGCTCTACGTCACAGCCCGCAGAGCGCCGGTTTTTGTTTCTCGCCAGTGACCGGATTCAAGCACAGCGTTCCGTTCGACCGTGCCGCCTTCGCGAAGTCGAAATCCTGCGCGATGGAGTTGGCAATCGCATCAAACGAGCCGCCGCCGATGCGTTGTCCGCCCAGCCAGTTGTCTTCGACGAAGTGAATGATCGACGACTGGTCGGTCACCGTGTGGTCCACGAAATTTTCCTTCGCGTACGGTGAAATCACCACCATCGGCAATCTCGGACCATAACCGCAGCGCCCTAGGGCCGACGGTCCCGCAATTCCCGCCAACGCCGGCGCAGCGGTTCCGCAGAAGCCAGGCGCCGTCAAAGCGTCTCCCGGTCCATTGGAGGTGTTGACGATCGGGCCCATATCGTGGTCATACCATCCGTCGGAGTCGTCATAGGCGATGACCACGGCAGTGTTGGCCCAGTTCGGATTGTTTGCCGGATTCTCCAGGAAGTTCACAATGCTCACCACAAACTCCTGCTCGTCGATCGGGTCGGAGTAGCCAGGATGCGCGTCCTGATAACCAGGCGCTTTCAGGAAGCTCACGGCCGGCTGTTGGCCTGCGAGAACGGCCGTCTGGAAATCCTGAACATCGTAGCTGTGGTTGGCGCATCCCGCCGTTCCCCACGCTTCGCCGCACGGGCGCGCGTGCGTCGGATTGGCAATCGACGGCCAATACGATGTGAACGAGTGGTGCGGAATGTAATCTGTTTCCGTTTCTCCCGTGATGTTCGATTTCGTGGATCGGGCGCATCCCGTCGTCCCGTTCGCGTTCACGATGTTTAGATTGAACCCGCCCATGAACGCTCCCCAGGTCACACCCGCGTTGTTCAACAAATCGAAGATCGTCGTTCCACCCATCTGCGCCTGGTTCTTGCTTGGGCCGGCGCAAGTGTCTCCCAGCGGATCGGGATCGTCGATGTTCGTGTAGCCGCCGTTGCCATCCGGAACAAAACTTCCCGTCCCGTTCAGGTACGCCACTACTCCATTGGTTTGACCGGCGACCAGGTTCATCACGCCTACCGACGACGGACCAAACGTGCTTCCGTGCGAGTTGTCGCTGAGAGCGAAATTCTGCGCGTAGTTCCACAGCGCGGTCACGGTGTTGCCGTCGAAATAGCCCATCACCAGGCCGGTCGTATCGTTCACTCCGCCACCCTGCGGCGGCGGTCCGGCGGTGCCGGTGTTCAACGGAAACAAATCCATCAACCCCTCGTCATACGCCTGCTGCTCCGGAGTGTAGTCGTGATCCATATCCGCCGTAGCAGCCTGCGTCACGTCGAGCCGATAAGGATTCGCCGCCCCCGTGCCATTGGCCGGGTTCAGGTTCGGGTTGCTGGTCAGCAGCGCGCCCGACAATCCATTCACCGTCGGCGTGTTTTCTTTGGCCACAAACTTGTTTTCGAATTTCGGGTTCAGAGCATTCGGATAGGTCCCGAAGTAGTGATCAAACGAAACGTTCTCACCGAAAATCACCACCAGGTATTGAATGGGAGTCGCGGTTTGCGCGGGAGTGTGCTTGGTTGCTGGTTTGACGGACGTGGCGAACGCAGGACTGACGCTCGGTCCCAGAGCAATGGCCAACGTCAGTAATGACGCCATCGCCCGCCTGAGATTGGCAAACACCTGCTGCTGTTCAAACATGCAAAGTTCTCCGTTTCCTGGAAATTGCACGGCGCAAGGCACAGACCTGACGCGTGGCGAGAAACTGCAAGAACATTAGGCGGGGTATATTTCGCTATAGTGACTGCAATGTTAAAGAAAGATGAAATCCAAGGCGCGAATCACAGCTAAGTGCAGGGCATTGCACACGAAATGCCCATACCTTTCATTTCCCGGATGAAGTGCTGGGATGAAGTGCTCGGAGGGAGTGCTGGCACGAAGCGCTGCATGACGTGAAGCGCGTATGCTGGGGTGGGGGCTTCGACAGTCACCGGTCTTAGGCGACCGCGACCCGAGGCGTCCGCAGACGCCGGTAAAGACGCAAATAATCGTCAACCATACGCCGCGCCGTGAAGCGCTCGCGCGCCCGGTTATAAGCGCGCGTCCCATACTGCCGAGCCAGTTCGCGATCTTCATCCAGCCGGCCAAGTACGTCGCTCAGGCTCTCCGCGTTGTTGCGTTCAAAGTACAACGCGGCGTCGCCCCACAGTTCGCGATACACATCGGTATCGTTCGCGACCAGCGCACAGCGCGAGAACGCAGCCTCAATCGACGCCAATCCTGTCGGCTCGTACTGCGAAGTCGCCGCAAAAATCTTCGACTTGCTGTAGAGCGTGCGCAGTTGCGATTCGGTCTGCGCTCCCTTCACAGAAATTTCATGCTGATCGGTCGAGACCCGCACATCCGCGCGGATGGGCACCGGCGGTGCAGGGACGGGATTGTCCGCGCCCACAATGCACACCGGCAGCCCATGCGTATGCTGCGTCAGCAGCGACACCTGTTTCCCCGTGTCCCACAGCCGCCCGATCGCCAGCACCGAATCTTCTTTGGTGATAAACGGATTGAAATAAATTGGATTTCGTCCCGGCGGAACCAGGTGCGCCTCAAAATCGCTGCCATACGCCAGTTGCAGCATCTCCTGCATCCACCGCGAAGCCGTCACCACCGTATCGGCCCGCCGCAGGCTCGCGACCATCGTTTCCCGATACCAGTCGAGCCACGCCGAAGCGGCGGGTTCGTGCCCATGAATGCTCAACCACCACGTAATCACGTCGCCATGCGCCACCACTACTCGCGGAGTCGCCACCGGCAGCGCGCCAAAACTTAGCTGGTTCAAATGCAGAAAATCCGGACGCGTGTCTTTCACGACCTCGCACAAATATTCCTGCGCCGCCTCAAAGTCCTGCTCGCCCTCTTGCATCCAGTCTAGGCGAAACGCCGTGGGATGATATTCCAGCCCATGCAGTCCATCCATCCACGCAGTTTGATGGGGAAGTGGGATCTCGCCGAAACTGACCAGTGTGACCTGCGCCCCCTGCGTTACCAGTCCCGAAACCAGTTCGCGCGAGTAGGTCCACACGCCGCTAAACGTGTCCGCCGTAACCAGTACGCGCACAGAACCCCCGGGGATCTCAAGGGCTGGGAGCGCCCTCAAGCCTGCTCTTGCGTCTAGTGTAGGGTCGAGTCGCTCCGCCGGCAAAGGCTTTTTTTGTTGTTTCTAGCGTTTTTTCGCGGGTCGGCACCTCCTCGCTTCATCACTCTGGCCTTGTGAATCACGACTGGCGTCGTCGGGGCCATGCGTGGACGGCTCCCAGGTTATCGCCCATCAGGTTAACGCCCAATAAAAGAATAAAAAAGATGGGCGCTAACCTGGGGAGTCGGGCGAGTGTCTATGTCGAATCCGCCCAGCGAGTCATCTCTTTTTTGCCCGCCAGATGACCGGCAATCTGCGCCGGAAGATGTTCCGCTATCGTGAACACTCTCGGGTGCGTCAGGATCCGCATCGACCACAGCAGATCGTCGAGCGACGTACCGAAGCCGAAGTGCGCATCGACAAAAGCCAGTTCCGAAGAAGGCAGAGAAATGCGGGCGGAAATCAGTACCACGGGAACATCGGGAACAAGATATTTCACCTCTTGTGCCAGGCGTGAGCCCGACATCTCAGGCATTTCGTAATCAAGTAGTGCCAGATCGAAATAAGTTCGTTTGCAGAGCGAGAGCGCTTCAAGCGGATCGTTCTTCGCGATCACGCGAAACCCGCATTCCTCCAGAACGCTGCTGAGTAATCGGCTGGATTTCGGATTGTCATCCACATACAAGACCGTCGTTCGATTCTCCATTGACAGAAACCTCCGTTCCTTTCTCGAAGAACGCAATCCACAGAGCGCCCTTGCGGAATAGTTTCGGTAGAGATTTGTCAATCGATGAAAAGACAGGGCTTGCCGCGTCTCAATCGCCAACGGTAGCTGCCGCAAGCGGCTTCTCTGTTTCGGAGGTTTTCTCGTTCGCAGTCTCGCGTGGCAAAGTGAACTTGAACACCGAACCGTGGCCAGGTTCCGAATTGACCCAAATGGTTCCACCGCAGTGCTCGACAATCTTCTTGCAGATGGAGAGACCGATTCCGTTGCCTGGATATTCGGCGCGTGTGTGCAGGCGCTGGAAGATGACGAAGATGTTTTCCGCGTATTCGGGAGCAATGCCGATTCCGTTATCGCTCACGCTAAACAGCCAATGCGGCCCATAAGGTTCGGTCTGCACGGTAATCGCTGGAGGGTTTTCACCACGAAACTTGATCGCGTTCCCGATCAGGTTCTGCAATAGTTGTGATATCTGCGAGCGATCGCCCCACAGTGTGGGCAGCGAATCGCAGGTCACGACCGCGCCGCTCTCCTGAATTGCCGGACCAAGACTCTGCAACACTTCGCTCATCACCGCGTTGCTATCGACCTTCCCCTGCGTTCCTTGCTTGCGGCCCACGCGTGAGAAGGCCAGCAAGTCCTGGATCAGCGTCTGCATGCGCTGCGCGCCCTCGCACGCATAACTGATGTACTTGTCCGCGTTTTCGTCGAGTTTGCCGCGATAACGCTCGGCGAGTAACTGCGTGTAAGCCGCAACCATGCGCAGCGGTTCCTGCAGGTCGTGCGACGCAATGTAAGCGAATTGCTCTAGGTCCGCGTTTGAGCGGGCAAGCTCTTCCGCCTTTCGCGCCAGCTCTCGTTCCGCTTGGCGTCGCGCGCGCAGCAGGGTTTTCTCCTGCAAGGCACGCCGCACCGCTTCGGGAAGCCGCGCCAGTCCGTCCTTTAGCACATAATCGGTCGCGCCACGTTTTATGCAATCGACTGCGGTTACGTCTCCCAATGCCCCCGAGACCAGAATGAGCGGAATGTCGAGCCCTTCGCGCCGCAGAACGTCTACTGCTTCAATCCCTTTCCACTGCGGCAGGTTGTAGTCCGCAAGCACGATGTCGGGACGATGCGCGAGCAGTTCGCGTTCGAACCCCTTTTCCTCTTGCACGACCGCGGCTGAAACCGAGAAGCCGCCTTTGCGCAGTGTCGCGACTACCAGTTCCGCATCCAGTTCATTGTCTTCTACATGCAGCACGCGCAGTTGGCCTGGAAGCGGTCCGAGATCGTCAGTGTCGGTCATTCGCCGGTACCTCCCAGTGAAGCGAATCTTCCGTGATCGGAGAGTGGTTGGTGACCAGCCAGTACAATCCCACGCACTTCACCGTTTGCCGGAACTGCTCGAAGTCAACTGGTTTCTGGATATAGCTATTGGCTCCCAGGTTGTAGCCCGCGACCAAATCCCGCTCTTCTTTCGACGACGTCATGATGACAACCGGGATGACCTTGGTCCGAGAATCGCTCTTGATCTGTCTCAGCACCTCGAGCCCATCAATCTTGGGAAGTTTCAAATCCAGCAGCACCAGCTTGGGAGGATGATCGAACGACCGTTCCGCGAATGCCCCGCGGCAGAACAGAAAATCCAGCGCTTCCTCTCCATCGCGCACGATGAAGATGTGGTTGGCCAGTTTTTCTCGCCGCAGCGCGTGTAGCACCATGTCGGAATCGTCCTGACTGTCTTCCACCAGCAATATATCCAGTTCTAAATAATTCATACTTTTCCTCCCGCTGAAGCTTCATGGGTCTTCGGTCCCGCTGTTTTTGCTGCACCGAGGGTGAAATAGAAAGTCGCTCCCTTGTCGATTTCCCCCTCGGCCCATACTCGGCCTCCGTGTTTTTGCACGATGCGTTGCACGGTCGCCAAGCCAATCCCTGTGCCTTCAAACTTGTCGGGCGAGTGCAGCCTCTGGAAGACCCCAAACAACTTGTCGACATATTTCATGTTGAAGCCGATGCCGTTGTCCCGGACCATGAACACCGTTTGCCCGGTTTCGGGGTCAACCTGATGCCCCACTTCGATCACGGCTTGTTCGCGGGGACGAGTGAATTTGAGCGCATTGGTCAGCAGGTTCTGAAAGATCTGTTTCACCAGCACGGGGTCGCACTCCACCTCGGGCAAGTCAACGATGTCCCATGCCACCTGCCGCCCTTCGCTATCCTGCTGCAGGATCCCGATCACTTCCGCCACCGTCGAATTCAACCGGGTTGGCTGTCTGCGTAATTCGTGGCGGCCAACTCGAGCGAGATTCAGCAGTTCGTCGACCAGCAAACCCATCTTCTGCGTTCCGCTCTGGATGCGGTCGGCGTAGCGTTGCGCGCCGGGCTCGAGACTGGGGCCATATTCCTCCACTAGCATCTGGGTAAAGCCGCTGATATGTCGCAGCGGCGCTCGCAAGTCGTGCGCCACGGAGTAACTAAATGCTTCCAGCTCTCTATTAGCGGTTTCCAGTTGTGCCGTCCGCTCCGCGACTCTGTGCTCAAGTTCGTTATTCAGTTTTTGGATTTCCCGTTCATCCGTCTTCCTCTGGGTAATGTCGGTGGTGCTCTCCAGGATGCGCGCCGGCCGTCCCTGAGTATCGCAATACAATACCCACGTGCTGTAGACAACGATCGCGCTGCCGTCGCGCTTGCGATGTATCAGCTCGCCTTCCCACACCCCAGTCTCAAGAAGTTTCTTCTCGATGGTCGGCAAAGGCTCTGGAAATTGGGTTTGAAAGAGATCGTGGGAAAGGACGCCTAACGCCTCCTGGCGGGTGAAGCCATACAGTTTTTCCGCGCCTCGAGGCCAGAACACGACGCGGTTTTCCAGGTCGCGCACAAATACCTGCGAGGCCTCCAATATCTGGGCCTGCTCTCGCAGCGCGTCTCCAGCCCGTTTGCGCTCGGTAATATCCGCGCGGATGGCTACATATTGCCTTGGCTTTCCTTCCGCGCCCATGAATGGAACGATCGTGGTATCCACCCAATAGAACGACCCGTCTTTGGCGCGGTTCTTGATTTCAGCGTGCCAGACCTTGCCGTTGGCGATGGAGTGGTACATCTGCTGAAAGAACTCTTTCGGGTGATGGCCGGAGTTGAGAATACGGTGATTCTGCCCGATCAATTCATCCTTGGAGTATTGGCTGATAGCGCAGAACTTATCGTTGACATAAGTAATCGTGCCTTGAACATCGGTTACGGCCACGATGGCATGTTGATCGAGGGCGAATTTTTGATCGGCCAGTTCTTTCAGCGCGCTCTGGCTGGTGGCCAGGCTTTCTTTCAGTGCCTCCTCGGCGCGCTTGCGTTCGGAAATGTCGGCGCGGATCGCCACATATTGCCGCGGCTTTCCCTCCGCGCTCATAAACGGAACGACGGTCGTGTCTACCCAGTAGATCGAGCCGTCTTTGGCCCGATTCCTGATTTCGCCGTGCCAGACCTTGCCATTGGCGATGGTGTGATACATCTGCTGAAAAAACTCTTTCGGATGATGGCCGGAGTTGAGGATGCGGTGATTCTGGCCAATCAGTTCCTCCTTCGAGTACTTGCTGATGGAGCAGAATTTGTCATTGATGTAGGTGATGGTGCCTTGAACGTCGGTCACGGCCACGATCGCATGTTGATCGAGCGCGAATTTTTGGTCGGCCAGTTCCTTGAGCGCGGCCTCGCTCGTAACCAGGCTTTGCTTCAGCGTCTCTTCTGCCTGTTTGCGTACAGTAATATCGCGTGCAATTTTCGAAGCCCCAATCACGGTGCCGCCGCTGCTCCGGATCGGCGAGATTGTCACGGAAACGTCAAGGTAACTGCCATCCTTGCGGACTCGGATGGTTTCAAAATGCTCAACGCTTTCGCCGCGTCCAATTCGCGCCAGAATTTCGGTTTCTTCAATCGCGCGCTCCGGCGGAATGAGCATTCGCATCGATTTGCCAATCGCTTCCGACCGAGCGTAGCCGAACACCTTCTCGGCGCCGTGGTTCCAGGCCGTGATGGTTCCATCCAGCGTTTTGCTGATAATGGCATCGCCGGAGGACTCGACCACGGCAGCCAGCCGTTCTGCCGTTTCCTGTGCCCGCCTGCGATCCAGAATCTCGGATTGCAATGCCGCTGTCCGCCGGTACACGCGCTGTTCCAATTCAGCGTTGAGGGTATTGAGTTGTGCCCGCGCTCGTTCGCTGATATCAATCTCGCGGTTGACCGCGACCCGCGCCAGTACCCATAGGCCTACCCCTAGCGCGGCGCCGATGATAGCAATCAGCTTGGTTAACAGATGCCCTGTGTTGGCTCGTTGCGTGCGCTGGCCCAACAGCCGGGTTTCCTCGGCATACATCTCTCGAGTGGTTGTGGCTACAGCATCGATGTACTTCTCGGTTTCCAGAGCGAGGCTCCCGCCGGGATACGCATGCGACTCGCGGCGTTTGGCGATGATGCTCTCGGCGAAGTTGAGCGCTGCGCTCACCTGGGGTTCAAGCACGTCTAGTCGCCGCTGCTGACTGAGGTTGTCCGCCGTCAAATGGCGCAACTCGGTTTCGTCCTGGGATATCTTTTCGCGTACGCTTTGGAAGTTCACGAGTAGAGGCTCTTGCCCGCTTAAGGCAAATGCCCGCGCGCTCGTTTCGGCGACGATCACATGGCGGGTCGTGCGCTGGATCGTCTCCCTCACCTCGTGGGTATGAGAAACCCAGTAATCGTCCTGCGCCGCTCGTTGTGCGCTGCGCCAGCCCGAGTAGCCTAAGAAGACGGTCAGTAGAACGGCGGCGACAAAACCGCCGGTGACCTTGCGGCGCAGCGGGGTATCGATCGGAGCATCGAGCCGCTTGTGTTCGGCGATTTGCCATTCAAGTTTTCGATTCATTTCCTGCAAATGCGCCCGCTCGGGCAGCGAAATCACCTTTGGAATTAGCGGTACGAGCATCGCTGCCGTCAGCACCGACACCGCCGCCGTGGCTGCTTTGATGAACCCCGCCAGCAGATAATTGGCGTGCCAGATGTTCCAGATCTCCATGAGGTGGGTTGTGCCGCACGCCAGAATGAAGACGCCGAACATCCAGAAAATGCGATTGAAGGGGAGGTCGCGAGTCTTGCGAACGAAGTAGATGAGAATGACAGGAATGCAGTAATACGACAGGGCGATCAGGGCGTCGGAAACGATGTGCAGCCACATCATACCCGGATTCCACAGGTAACAGAAACCGTGCGGCATGAAATCAGACGAGAAGAATTGTTGAAACAATTCCATGGTTCGGGCTCCCAGTGGAGCTATCGGCAAAGTTCAAACGCTCCAGTCAGGCGATGGATTACTTAGGGTCGGGGCCACAGTCAAAGAGCGGACGGCGTCAGTTTTTCCATCGGCGGGAACGGCGGAAACATTAGCAGCTATGAACGGTGGGCGGCGTCCGGGCGCGGAGTGCGCCTCTCGACTGGACCCTTCGAACTGTTTCACCCCTAAGCTATTTCTCCACCGAACTATTTCACTACCAGATGAGTGAACGGAAATACATAAGCTTGGAGCATAACCATGATCCCGACCAAAGCGGCGAGCGCGATACTGTGGAAGAAGACATAGCGCAGAATGTCACCTTCATGGCCATACCACTCCGTCGCCGTGCTGGCGACGACGATGCTCTGGGCATCGATCATTTTGCCCATCACGCCGCCGCAGCTGTTGGCCGCCGCCATCAAAGTTGGTGACACGCCGATTTGCTCGGCAGAGATCCTTTGCAGGCTCCCAAACAACACGTTGGATGCGGTGTCGGAACCGGTGAGCGCCACGCCGAGCCAGCCCAGCATCGTGCCAAAGAAGGGATAGAGCATCCCGGCGCGCGCAAAAGCCAGACCCATAGCGGCGTCCAACCCGGAATATCGCGTCATATAGCCAATAGAGAGCATCGTGGCAATGGTAAGCAAGGAGAAACGCACCCGCATGATCGTTCTTCCATAGGTGAGCAACATCTTCCACGGTGTGAATCCCATGATCAGGCCGGCGATGATAGCGGCAACCAGAATGCCCGAACCGGTCGCAGTCAGCCAGTTCAGAGAATAAACGGCGGCTTCGGCGGTCGGTTTGCGGACTACCGGCGGCACGCGCTGCACCATCTGATTCAAGCCAACCACCGGGAACTTGGGCGCGGAAAAACCGTCGAGTTTGGCTTTAACGGAAGGCAATCCCCAAATAAAAACGACAACGCTCAAAACCAGCCAGGGTACCCATGCGCGCGCCACCAGCGGCGCACTATGACCGTGCGAACCTCGGGCTGCGCGTTCTCCATCCTGCTCAAAGCCCCAAATGCGCTTGGGCTGCCACTTCCAGAGAAACAGAGTCAACGCCAACAGGGAAACGACGGCGGCGATCACGTCAACCAGCCAGGGTCCGTGAAAGTTCGACACCAGAAACTGCGGTACGGCGAAGAAAACGCCGGCCACGAGCACCGCCGGCCAAACTTCAATCATTCCGTCGAAGCCGGCAAACGCCCAGACCAGCCAAAACGGCACGAGGACTGAGAAGAAAGGCAGGATGCGTCCGGCCTGTGCGCTCAACTTCAGCAAGTCCAATCCGGTGACGCCCTGCAGAGCGATGAGAGGAGTTCCCAGCGCTCCGTAAGCAACCGGCGCAGTATTGGCGATCAGCGAGAGGCCAGACGCCTGTAGCGGTTTAAATCCTAAGCCGATCAGGATGGCCGCCGTTACCGCGACTGGAGTGCCGAATCCGGCCGCGCCTTCAAAGAACGCTCCGAAGCTGAAGGCGATAAGCAAAAGTTGCAAGCGGCGGTCTTGTGTGACGCTGGTCAAGCTCTCCTGCATGATCTTGAATAGTCCCGCATCGCAGGTCAGCTGATACATGAAGATGACGTTAAGGATGATCCAACCGATCGGCAGCAGGCCGTAGCCGGCACCCAGCACGGCCGTCTTCGCGGCGAGGCTGGCGGGCATACCAAAAATCCAGATGGCGCAGATCACGGAAGTGCCGAGTCCGAGCAACGCAGCAAAATGCGCCTTCATGTGCAACAGTCCCAAACTCCCAAGCAGCACGACCACGGGAAGCGCGGCCAGCAGCGCCGAGAGCCACCAATGTTGCATCGGATCGTAGTTCTGCGGCCAGGGATGAGCAGGTGATCCAAGGCGCAGGATCATCACCGCGGCAATCACTGCTGCGATGAGACCCGCGACCCAGAATATGGGATTGGCGACGGGAATGGCTGCGGTATTGGCGGGTGCGGCAGAAGTTTTCGGTGCCTTGTCGGTCGAGGTCAAGGGTCCTCCGGGAGCCTTCACGGATTCTGGTCAGGCATTGTAGTACGGCAAGTCCGCATGTGCCAGAGATGTTCTTCCTCTGGACTTCGCGCTCGCCAAACTTTGCATTCGTCATGGTCGCAGCTCGCGCTACAATGTCGGGCGCAGAGGGTAGGCAACTTGCTGCCGGAGCGGAAGGACAGCCCATGCACATGCCCGGTGGAAACACGTCACGAGAAAATCCAACGCGTCAGGAGCAACCGCTCGTCCGTTTTGGATTGAGCCTCGCGAACTGGAGCGAGCAGTGGTTCCCAGATCCGCTGGTCTTCGCGCTGCTTGGAGTGGTGGTGGTTTTCATCGTGGGACTCATCCTTCGGGAGAGTCCCGCCAAACTTGCCATTCAGGGCGGCAAGAGTTTTTGGGCGTTGGTGCCGTTCACCATGCAGATGGTGATGATCATCATCGGCGGATATATCGTTGCCTCGACGCCGCTTGTGTATCGTGCCATTCGCGCTTTGGCGGCCATTCCGAAAACGCCCCGCGGAGCCATCGCACTCATCGCGCTTTTTTCCATGCTGACATCGCTGATCTCATGGGGATTGAGCCTGATTTTCAGCGGACTGTTTGTGCGCGAACTGGCGCATCGCGTCAAGGGCATGGATTATCGCGCAGCGGGAGCGGCGGCATATCTGGGGTTGGGAGCGGTATGGGCGATGGGTTTATCGTCTTCGGCCGCAATGTTGATGGCGACAAAGTCGGCGATGCCGCCAACCTTGTTCAGCATCAGCGGATTGATTCCGCTGACTCAGACTTTATTTTTGTGGCCGAGTATTGCAACGACTGCGATTCTGATTGTGCTGTCGGTGCTGGTCGCTTATTTGTCCGCGCCTCCGGCAGAACGGGCGCGGACGGCGGAGTCGTACGGGATCGAATACGAACCGATTCTTTCGCGCCTTGAGGTCAGGAGGAAACCAGGGGAGTGGCTGGAATACAGTCCGCTGCTTACGATCCTTGTCGCGGCGCTGTTGTGCAGGTATCTGGTCGATGTCTTTCGCACCTCGCCGCAAGGTGCGCTGGCTGCGCTCGACCTTAATACTTACAACCTGATGTTTATCACGGTCGGCCTTCTGCTGCACTGGCGGCCGAAGCGCTTTATGCGCGCGGTTTCGGATTGCGTTCCTGCAACCGGTGGAGTCCTGATCCAGTTCCCGTTCTACGCCGTAATCTTCGGAATGATCACCGGCACAGGAATTGCGGACGCGCTGGCAAAGCTGTTCGCGTCGATCAGCACGCATGGTACTTATCCGCTTCTGGTGGCAACGTATTCGGCCGTGCTGGGAGTCTTTATTCCCTCGGGCGGCAGCAAGTGGGTGATTGAAGCTCCGTACGTCTTGCAGGCGGCAAACCTGCATCAAGTGCATTTGGGATGGGTGGTGCAGATCTATAACGCGTCAGAGGCGCTGCCTAATCTCATCAATCCCTTCTGGATGTTGCCGCTGCTCGGCATTTTGAAATTGAAGGCGCGAGACATTGTCGGATACGGAATGCTGCAACTGATGGTGCATATTCCGGTTGTCTTCTTCTTGTGCTGGCTGTTTGCCCGTTACCTTCCGTATTTGCCGCCGATGAAATAGGAATGCGGCCGACCTGGCTATGATCACTGCGTCGGCGAAGGGCTTGGCGGAGTCGTCGTCGGAGCGGGTGTCGTTCCCGGCGGCTTTGGTTTTGGCGCGGCCTTCTTTTTTGCCGGCGGCTTTGCGGGCGGCTCGGTATCATCGACCACAATCTTCTTCGGCGGCGGAGGCGGGAGCGCGGACAGCGTTTTGATCTGGGAGCGCAGCCGGGACAATTCGTCTTCCTTGCTGGCTGTCAGCTTTTGCATGCGCTCGCCAAAGGCGCGGCGAGCGGTTTCGAGTCCAGTCATGTCGTTGCTCAGGTTCTGAAACTCGTCCTTGGTCCCGAAAGCACCCACCGATTCGACCACTGACCCGAAGACGTCGTAGAGCGCGTCGAGGTTGCGGTAGAGCTTGAAGCTCGTGCTCAAGTCCTCGGGCGAGTTGTTCAGTTGCGTGATGATTTCAGGTAGTGCCGACTGCAGATTGCGCTGCACAGACTCCAGGTTCGTCAAGGTCTCTTGCTTGTTGGAAGCGCTCGTCTTCCACTTCTCGATGTGGATCTTTCCCAGGTCGGTCAAGATGCTCTGCGCCGTTTGTTGCAGCGGCGCGATGATGGCTTTCAACTCGCTGACGGAGGTGTAGGCCACCGGCGGCTGGTTTCCGCTGGGCACGCTGGACGCATTCTGCGCGCGAGCGAGCGGCGCTAGCGCCGGAAGAATGAGAGAGGCAACGCAAATGAAGACGTTCCGCGAGTTCATGGGGGCTCCGATAGTTTGCCAGTATCTGCCACTCATCCTAGTTGAGGAGGCCGATAATCGTCGAGTGCATCGGCGATGCTTTGTGGTCTGGATGGCGCCGCAACCGGGACGATGACCTTGTAGAGCACTCGGGTCGAGTTTGACGCCGCGACGAAGCTAAGCGAGAATTGAAAGACGGCAACCGCCGTCCGTAACCACGTGGGCCTGTGGCGCAGCTGGGAGCGCGCTTCCATGGCATGGAAGAGGTCGTCGGTTCGATCCCGACCAGGTCCACCAAATCTCTTAATGGTTTAGCTTCTATCCCCATTTTTATCCTGAAATTCTTACCTGTGACGCTTACCTGTGTGGCCGATACAAGAACCCTAAAGACGGGTTCGGCCCCCGACACCGCTAAGTCTCTCGATGAGTGGCTTCCGGAAAAACACTCGCAGTTGACCCTCCCGTGATCTCCCCGTAACATTCCCGCTGATGGTCACGCCGTCCCAACCCGTCGGGCAGACGGTATCCCATTACCGCATCCTACGCAAGATTGGCGGCGGGGGTAT
>DATEBK010000359.1:0-6165 GCA_035287825.1 Terriglobales bacterium
CACCTCCTTCACCTTGCCCACAAGCGTCGGCAAAGTGACCTTGGTTGCCAGTTCTCCCGGCTTGGCGAAACCCCTCAATTTCCCCGAGACATCGGTTGCCGGACCGGCTGCGTCCGTTACCGTAACCGGCGGAAACAACCAGGCTGCCCCGGCTGGCACCACCCTGCCGCAAGCCCTGACCGTAGTCGTCGCCGATCAGTATGGTAATCCCGTATCCGGCGCGTCGGTCACCTTTAGCGATGGCGGCGCGGGAGGTACTTTCAACAATCCCAACCCGGCCACAACCAACAGCAGCGGAGTCGCAACCCAGAGCTACACTCTCCCGGCTGTACAAGGCCCGGTCACCATCACTGCAACCGTTACCGGAGTGTCGAACCCCGCTGTCTTTAATGAGACGGCGCAGTAACTGAATTCCCGCGGGCCGCTCCTTGCGAGCGGCCCGATCTGTTTAGCAATTTGTGGTTTTGCAAGCGAGGCCACCACTTTGTTCGAGATGCCCTATATGAAAGCCGCGACATTACTGATCGTCCTCTTACTCGGAACCGCTGCCAGCTTTGGCGCGCCGCTACAGCTAACGCCGCTACAGTTAATTAAGACCACGACGACCATCTCCTCCAGCCTGAATCCATCCGTCTATGGCGAGGCAGTGACCTTTACCGCTGTCGTTACTCCCATGCCGCCCGATGGCGAGACCGTTACGTTCGAGCAGGGACAGAACATCTTAGGGACGGGAACATTGGCTGGTGGTTCTGCCAATTTCACCACTTCGACGCTTAACGGCGGCACCGAATCGATCAAAGCGGTTTATGGCGGCGACAGCACCTTCAACGGCAGCACCTCGAAACCCGTTAGTCAGGTGGTGCAACCGGCCCCGACGACGACTACGCTTGTGTCCTCGCTGAATCCGTCAAAGTCCGGGCAATCTGTGACCTTCACCGCGACCGTGTCTCCGGAGTACAGCGGTACCGTCACCGGCAATGTGTCTTTTTACAATGGCAGCACAAAGCTGGCGGGCGAAACACTTGCCGGAGGCGTTGCCAGCTACTCGACCACCAAGTTACCAGTCGGCACCGACTCGATCATCGCGCTCTATAAGGGCAACAATTCATTCGCCACTAGCAGCTCCAACATCGTGAACCAGGTGGTCAATGCAGGATCATCAGGATGTGGCATCGGGACCTTCATTGATTCTTCCATGGTCTGGAACAACATCACCCGTTATTACGAAGTTTATCTGCCCTCGAATCTTCCTCCGACTCCGCCCATGGTCCTCATGCTGCATGGAACTCAAACTACTCTAACCACCGGCGATGACCCCGAACCCGTCATCTCGCTGAATTGGGGATGGCAGCCGGTCGCCGATCAGAACTGTTTCATCCTGGTCAAACCCGCTTCCACCTACGACCCAACCTCTCACCAGTGGGACTGGAACGCCTATTGCATGGACGGATCCGCGATCTGTGCCCCCTATGGATTGAACGGCGGAGCATTTTCCTACGCTGAGGGTTGTGATTCACTCGACTCCGAATGCCCCGACGACATCGGCTTTCTGGAGCAACTGATCATCAATCTGGAAGGTCAGTACAACGTGAATCCAGCCATGGTCTACGTTGCCGGATTCTCCTCTGGCGCAGAAATGACCGAGCGTGTCGGCGTAGAACTCTCCGGCCTCGTGGCAGCAATTGTCCCCGCTTCAGGACAGCTCGTCGCCGAGCAGGGAACTGTCCAACCGCCGCTCCCCTCGCCGCCTGTCCCTCCGGCTTATCCCATCGCCGTTCAGGAATGGCACGGCACCCTCGACGAAAATCTGTGGCCCTGCGGTTACGGACAAACCAAATATAACGGTGTGACTTTCACCCTCGACACCGTCGATGACACTTTCAACTACTGGTCGTCAACCGCCGCGAATTCCTGCACCACGTTCCAAACCACGCAGACTCTCTGTCTGAATGGCGTGCCCAACAACAGCAACGACGCCCCCACTCCCGGACTGTCCGGCCTGACCGGCAACCTTGCCTCCGGCTGCACCAATAATGTCCAGGTCCAATTCATTTGGGAACCGGGTATCGCGCATTCCTGGCAGCAGGGATACGACACCGAGCGCTGGCAGTTCTTCGCCGCAAATCCGTGCCCAACCTGCGGACCCGGCGAACAGGCTCGGCGGGAAGAAGAGCTGCGGCGAAAAACTGAGGCCTCGCGCTAGAAAAGCGATTTGGCAGAAACGACTAGAGGTAAGCGGCGCTCGTGCCCGTGCTCTTACCCGATTTTCTTCGGCAGCGGCCACACCGTTGTCACCACCAGTGCCACCGCAATCCCCAGTGACACTTCCAGAAACCGGTGCCATCCCACAATCCACGCTCCGCTGGTGTGCGGAATCAGTAAAACAATACTCAAGGTAATCGCGGCGAACCGGTAGGCTCCGCCCAGGTGCAACAACCACGACAGCACTCCGCACAAAAGAATGCCCACGCCATAAATCAGGGCGTTGGGAGGGAAGAACGTCGCCAGCGCCGCGCCAATCACCGCTCCCAGCGCCGTGCCCACAAATCGCTGCCAACTCAGCGTCTTCGGAGCAATCGTCGACTGCACGATGACAATGGTCGAAATCGGCGCCCAATAAAACTCGGGCAGTTTCAAGACCCGGGCCAGCATCATGGCTGCCACCGCCGCAATCGTTGTGCGAAGCGTATCCAGGGCCGAATATCGATCCAGCCCTGAAAAAATTCCACGCGCCATCCATCCTCCCGCCACAAGAACCGCTCTCCTGCGAGCGCCGTCGCAAAATTCGGCCGTCGCCGTCGCCGTCGCCGTAATAAAGAACGGCTGTCGCAAGACCGATTATTGTACCGCCGACTCAAGCGCCGTCTCCCGCTATACTTGCCTGTGCCGAGTCCCCGCTCCCGGTTTCCGGAAAAAAAGCGCCTCGGAACAAAGCCCCAGAAAACAATGTCTCTTAAACAACGGAGCCAGGCATGTCCAGTCTGAAAGAGTTTCAATGCGAGATCTGCGGAACCGTCAGCCAGAACCCCAGCCGCTGGTTTGTCATCGAATGCGGAGACGCGCAGCTCTCCGTCATCAAATGGGATCTGGCCGCCGCCAACACTCCCACCGCCCGCCATTTCTGCGGAGAGGGTCACGCCCAGGTCTACATCAGCCGCTGGTTCGAATCGATCTGCGCGCCCCGCAAGCCGCTAACCAGAATTTCCTGACCCGCGTCTCCGAAGGACCGCATAGTAAAAGAGAGAAGTAATGACAAAAGACATCCGCGCCTGCGTCTTCGACGCCTACGGGACTCTGCTCGACATTAACTCGGCAGTCACGCGCAATGCGGCGCTCACCGCAGCATTGGCCAAGACGCAAGATGCCGCCTCGCTTTCCGCATCGATCTCAGCCCTCTGGCGCCAGAAGCAACTGGAGTACACCTGGACCCGCACCCTGATGAATCGCTATGCCGATTTCTGGCAGGTAACCGAAGAGGCGTTGGACTTCGCTTTGAAAACCCACGCCCTCAACCGCGATGCGGACTTGAAGAACTCGCTCCTGCAGTCTTATCTGTCATTGACCGCCTATCCTGACGCCGCCCAGACGCTGGCGCAAATCGCCGCGCTCGACCTGACCATCGCAATTCTCTCCAACGGAACTCCGCACATGCTGCAGGAAGCCTTGCGCGCGAACCAACTGCAAGAGTTGATCGATCCTTGTTTGTCCGTCGACGAAATCAAGATCTATAAACCCGACCCCAGAGTCTACCAACTTGCTTGCGATCGACTCGATCTCTCACCCGCTCAAATCTGTTTCATTTCATCGAACCCCTGGGACCTAGCCGGAGCCGCATCCTTCGGCTTCAAAGCCGTCCGCATCAACCGCCAGAATTCCGCGGAGGAATACGCATTCGCCGCCACCCACGCTCAGGTCAGTACGCTCGCCGAACTGCCCGCGCTGCTGCGCACCACCTGATCTCTACTTGAGTCGACCGGTGCTGGGCCCTTACAGTTTTCCCGTTCTGATACAGTCGCTCATAATCTGTCTGAGACGGTTGTGCATTTGGGTGGCGCAGCGCTTCAGCGCTGCGATGAAAAGCCCTATTCAGACCCATGGTGGGTGGCCGCCGGCGTCATCCGACTGTGGCTGCCCCTTCCTTGCGTCTTTTGCAAGGGTGGGTACAACAAATCCATACGCTTGCAGCTGGGTATTAGTGTCGAGGTTCGTAGCACTCACCCATCTCGAAGAAGCGCGCGAAGCATGCGCCACCCGCCCAAAGCAAGCAATTGTACGGAAATGCAAACATATGTTACTACTTACTCCCATGCGAACGCTGTTTGCTTCCTGCGTGTTACTGCTGTCTATCTTTGTCCCGCAGCTTAATTCTCAATCCTCTTCACCAGTTACCGTGCCATGGCCCGATGCAGATAAGCCCATACTCAAGCTGGCTTTTGCCGGTTTTACCCGGGTCGGCTTGGTCAATGGAGCAGGCATCTACTCCTCGGATGTGACAGCGCAGAATCTTTCTGACCAATCCATGCCACGCTCGGTTTTCACGGTCAATATCCTCGACGCCAATGGAGTCAAGATCGGAAAAGCTCGTCTGCAACTGGATGCGATTCCCCCTTACCGCACGGCTAAGTCGCAAGTGCAATTTTCCGCCGCCGGCACGCCCGCCAACGTTACGCTGATTGCCGGCAAGACCATCCCGCTAAGTGTGAGATCGGTTCCTCCCGGAGCAAGCTTCTCTGTCGACGGCCAGGACGCGGGCCTTGCGCCCAAGCTTTATGACTTCACCATCGGTTCGCATACCATCGAGTTTCACAAGGAGGGCTATGCGCCCGGCAGCACGCAGCTTGATGTTACTGCCGATGAATTGCCGGGCGGCAGCATCTCTCTGGAACTGGGCGGCCTCTCTCAGGATACGGTTGAGTTGCGCGACGGCACGACCATTACCGGAGATTTAATCTCCATGACGCTCCACGAGGCGGTCTTTCAGTCGGACGGCAAGGTCAAAACTCTGGATCGAAATCAGATCAAGAAGATATATCTGGTCGAGCGCGTTTCCGCCAACCCGAGCGGCGGCGACAAAGATAAAGATATGATCGAACTCCGGGACGGAACCGCACTGTTCGGAGAAATTCTCTCCATGTCGGCGAAAGAAATAGTACTCAGGCGCGACGGAAAAGAGCTCTACATCGATCGCAAACTCGTGAAGAAAATTATTCACGAAGAGGCAAGCGCACCGCCAGCAGCCGTTGGACAGACTGCCGGCAGTCATTAGCGCCATTCCGGAGTGCCATTAGCGCCATTCTGGCACGGTCCCCAGCAATCTGTTTAGACGGTGTGCATTTGGGTGGCGCAGTGCTTTACCGCTGCGATAAAAGCCTTATTTCTCAGTGCAGGGTGCCCCAGCCCAAAGTGGGTGGCCGCCGGCGTCATCCGACTGTGGCTGCTCCATCCTTGCGTCTTTTGCAAGGGTGGGTACAACGAATCCATACTTAGCCGGGCCGAGTCGCGCCTCGCTAATTCACCACCTGCTTCACCGTTCCCGAACTGGCTTTGCGGAAAGCGTCTCCGGAATAGCTGGCTTTGATCGTATAGCTCTTCGCCTTGGCGAACGATGTGGACAGCGTCGCCACTCCATCGGCCGTCGCGCCCGTGCCTAGCTCGGTCTTGCCGTCGTAGAAAGTTACAACTTCTCCGTTGGGGACCGATGGAGTCGAAGTAATCGTCGCCGTGAACGTCACCGTCTGATTGACCTGCGATGGGTTGGGAGACGAGGTGAGCGCCGTCTTTGTGGCGTAGGTAGTCTCGTTCAGCAACACCGCGACTGTGCCGTCATTGGGGCAGCCGTTGCCACATGCATTCGTTACAACAATGTCCGGCCGACCGTCGCCGTTGACGTCCGCAATGGCGAGGGCCGACCCAAGGTAGCCGCCGGAGTGGTAAACGACGGCCTTCTGGAAGGTGCCATCGCCGTTGCCCAGCATCACGTTCACTGGTCCAGTTCCCACGCAGTTCCCGCGACTGTAGCTCTGGCAGAGTTCTACAATGACCACATCCGGAATTCCGTCGCCGTTCACATCCGCGATGGCGAGCGAGCTGATACCGTAGCCAATCGCGGGGTAGCTGTCGGGCTCAAACCCTTTCGCCTTGTACCCCGCAGCCGGCTGGAAGGTG
>DATEBK010000360.1:0-4735 GCA_035287825.1 Terriglobales bacterium
CTCACTCGATCTCGCACACTGCGCGAGAAAGAGCAAGAGTTAACTGAACTGCGGCATCGTTGTGAAAAACTCAGTGTTCGGGAGCGCGAGGTCATGAACCTGGTCGTTTCTGGGATGCTTAACAAGCAAGTTGCAGCGGAGCTTGGTGCCAGCGAAGCGACCATCAAAATGTATCGCGCCCAGGTCATGAAAAAGATGCAGGCTAAATCATTGCCTGAGCTTGTCAGGATGGCCGACAAGCTCAGGTCCTGATAAATCGTTAGGTCCGGCTATCGGGGGTCGAGTCGCCGATCCGTCGAAAGTAGCGCGCTGACCTACTAAAGTCTAGTTTTGTCCGCCCAAAGTTCGATTGGTCCGGGACCCGTCGTCAGGCTACCCTCGGGGTATGCCCGTGGACCCAAAGTCCAAATGGATTGCGATTATTGACGATGATGAGGCCATGCAGGATTCGTTGCGCGACCTCATGGAAGCGGCCGGGCTAGAGGCAAATTCCTACGGAAGCGCGGAAGATTTCCTCAAATCGGATTTGCATCGCAAGGCTGCGTGCCTGATCGTTGACGTCCGCATGCCGAAGATGTCGGGTCTGGAGCTGCAGGCCAGGCTAAAAGAAGAGGAATGCAACGTTCCTATCATCTTTATTACCGCTCATGGCGACGCCAGGATGCGGATTCAAGCCATGCGACGCGGGGCAGTCGAGTTCCTCGCAAAACCATTCGATCATCAATTGTTACTCAAAAGAGTTCGTGCCGCTCTGAATATGTGAAAGCTCGCATTATTCGCATTCGCGTGACGAGCCTTGAATGTAGAGGATTCTGTGGGAGATCGTGCGACAATCACGGACCCTGTGACGGATCAGGTCGAGCGAACATTCGAGCGGATCATAGGTAATAGCGCTGCTCTCGAGTCGGTTCTCACTCAGGTGGAGCAGGTCGCTCCCACCAACTCGACAGTCCTTATCGAGGGGGAGACCGGCACCGGGAAAGAACTCATCGCCCATGCCATTCACAATGCAAGTCAGCGCTGCGGTCGCGCTTTTATAAAACTGAATTGCGCCGCTATCCCGCTCGATCTTCTGGAAAGTGAGTTGTTCGGTCACGAGAAGGGCGCCTTTACCGGGGCGATAGCGCAGAAGATAGGACGCTTTGAAATGGCTGACAAGGGCACTCTATTCCTCGACGAGGTCGGCGATATTCCCCCCGCACTTCAGCCGAAATTACTGCGTGTGCTGCAGGAGCAGGAGTTCGAGCGACTCGGAAGCGGTAGAACTCACAAGGTGGATGTTCGGCTCGTCGCCGCATCCAATCGGAATCTGGGCAAGATGGTAGCGCGCGGTCAGTTCCGCAATGATCTCTACTATCGGTTGAACGTCTTCCCCATTCTGTTGCCTGCGCTCCGCGAGCGCCGCGAAGACATTCCCTCTCTCGTAGTCCATTTCATGGACATCTTCAGCCGGCGCATGGGTAAACCGGTCGACTCGATTCCCCCGGAAACCATGGCTGCCTTCCAATGGTATTCCTGGCCGGGCAACGTCCGCGAATTGCAGAATCTGGTGGAACGCGCGGTAATCCTTGCGCGGAATACCGTGCTGCCAAACCCTCTACAAAAAAGGCAGGGAGAGCCCATTGTCCCCACTTTGCATCGCCCTCGTGGTTTTGAGTCCTCGATGAGTTTGGAAGATTCTGACCGCGCGCTGATCATGGAAACGCTGGAGCAGTCCGGCTGGATCGTAGGTGGCCCCCGCGGTGCCGCCGCCAAACTTGGATTGAAACGGACCACGCTCCTGGCCAAGATGAAAAGACTGGGAATCTCACGACCCATCGCTGAGGAAGGCGCAGATGTTCTCGACCGGACACCGGGAGATGTTCAGATTTGAGGGCAGAACTGTATTGACCTCCTATCGCCTCGAATTTTCTCCTCAACGGTTCAAATGGTTGGCTTGTGCCTGCCAGCATGTTGAAATAGATTCCCTGCCAAATTGTGTGGCACAGTCACTATTCCGCGGATTCCATTCCGGGAGTCAACGATTGATGTCGAAGTGGCGGACGCAACTCGAGTTGAGCCTCTTTTGCTGGTGGCTCTTCATAATCTCGTGTACGCCGCTGTTTGGCCTTGATCGAGATGTTCAAATCGACCAACTTCATCACACGGCATGGACTGCGGATAACGCCGGTATTGGCGAGACCAAACAAATAGTACAGACCTCAGATGGTTTTCTCTGGCTACTGACCTCGGATGATCGTTTGCTGAGATTTGACGGGGTTCGTTTCGAACCCATTGAGACAGCAATGGCTGGGATACTCCCGACGGGAGAACACAGATGGGATGACGTATTCAGTATCACCGCGGTTCCCGATGGAGGGCTATGGATTGGCCACGCACTGTCCCAGATAGATCTGCTGAAAAATGGACAGGTTCATACCTTCTCCACACAAAACTGTTCCGCGAACGCGCACGTTGACATGATGGTTCAGGATCAGGATGGGGTTCTGTGGATTGCAACGCCACGAGGTTTGGGCCGCCTGCAAAACGCCCAATGCGATTCGATCGGACCAGGATGGGGATATTCCGGTGGTGAACCAATTGCTCTGCTCGTCGACCGAGGCGGGACTTTGTGGGTCAAATCTCAAAACGGCCGATTGTTTTTCCTCCGCCGTGGCGCGAAGAGCTTCGAGATCAATGCCAGCGGCTCCGGGGACTCTATGCCGGAGGGATCCCTTGCCCAGGCGCCCGATGGGAGCATCTGGGAAGCGAGCCCGTTCGGAATACAGCGGATCCTTCAGGGACCTGGCGATCGCACAGGGATCCGTGCTCCAATGCTGGGACCACATGCCGCGGCGGCGCGAATTCTGTTTGACCGCGAGGGCGCCCTCTGGTTCGCAATGGCTGATGGCCTCCACCGTATTGCTTATCCCGATCGCCTTGTGCCGTGGCAGCCGAAGCGCGGCGAAAAGGCCCTGACACCATCGGAGAAGGCTGACAGTTCGTCTCAAACATTCACGGTTGACCAGGGACTCAGCTCCAACAACATCTGGAATGTATTTCAAGATCGCGAAGGCAACATTTGGACGGCAACGGGCGCGGGTATTGACCGCTTCCGCAACAATGCTCTCATTCGATCTCCGGTACACCCGCCCTACGCAGGACAGTTGACGTTTGCCGCCGGTGAGCACGGCACGGTATGGGCAGCAGGTTGGGCCCCTCCCCTGTTCAATCTCGGCGAACGGGTGCTGAGCACTCATACGTTGGGCGAGAATATCAGCGCACTCTATCGCGATCCAGCGGGTGTCATCTGGGTCGGAACGTTAGGCAAATCGATCTGGCGTTCGTCGGGTAGTGGCTTTGTCCGAGCTGGATGGCCCGCCGGAGAAGGCGAAACCTATGTCAGGGCAATGAGTATGGACCATGCCGGCGGTCTGTGGGTATCGCTGGCAACCGGAGAGATTTTCCGCCTGGCCGACGGTGTTTGGACCCGGCAAAACGATCGGCTCGGAATACCGGTCAGCAGGGCCGTTTATGCGATTGCTACTGATGACCATGGACGAGTCTGGTTCAATGCGGGACGGGTCTATGTGCTGGACGGCAACGAGGTGCAGCAATTCGATCCCCTGAAGGAAATCGGCTATGTAACGTTAATTGAGGTGAAGGGGCCGCACACCTGGCTAGGCGGGCTCTTCGGCCTGACATTACTTATGAATGGCCACTTTCAAGTGATTAAAGGTGCCAACGGTGAGGTCTTCCGTGTGACGTCGGGAATCATTGAGCGTTCGGACGGAGACGTGTGGCTCAACACAGAGTCAGGCGTCGTGCGTATTCCAGCCGGGGAAGTCCAAAGGGTGGTTCGAGAGCCGGCCCACCCAGTTCAATTCCAGCGCTTCGACACTCTGGACGGTCTGGAGGGAAAGGCAACATATTGGATTCCAGTGCCGACGGCGATTGCCGGATTGGATGGAAAATTGTGGTTCTCTACGAGCAAAGGCATCTTCTGGGCTGATCCGGAGAGAATCGCCAGGTATAGGAATTTGGAGCCGCCACCGGTGCACGTCGAGCAAATCACGGCGGACCACACGACCTACAATGCATCTTCCGTTGTGACTTCCTCTGCCAAGGGTTCCTTACGCCTGCCTCCACAGGTTCGCGATCTGGAGATCGACTATACCGCGCTCAGCTTTGTCGCGCCCGAGAAGATGCTCTTTCGCTACAAGCTGGAAGGCTGGGATCACGATTGGCAAGATGCCGGCACGCGCCGGCAAGCGTTTTACAGCAACTTGCCACCGCGCAGTTACACCTTCCGCGTGATGGCATGCAACAACAGCGGCCTATGGAACGAAGCTGGCGCGTCCCTCGATTTCTTCGTCGCTCCGGCCTATTACCAGACGAATTGGTTCCGATTCTCTTGCGCGGCAGCTTTCTTTGCGGTGCTCTGGGCTCTTCATCGCTGGCGAGTTCATCGCCTCATTAGTCAGGAAAAACATCTGCGAGACGTTGTGGAAACAATACCGGCGATGACTTTCACTGCGTTGTCCAAAGGTTCCGCCACGTTTGTGAACAAACGCTGGACCGAATACACGGGCCTTTCGGTCGAACAGAGTTCAGGCACAGGTTGGCAGCGTGCGATCCATGCCGACGATCTAGGACGCAATGCAGACAAGTGGCGTATCTCGGTTACGACCGGCCAGCTCTTCGAAGACGAGGCCCGGTTCCGTCGCGCCGTCGATGGGGAATATCGCTGGTTTCT
>DATEBK010000361.1:0-28270 GCA_035287825.1 Terriglobales bacterium
AAGTAACGGGAGCAGTATATACCCGGTTGGGAGCCGGAGCCAGCCTTTAGCGTGGGCTTTGGCGGTTGGCCCTCGGCACAATTCCTGATGGCCTTCACGCAGCCTGCATCTCCCTTACATCCCGTCGTAGTTCGGCCCTCCGCCGCCCTCGGGTGGTACCCAGGTGATGATCTGGTAGGGGTCCTGAATGTCGCAGGTCTTACAGTGCACGCAGTTAGCCGGATTCAAACTGATCCGCTTGCCATGTGGCGCTGTCGAGTCCTCCACCATCTCATAAACGTTCGCCGGGCAGAAATTTTGGCATGGACTCGCAAACTCTTTCACACAGCGCTCATTGCAGATATTTGTGTCCTGAATCAGCAAATGCGACGGCTGGTCTTCTTCATGCTTGGTGCCGGAGTGGTAGAGGTCGGTCAGTTTGTCGAATGTGAGCTTGCCATCGCCTTTCGCCGGACCGAGCAGATGCGCTTCCGCGCCACCGTCAGCGGGCAGCTTCGCTACCGGCTCCAGCTTCTCGTAACCCGGATGCGACGGCAGCCGGTCGCGCAGTCCGCCGGGAAAAATATCCTGCAGCACGGTGTTGAACATGCCCGCAACCATGCCCTTTTCGAATCCTTGATGGAAGTTGCGCACCGGCCACAGTTCATCGTGAATCCAGCTGGTTTCGACGCGGCGCTGCAACTTGCCGAGCGTTGCGGCCGACGCATCCGATTTCACCAGCGCTTCAAATGCCGTCTCCGCTGCCAGCATTCCGCTCTTGATGGCGAGATGAATTCCCTTGAGCCGCGCCGAGTTAAGAAAGCCCGCTGAGTCGCCCACAATCATCCAACCGTCGCCGCCCAGTGGCGGCATCGACCACCACCCGCCATACGGCAACGACTTCGCGCCATAGCGGATCATCTTTCCGCCCGCCAGCAACTTCGAAATCATCGGATGCTGCTTGAACGTCTGCAACACATGCTGCGGATCAAGCCGCGGGTCGCGATAATCAAGTCCCGTAACAAAGCCGAGGGAGACCGTCGTCGCCTTCGCGCCATCCTCCTTCACCCCGTAAATCCACGCGCCGCCATATTCCTGCGTGGTCAGCGGATAACCCATCGTGTAAATGACTTCACCCGCCTCAATGCGTCCCGAGGGGACTTCCCACAGTTCTTTCACGCCCACGCCATAGGTCTGTGGGTTGCGATCCTTCATCAGATCGAACTTCTGGATGAGTTGTTTGGTCAGCGATCCGCGCGTGCCTTCGGCCAGAACCACTACCTTCGCTTTAATGTCGTAGCCGGGCTCGAAATTTGATTTCGGCTGGTTCTGCTTATCGACTCCCTTATCGTCTGTGCGCACTCCCGCTACGCGATCACCGTCGTAAAGCAAATCCGATCCCGCAAAGCCCGAAAAAATCGTAATCCCCGACTCTTCCACTTTCCCCGCCAGCCATTTCACAAATCGATTGATCGAGATCACATAGTTGCCATGGTCCTGCAGCGGCGGAGGCGTCAACGGAAGCCGGTAATGTCCTTTTCGGGTAAGAAAGTAAACCGCATCTTTGTGCACGACCGCGTCCAGCGGCGCTTCACTCTCGAATCCCGGCAGAAGCTCTTTCATCGAACGAGGATCGAGCAACGCGCCAGAAAGGCAATGTTGCCCCGCTTCCCGAGCTTTCTCCAGCACATAGATATTTTCTTTGCTGAGTTGGCGCTCGGGATGGCGTGCGTTCTCGTCTTTCTTATTGTGATCATCAATCAACTGCGAAAGCCGCAGCGCGCAGGCCATGCCCGCCGGTCCGCCGCCGACGATAACCACATCGGCCGGCATTTCAGGATGCTCAACATCGGGGATAGGTTTGCGGAAGATCAGCATTTAGCACTTAGCCTTAGCACTCAGCTTTTCGCACTGAAAACTCTCCATGATACGGGAAACTGCATCGGCGGCATACTGCTCGTCGCGAACATGATTAGAGTGGCGATGATGCGGGCTGTGCCTGTCACTCGGCTGCCAACCGTGTGTTCCGCGTCTCTGGCATCAAGAAATGGAGAATGGCGAACGCTGCTAAGGCCACTCCCGCGAGGAAGAGAAAGCCGGCGCGGAAACTCACGCGGTGCACGATACTCCCGGCGATGAGCTGGCTCAGAGCCGCGCCGATACCGACCGCGGTAGTAATCGCTCCCAGCGTGAGGTTGAATCGGCCGGTACCGCGCGTCAGATCGGCAATCACGAGCACGGATACGACCCCGAAAATTCCCGCCCCGATGCCGTCCATGATCTGAATGCCCACAAGCAATGCCGCATTGGACGTAAGAGTGTAAAGGACGCCACGAATCGGAAGCACGGCGAACGCGATCAGCAGGACTGGCTTTCGACCCCAGGTTCCGGCCATGCGTCCCGACCAGGACGCAATCAGCGTCACGACGAGCTGGGTCGTTACCACACAGGCTGACATGAAGAGCATCGAGCTTCGTCCCCGGCCCTGGGCCAGCATCTCGCCGAGTAGCGGCAGCATCGCTGCATTCGCAAAATGGAACATCACGGCACAGACCAGGAAGACCACCAGCGGGCGATCCCGAAAGAGCACTGGGACGCCTTCCGCTTTGCCACCTTTTTCGCCGTCACTTGCACCGCGAGCGAGCTCATAGTCAATCTCGCCGGGCCGGATCAGAAGCAGAACTAGGATCGTGGGGACCGCGAACGCCGCGACGAAGAAAAAGATGCTGCGATTGGAAACGAAGTAGCCAAGCAAGCCCATGGACACGGCGGCGACAACATTGCCTGCCGAGTTGAACGTCTGGTTGCGGCCCTGGCGGAGGTCGAAGGCGGCACGTCCGACGATCCCGAGCGACATGGCGCAGATGGCTGGGATGAAGACGCTGGACGTGCTTCCGATCAAGACTTGTGCCGTCATGACAGGCCAGAAGGATGGAAACAAAGCGATCAGCAGAGCCCCAGCAGCCAGTGCGGCCACGGCCGCACCCACCAGCGTTCGCTTCGATCGCAGGAAATCAACAAACCCGCCCGCAGGCGTTTGCGACAGGATTCCTGCGATGCCCCCGACCGTAAGGGCGAGCCCGACCCGTTCTTCATTCCATTTGTAGCCGGCAAGATAGATCGCGAGAAAGGGCCCCACCCCCGTCTGCACGTCGGCGAGGAGAAAATTAAGCCAATCGAGGCCCCGCAGTGTTCGCGGCGAGGGGGAGCGTTTTGCCAGCCTCACCATTTCTTGAAGATGACCGCGACCGCGCCAATGATCATGACAAATCCCACCAGGTAGTTCCACTTCAGCGGTTCACCAAGATATAGGACCGAGAAGACCGAAAACACGGTCAGCGTGATGACCTCCTGAATCGTCTTCAATTGCGCCGCGGTGAACTCGTAGGAACCGATGCGATTGGCGGGCACTTGAAAACAATATTCCGCGAAGGCGATGAGCCAACTTATGACAATCACCTTGAACAGCGGCACGTCGCGATACTTCAGATGTCCGTACCAGGCGAAGGTCATGAAGATATTGGAGAGAGTCAGCAGCAGAATCGTGGTCATGGCGACATTTTGCCCGATATTGGGCTCCGGTAACAGTCGCTGAGCTATGGGAGCCGAAACTATTGGAGTCCGAGCGACACCCGTAGTGCCCGGTCACGCAATTTGTTAGAGCCTGGTCTCCGCCATCGCCTCGCGAATCGCCTGCAACACTCCATCCATCTGCGCCGGCGTTCCAACCGTAATTCGAGCGCACCCCTCGCAGCCTGGGTTGGCCGACGAATCCCGGACAATAACTCCTCGCCGCTGCATCGCCTCCAAGAACGCTTTCAATCCCGCGCCCACCCGCGCCAGCACAAAGTTCGTCTGGCTCGGCCAGAAGCGCAGTCCAAGTTCGCGGAACAAATCCTCCAGTCGCGCGCGCCCCTGCTTCACCTGCGCCACGTGTTCGCGGACGAAAGCCTGGTCCGCCAGTGCTTCTTCAAGACAAGCCAGCACCAGCGAATTCACATTAAACGGCAAGCCGAATCGCCGCAGAAACGAAATCTGCTCCGCCTCCCCGATCAGCACTCCCAGCCGCAAACCCGCCAGTCCATAGGCTTTTGAAAACGTGCGCCCGACAAAAAGATTAGAGTGCCGCGTCAATTCCGGGATCAGCGTCTCCCCGCAAAACTCGAAGTAGGCCTCGTCGATCACCACCGCCGCTTCTGGCGCCGCTTCCACGATCCGCAGCAAGTCTTCGCGCCGCGCCGCCAGCCCCGTCGGATTGTTCGGGTTCGCAATCGCGATCACTCGCGTGCGCGGCGAAATTCGCGCCAGAAGATCGGCAACCGGAAGCGCCAACTCTTCACCCGCTTGCACTCGCACCACTCGCGCGCCCAACCCGTCGCCCAGCACCGGATACATGACGAACGTCGGATCGGCAAACAGCAATTCATCGTTCCGGCCGAGGTAAGTAGACTCGAGGTAACTAGAAAAGACCAGCGACAGCCCTTCGTCCATCCCGTTAGTCAGCAAAACCTGCTCAGGCGCAACTCCGAGGAAATCTGCCACCAGCCGCTCGCCAACTTCGCGTTCCGGATACAGCGACACGTCCCCCGCCGTGGCCGAGCGCAGTCGCGCCAGCACCCGCGGCGAGCATCCCGCCATGCTCTCGTTGAGATCGAGACTCAGTCCCGCGCGGCTCAAAATGGGCGAGCGGTACGGCTTCAGCTTGGCGATCAACTCTCGCGGCCTGAGCATAGATGCGGGGAAACGACGACGAAATGAGACTACCAGATGACATCGGCACAGGCGTGCGGCAACCGCAGCCCATTTCGTTGATCCTTCTTTGCTTATCCTCTTGGTTCATCCCTCGCCCCGCCACGCAAGTTTCACGGCCACAAAAATCACCGTGCAGATCGCGAAATCCACCACCAGCCCCCAGTCTTCCTGAAAGAGCCGGTGACGCGCCGGCGCCGGCAGGTGCGGCATCAGCAAATAATAGATCGCGTTGCCCGCCAGCACAGCCGCCAGCGCGTCGAGAAAGTTTTTCATCGTCTTGCTCTTCATCGTCTGCTTTGATTCTCCGGCCTTCATTTCTTCGGTCTGGGCTTCGCCCTGCTAACATTCCTTAAGATGCTGGAACCCTCCACTCCAGTGCAGTATGTAAAAGGCATCGGACCCCGCCTCGCCGAGGTGCTTGCCGCCAAAGGCATTGCGACCGTCGACGACCTCCTCCACTATTTGCCCTTCCGTTACGAAGACCGCCTGAACCCGCGTTCGGTCGCCGAACTCCGCGCCGGAGAAATGGCCACTGTGATCGCCGAAGTCCGCAATTCAGGACTGTTTCGCACCCGTCGCATGCCGATTTTCCAGCTCACCGTCGGTCAGGGACGCTCCAAATTGAAGTGTCTGTGGTTCAACGCCGCCTATCTCCAAGACCGCTTCCAGCCCGGACAAATGCTCGCGCTCTACGGCAAAGTTGAAGCCGACCGCGACGGCGGTCTCCAGATCATCCAGCCCCAGGTTGAGATTCTCGGCGACATCAACGAAGAAGGCGGTGCCGACGAAGCTGAAAAGAAAGCTGCCGCGTCGCTAGAAATCGGACGCATCGTTCCCATCTACGAATCCACCGGCCAGGGCAAACTTACGCCCCGCTGGTTTCGGCGCATCATTCGCTGGACGCTGGAAAATCTTGCGCCCGACCTTCCCGATCCCATCCCCGCCGCCGTCCGCGCTCATCTCAGCCTCACGTCTCCGCGGGAAGCCTTGTGGAAGATTCACTGGCCCGACGCTGGCGAAAGTTTCGCCGATCTGCAATCGTCTCGCACTGCGGCGCACATTCGCATGATTTTCGACGAACTCTTCTTCATCGAACTCGGCCTCGAACTCAAACGCCGCGAGCAGAAAGCGCAAACCGGAATCGCTTTTCAGCTCACCGACGCCGTTCGCGCCGCCATCAAGAAGATACTGCCGTTCCATCCCACGGCCGCGCAGAAGCGCGTGCTCAAGGAAATCGCCACCGACATGCAATTGCCCAGCCCCATGCGCCGCCTGCTGCAAGGCGACGTTGGATCGGGCAAAACCATCGTTGCCTTCCAGGCCGCCATTATCGCCATCGAAAACGGCTACCAGGTCGCTCTCATGGCGCCCACTGAAATCCTCGCCCAGCAGCATTATTTTTCTGCGCGCCAGATTCTCGAACGCGCCGGCTACCGCATAGTGCTTCTCACCGGCTCGCTCGAGGCCGGACGGAAACGCGACGTGCGCCGTCACATCGCGCAAGGCAATGCCCAACTGGTCATCGGCACGCACGCCCTGATTCAGGACCGCGTTGAATTTGAAAATCTCGGCCTCGTCGTGGTCGACGAGCAACACCGCTTCGGAGTCATGCAACGCCTCAAGCTGATGAAGAAATCCGATGAGGCTATGACGACTGTCGAGCCCGACGTGCTGGTCATGACCGCAACCCCCATCCCGCGCACCCTGGCCCTCACTCTCTACGGCGATCTTGACGTCTCGGTTCTCGACGAACTCCCGCCCGGACGCACCCCCGTCGTCACCCGCAGTGTCCTCGACGAGCGCGCCCCCGAGGTGTGGGAGTTCGTCCGCAAGCAGATCACCGCGGGACATCAGGCCTACGTGGTTTATCCCGTGATCGAAGAAAACGAAGAAAGGGAACTGAAGGCCGCGCAGCAAATGCACCGCCAGCTGCGGGAAAAGATTTTTCCCAGCCTGCATGTCGGCTTGCTGCACGGTCGTCTCGATGCAGATGAAAAAGAGCACATCATGCGCGAGTTTCAGCAGGGCAAAATCGAAATTCTGGTCGCGACCACGGTGATTGAAGTCGGCGTCGACGTTCCCAATGCGACCGTCATGGTGATCGAGCACGCCGACCGCTTCGGATTAGCGCAGCTTCACCAGCTCCGCGGACGCATCGGCCGCGGCGCGGCAAAATCCTATTGTGTGCTGATGCATGGCGGAAAGGTTTCCGAGGAAGGCGAACGCCGCCTCAACGCCATGGTGCAGTCGAACGACGGCTTTCAAATCGCCGAGCTCGACCTCGAACTCCGAGGCCCCGGAGAATTCTTCGGCACAAAGCAAGCAGGGATTCCGAGTTTCCGCGTGGCAAACATTATTCGCGATCGCCAGCTCCTCGAAGCCGCCAAACGCGAAGCCGCATTCGTCATCTCCGGGCCAAACGCGGAAATATCAAAAGACGAGATTGACCGTGCTCTACGAGAAATGCGGTCGCGCTGGGCGATGAGCTATGGGCTGGTAGAGGTGGGCTGACGCAGTTCGCCATCTGCTATCATCGCGCCAAGGGGCCAGTGAAGGGGGATTTACTCTACGAATCACCGGCCGCTAATCACGAGACACTATCCTTAAGGAGTTTTGATTTATGGATGCATCCGGTCTTCCTCTCGGCTCTCGCCGCAACGAAGATATCGCGCTCGACCTCATGAAATTCGTCGCCATGACCACCGGCTACGGCAAAACCGCCGGCGGCGGAGTCGGCTTCCAGGGCAGCGCTGCCGCCGCTAAGCCCGAAGATTATGCCGCACACCTGCTCGAACTCTACGGCCGATGCCTGCAATCCGTTGGTGGAAAGTAAGCGGGCAAAAAGTAAGCGGGCAAAAAATAAGCGGAATCTCCAGGCTCTCGAAAATCGTGTCATCCTGAGCGCAGCGAAAGACCTCCGCATTCTTGGCCGCGCACTTTGCCGATTCCAAGTGCGTCTTATAGAATCAAGGGTTCGCCGGACTGTAGTTCAAGCCGCAATCGGGTTTCTTCCGCGTATTTCGGAATCATTATGAAAATTCATGAGTATCAAGGCAAAGCGGTTCTCAAAAAGTATGGAGTAACCGTGCCCCGTGGCGCGATGGCTACGACCCGCGAAGAAGCCGAAGCCGCGGCCAAAGAACTTTTCGCTGCTGGTGCAACCGGAGTTGTCGTCAAAGCGCAGATCCATGCCGGCGGCCGCGGCAAAGGTGGTGGAGTAAAAATCGCCAAGTCGGTCGAAGAAGCTGGCGAACTTGCCGCCAAAATGCTCGGCATGACGCTGATCACGCATCAAACCGGCCCCGAAGGCCGCATCGTGCGCCGCCTGCTCATCGAAGAAACCTTGCCCATCGAAAAGGAACTCTATCTCGGCATTCTGGTCGATCGTGGTGAGGGCAAGCCTGTCTTCATGGCGTCAGCCGCAGGTGGCATGGATATCGAGCAAGTCGCCGCCGAGCGCCCCGAAGCCATTCTCAAGCAATATATCGATCCCGGCATGGGCCTCGAACCGTTTCAGGCACGCAAGATTGCCTTCAGTCTTGGACTCAAACCCGAACAGATCAATCCCGCCGTCAAATTTCTCACCGGACTTTACCGCGCCTTTCTCGACACCGACGCGTCGCTCGTCGAAATTAATCCCTTCATCACTTGCACCGACGGACGCCTGTTCGCGCTTGATGCCAAGTTGACCTTTGACGACAACGCTCTCTTCCGTCATCCCGACCTCAAAGAGCTGCGCGACGTCACTGAAGAAGATCCGCTCGAAGTCGAGGCTTCGAAATACAACCTCAACTACATCAAGCTCGATGGCAGCGTAGGTTGCATGGTCAATGGAGCCGGCCTGGCCATGGCCACCATGGACATCATCAAGTACGCCGGAGGAATGCCCGCCAACTTTCTCGATGTAGGCGGTGGCGCAAATTCCGAGCAAGTCGCTCACGCCTTTGAAATTCTGCTGAGCGACAAAAGCGTCCGCGCTGTGCTCATCAATATTTTCGGAGGCATTCTGCGCGTGGATACGCTGGCCGCGGGAGTCGTCGAAGCGGCCAGAAAGACGAATCTTCAACTGCCCGTGGTGTTGCGGTTAGAAGGCACGAACGTTCAGGAAGGAAAGAAAATCCTGATGGAGTCGGGCCTGAACTTCGTCGTCGCGGAAACCATGAAAGACGCAGCCGACAAAGTTGTCGCCGCCGCGAGAGCCTAGCGCAAGCCGCCAACGACAAACGACCATTGACTAGCGGCCTGCGCCAATTAACTGCCGACGATGGACTAAATGCCCAATGACTAACGACCAATGACGGATTTTTGAGAGCGAGCAATTATGGCAATTCTGGTAGACAAGCGAACGCGATTGATCGTGCAAGGCCTCACCGGACGCGAAGGCACTTTCCACGCCAAAGCCTGCGCCGCCTACGGTACGCAGGTTGTCGGCGGAGTAACTCCCGGCAAAGGCGGCACCACGCACGAAGGCTGGCCGGTCTTCAACAGCGTGCAGGAAGCAGCCGACAAAACCGGCGCCAATGCCACGATAATTTTCGTGCCGCCGCCATTCGCTGCCGACGCCATCATGGAAGCGGCCGACGCCGAAATCGAACTCATCGTCTGCATCACCGAAGGCATTCCAACGCTCGACATGGTTCGCGCCTGGGAGTTCCTGCAAAACCGTCGCTCGCGCCTCATCGGCCCCAACTGCCCCGGCATCATTTCGCCAGGCAAATGCAAAGTCGGCATCATGCCCGCGTCAATCCACAAAGAAGGCAACGTCGGAATCGTCTCGCGCTCCGGCACGCTGACATACGAGGCCGTGCATCAGCTCACGCAGCGCGGAATCGGGCAATCGACGGCCATCGGCATCGGCGGCGATCCCATCATTGGCACTAACTTTGTCGACGCACTTGACCTGTTCAATCGCGATCCGCAAACCGAAGCCGTCATCATGATCGGAGAAATTGGCGGCAATGCCGAAGAGACCGCCGCCGAGTTCGTCAAAACTCACATGAAAAAGCCAGTCGTCGGATTCATCGCCGGCCAGACCGCGCCTCCCGGCCGCCGCATGGGCCATGCCGGAGCCATCATCTCCGGCGGCAAAGGCACGGCCGCCGAAAAGATTGCCGCCATGGAAGCGGCTGGCATCAGAGTAGCAAAATCTCCCGCCGACATGGGAGAAACCCTCGCCGCCGCGCTGGGCGCTGGAGTCCGCTGACTAAGTTTTTTGGGGGGATGGACGTCTTTCGGTAGCGCAGAATTTCGCATCGTGAATATCTGGCACCGTTCAGGACGACAAGTTTAGGGTTTCAGGCTAACGACTAACGACCGAGGACTAACGACGATTCATGAAAACACTGCAACGTACCCTGACCATCATCAAACCCGACGCGGTGAAGAAAAACGCTGTCGGAGACATCATCGAGCAGTTCGAGAAGAACGGCTTCCGCATTCTGGCCATGAAGATGCTTGAAATTTCACAGCATCAAGCGGAGCAGTTCTATGCCGTCCACGCCAGCCGCCCGTTTTATCACTCGCTCACGGTTTTCATGTCGAGTGGACCGATCGTCGCATTAGCGCTGGAAAAAGAAAATGCCATCGCCGATTTGCGCAAGCTGATGGGCGCAACCAATCCGGCCAGTGCCGAAGAGGGCACCATCCGCAAGAAATGGGCCACCAATATCGAGCACAATGCGATCCACGGCTCCGACGCGGACGACACCGCCCGCTTCGAGTTAAGTTTCTTTTTCGCTGGATACGAACTGGCGCAGTAGGAGCCGTCCCCGGTTCTCGTTCTCGGTTCCTAGTTCTCAGTACAACTGAGCTGATATGGTTTTCTGAGAACTGGGAACTAAGAACTCAAAGAGTCAGCCCAGCGGCTCAAACAAATGTCCTTCGGTGCGCTCGGCGATCTTGGGCAGATCTTTTTTCGCCATCTGCATGAAGTGGGGCGTCGTGCGATGCAATTCCAGCGCGGCGTCATCCTTATACTGCTCGTAGATGAAGAACCGGCGCGGATCAGTCTTGTGCTTATGCACCTGATACATGATGCAACCCGGTTCTTTGCGCGATTCGGGTGTAAGTTTTTCGAAGATCGCGGCCACTTCAGACTCGCGTCCAATTTTTGCTATCCAGGTAACAGCCAGCACCACCATCCGTCGCTCCGTTCTTGATAGTCCTGAAAAAGATAGTCCTGAAAACGATAGTCCTGAAAATAACAGCCCCAAGAATTTTGTCTGATTTCGACCTCAACCGCTAAATCTAACTCAGTCTCATCGCGCTCATAAACTCCGGCACCAGAATCGTCTGCTCCCGGTCCGGCCCCGTGGAAATCATTCCCACCCGCGCTCCGGTTTCATTTTCGATAAAGGTCATGTATTCGCGCGCCGCCTTGGGCAAGTCCTCCAGCGTGCGAATCGATTGCGTCGGGGTCGCCCATCCCGGCATGTTGCGGTAGATGCACTCAAGTTTTTCATAGCCACATGCCTGTGCCGGAATTTCATCCGTCGCCTTGCCGTCCACCTTATACCCCACGCACACCGGAATCTCCGTCAGGTGATCGAGCACATCCAGCTTCGTTACCACCAGCCATGAGATGCCGTTAATCATGCCAGCGTAGCGAAGCAGAGGCAAATCCAGCCAGCCCGTGCGCCGCGGACGCCCCGTCACCGCGCCGTATTCATTCCCGCGCTTGCGCAGGTCTTCGCCTTCCGCCCCGAGCAACTCGGTTGGGAACGGACCTCCGCCCACACGCGTGCAATAAGCCTTGGTGATGCCAATCACCGTGTCAATCGAAGTCGGAGGAACGCCCGTGCCCGTTGCCGCCCCGCCAGAAGTCGCACTCGAAGACGTCACGAAGGGATAGGTACCGTGATCAATATCGAGCATAGTGCCTTGCGCACCTTCAAATACGATCGACTTGCCCTCGGCGAGAGCGCGGTTCAACAACAACGCAGTATCGCGGACGAACGGAGCGAGTTGTGTGGCAGCTTCCGCGTATTCGCGGAACATTTTGTCAGCGTCCAGAGGTTCGGAGTTAAAAAGCGCGTGCGCGATCATATTTTTTTCGCGGCAGGCATTCTCAATATGAGTTCGCAACAATTGCCGATCCAGCAGATCGGCGACGCGCAGTCCGCGCCGCCCCATTTTGTCTTCGTAGGCGGGCCCGATGCCACGTGACGTAGTCCCAATCTTCACCCGCCCCGGAGCGTTCTCCGATCCCAGCTCCATCATGCGATGGTAGGGAAGAATGACCTGCGCGCGATTGGAGACGAAAAGATTGCCGTCCACTTTGACGCCCGCAGCACGCAGCGATGCGACCTCTTTCAGAAAAGCCAGAGGATCGATGACCACGCCATTGCCGACCACGCTCGTGCACTCCGGCCGCAGTACTCCCCCCGGAACCAGTTGCAGAATAAATTTCTTGCCATCGATGATGACGGTATGTCCGGCATTGTGTCCGCCGGCGTAGCGCGCCACCACCGAAAAAGTCCGCGTGAGTACATCGACAATCTTCCCCTTGCCCTCGTCGCCCCACTGCGCGCCGACGATGACCGCGGTCCTGCCCCTGTTGCCGTTACTTCTGCTCAACCCGAACTCCAAGCTGAAAGGTCATACTCTTACTCTCAAAGATCATACTTTGATGATTGCCCTTTTTTGATTGCCCCTGGGATCGCACACACGGATTGCGCCGCTACTGCTCGATAGACTGGAAAACTGGGAAGACCGGCGGTACTTGGTGTGTACGCTGTAGCATACCGAATCGGCCTGTGGACGGGCAAACCAGAAATGACTGATACAACAATGCCCAGCCACGGCCAACCTGAAATGTCGCAGCCCAGATCTTTGTGCGAATCTTGTTTTAGGCTCCGGAGTATAAACAGCGTGCATTCAGTAGCTTATTCAGTGATATGGAATTGATCGAATCGTGATTTGCGACGTTCCCTGTCTCTGGTGTCTAGTGTGGCCGGTGCGAAAGCGATATCAAAACCCGTACCAGGGGTGACCCGCATGAAATGGAATATCCGTGTTGCCATATCTTTGGCGCTGCTATCAAGCTTCGTCTGCGCAGCAAAGGGGCATCCAGTCCCGGCTTATACCTTCACTTGTATTGGAAGCCAGGGGGTCGGTCCCTGTCCCAACGGTGCCCGTCCCTACACCATCCTTCAGGGTTCCAACGGCAATTTTTACGGCACCGCCGTGCTCTCTGAGATAGGGCCGTCAAACTCCGGGGGAACGGTATTTTCCCTCACGCGTAAGAAAGTGTTTACCGTGCTCTACACTTTTCTTCCCGGACCGCAGAACAACTACCCAAACGGCGCTGGCCCGGGCCTGATGATTCAAGGCCCTGACGGCATGCTCTACGGCTCCGCCCCGGCCGGGGGCATCAATAACCATGGGTCCCTGTTCCGAGTGAATACGGACGGATCCGGCTTCCAGGTTCTCCATCTGTTCTGCTCCGAGCCGAACTGCGCCGACGGCGATTATCCCACCGCTTTGGTGGTGGGAGCGGACGGCAATTTGTATGGCACAACCATTTACGGAGGGGCTGGCCAGACGGGCAGCTGTACCGGAGGCGCGTGCGGCGCAATCTTCCAGGTCATTCCGTCGTCCGGGGACTATAACGTTGTTTTCAGCTTCACTGACCCGCAAACACAAGGCTTAAACCCAACCAGTCTAATCCTGGGACCCAACGGATCACTCTATGGGGATTCCGGACCCTTCTTGTTTGAATTCACTCCGTCCTCGAATGCCTTCCAGGTCACGGATTTTCCCCTTGTCGACGGCATCCCCGCTGTCGGAAATCCCGCGGCTGTCGGCCCGAACGGCAACATCTACGGCTTGTACTCCGTCTACGGAATTAACGGCGAAGGAGTTTTCGAGTTTGACGTGAATGGTGAGCAAGGAAACGATGTGCAGCTGTTTCCGTTCTACAACACCATCCCCGACGGTGGCACTCCAGAACAAGTGATACTCGGGAGCGATGGCAACCTCTGGGTTTGCGATTACAGCGGCAGCACCGGCTACGGAGACATCATCTCGTTGTCGACATCGGACGGGACGTTGCTCCAGAGTTTTACACCCTTCAAACCCTCGGCTAAGGTTGGCGCTTATCCTTTCGGGATTACCCAGGCCTCAGATGGAGTTTTGTGGGGAACGACTTTCGATTTCGGGATTGCTCCCAAAGGCGATTTTGCCGGCGGTACGGTATACAGCCTCAAAGCTGGCTTGCCGCCGCGCTAAGAAACATCGCCAATACGCTTTGCTTCCACACGCTGGTATGCTGATCGTCTATCCTGACGCATGCCCGAACTCCCCGAAGTCGAAACCATCGCGCGCGGCCTCGATAAGCGCACCACCGGAGATTCCATCGAATCGGTTTGGATCGGTTCGCGGAAGCAACCACTCAAATCGCCGCCTGGCTTGATCGCCTCGACCCTCGAGGGCAAGCGAATCGTCCGCGTGCACCGCGCCGGCAAGCACATTGTGATCGATCTTGAGAGCTTCGCGAGCGCAACGGCCTCATCGCTGGCACACAAAGGTAAACGCCAAGACAATCGCCGAAGCAAACGCAGTCGCCCGCCAGGGCCACAGACCGCGCAGTGGATCGTCCACCTCGGCATGACCGGTCGCCTCGTCGTTTGCGATCCTGCCGACGAAGTCGTCAAGCACACTCACCTGATCGCCAAGCTCGCCTCAGGACGCGAACTCCGCTTCATCGATCCCCGAATGTTTGGCAAGCTCAGCGTTCATCCTCAATCCGAATCCGGCGGCTTCGATCCCGGCGGTATCGAACCGCTGGAGGTGAGCGCGGACCAATTCTCCGAACTGTTTCGCGGACGCAAGACTCCCATCAAGAGCGCGCTGCTGAACCAGAAACTTCTGCGCGGCGTGGGCAACATCTACGCCGATGAATCTCTGTTTCGCGCTGGCATCCGTCCGCGACGGCGAGCCGCGACGATTACGCGCGAGTGGTTGCACAAATTGCACGCCGCTGTTCAGGAAGTTCTGCGTGAGGCGATCGCCCTGGGCGGGTCGTCGATCTCCGATTACGTCGATGCCGATGGAGAAGAAGGATTCTTCCAGCTCCAACACCGCGTTTACGGACGTGAAGCAGAGCCGTGCCTGGTATGCGGGGCGGCGATCCGGCGGGTTGTGCTCGGCGGGCGCAGCAGCCATTATTGTCCAAATTGTCAAAAATAGCCCTAGTAGAACGATTTAATAGTGTTGACGGATGGACTCCCCGGCCTGTAAAAAAGGGAGAGCCTCACGCCCCTGGGAATGAAGCATGAAGCATGGAAGCGTTGAATCTGCCATAGGGACACAGTCGTTAATCGGACAGGTCGTTAATTGGTCAAGTCCGTCATCGGTGAAGAGATTCTATGAATAAACTGGCCATTGGAGTGGACCTCGGCGGCACCAACCTGCGCATCGCTGCCGTGGACGATCAGGGCAAACTGGTCGAAAAAGTTACCCTCGGTACCCAGGTTTCCCTCGGACGCGATCACGTGATCGGCGAGATGTGCAACGCCATCCAGAGTATGTCCGACAAATATAAAAGCTCAGCCGCGCTGCTCGGAATTGGCATCGGCGTGCCTGGGATTATCGACATGCAGACCGGGCTGGTGCGCGAATCTCCCAACCTGCCCGACTGGGTCGACTATCCCGCGCGCGCGGCGGTCGAGCAGCGCCTCAAGACCGTGGTCATCCTCGAAAACGACGCCAACGTCGCCGCCCTCGGAGAAAAATGGCTGGGTGCAGCCAAAGATTTCTCCGACATGGCGATGCTGACCTTGGGAACTGGCGTTGGTGGCGGCATTGTGTTGGGCGGCAAAATCTGGCGCGGCGCGAACGGCATGGCCGGCGAACTGGGACACTCTACAGTTGAGCCCGACGGACATCTTTGCGGCTGCGGCAACCACGGATGCCTGGAGCAGTACGCTTCCGCGACCGCGATGGTGCGCCTGGCGCGGGAAGCGATCGCGAAGGGAGACGCGCCGGCGTTGGCGCGTGCCATCCAATCCGACCCCGAGTTCAGCGCGAAATCGATTTACAATCTCGCCATCCAGGGCGATGAAGCTGCGCGGCGCATTTTCCGCTACGTCGGCCGTTGTCTCGGCATTGTGCTGTCGACCATGGTCAATTCGCTGAACCTGCCGATTTATGTGATCGGCGGCGGTGCGTCAAGCGCGTGGGAAGCTTTTTCGCCATCGATCTTCGAAGAGTTGCGCCTGCGTTCGTTCGTCTACGCGGCCACCGCGCCCGACGATCCTCTTGCCAAGCATGAAGGCGCTTCCGCTCACGTGAAGCCCGGCCCCGGACCGAAAACCATCATCACGCGCGCGCTGCTCGGGAGCGATGCCGGACTCTACGGTGCCGCACGCCTTCCCATGCTTACAGATAAATGATTGTCGATATCGGCAATAATTAAGATGAGTGCAGGCGCGAAGGGTTAGGCTGACCCGCGGGCCGGCGGAACTCCCGCTGAACGCTTATGTTTTGGCGCGCCAAATTTGACCGCGCGCTTTACCTTACCGTGCGGCCTCGCACTGGTCCTCGTAGCCCGAGAAAATTTTGACGCAGGTATTGGACGCGACGCAGAAAAAGTCTTCGCCTGCGGCCGCTTCGGTAAAAGCGCCGGGCTCGGCAGGCTTGGCGGAAGCGTAAGTTTCGGCCCGGTCGCGGCGCTTTTCAATTTGGCAACTTCGAGCAAAGTCAGGTTGCGCCAATCTCCCGGCGGTACGTCCAGCCCCAGCGGACCATACTGCACGCGGCGAATCTTCTCCACGTGATGTCCGACCTCTTCAAACATTTTTCGCACCTGGCGATTGCGGCCTTCAATGATCGTCACTTCCAGCCAGGGGTTGTCGCCTTCGCGAATCAGCCGAATTTTTGCCGGAGCCGTCCGCACCCGGCGTCCACCTTTTTCGGCGATGGAAACTCCGCGCCGCAATTTGTCTAACTTGATTTCATCGGGTTGCCCTGCAACCTTCACCACATACGTCTTCGGCACATTCGAAGACGCTTTCATCAGCGCGTTGGCCAGCGCTCCGTCGTTGGTCATCAGCAGCAAGCCCTCGCTCGCCCAGTCGAGACGCCCCACCGGATACACGCGGCCCTTCACCTTTTGTACCAGGTCCATCACCGTCGGCCGTTTCTTCTCATCACTCACCGTGGTCACGTATCCCTTGGGTTTGTTGAGCGCGATGTACGTATAACGCTCCGGACCTTGCAGCAGTTTGCCATTCACGCGAATGTGGTCGGTTTCGGGATCGGCCTTGCTCCCCAATTCCGTGACCACCTGGCCGTTCACAACCACCAGGCCCGAAGTAATCATTTCTTCGGCTTTGCGGCGGGAGGCGACTCCGGCAGCGGCAATAATCTTTTGCAGACGTTCGGCTGGCATGCCTACTCCGGAGTGCTGGTCGCTCGCGTTTCGATTTCTTCTTCGGCAGTTGTGTCAGAGTGAGGCTCTTCCACGCTTCTACGCGGCGAAACCTCATCGTCGTTCGTTCGCTCGCTGGGCAGCAAATCGCTCTGGAACGACTCCGCCAGCAGCTTTTCGAATTCTTCCATGCTCGGTAACTCGTGGATGTCCTTCAGTCCGAAGCGCAGCAAGAATTCTTTACTGGTCTTATAGAGAATCGGCCGCCCAATTACAGCCTTTCTGCCGGCCGTCGTAATCAGCTTGCGATCGAGCAGCGTGGCAATGACTCCACCGGAATCTATGCCGCGAATCTCGCTGATCTCGGGCACCGTCACCGGCTGTTTGTAGGCAATGACCGCCAGAGTTTCGAGCGCAGGCAGCGACAGCCGGAACGGCGGTTTCAGGCTCTTGGCAAAAGCCCGCACCACATCGTGCTGGTCGGGCTTGGTCGACATGCGGTATCCGCCGGCAACCTGGCGAATCTCAATGCCGTGCTCGGGCGATGAATAACTCGCGATCAGCTCCTCAAGAGTCGCGCGGATGCGCGATTTGATTTCCGCCGGCTCCACTCCTGGAGTTTCTGCGAGCAGCCCATCTTTCACCAGCGAATAAATCTGGTCGATCGAGATTGGCGTCTCCGCCGCGTAAATAATGGCTTCGAGTTGAGGTCTAAGACTCATGAATCAGTTCCCAGTTCTCGGTTGCAGTTCTCAGTTCTCAGTAAAACGCCGGCCGCGGGTGGGCTTTTCTGAGAACTGAGAACTGGGAACTGAGAACTTTCTTTTTCACTTCCAATCATCGCGCACTGCGGCTTGCTCCGTCATTATTTCTTCAAAGTGAGTATGCTTGCGCACCAGCACTTCGCCGAAGACGTGGTCTTGCCTTACCTGAATCGCCTGCAACCGCACCAGTTCGAGCATTGCCAGAAACATGCAGACCAGCGCCGCGCGTGACGGCACCGTGCTCAGCATCTGCTTCAGGCGAATAGGACGATCTTCGAGCGCCAGCCGCCGGTGCAGGTACTGGATCATCTGGCCCACCGTCACCGTCTCTTCATCTACTGACAGCACCGGCCGCGTGCGGGCGCGGTCCAGAATCTGCTGAAAGGTTTTTACCAGGTCGATGACGTCGGCCGCGAGTTCAGGTTCGGTACCCTCCGCATCCATAAACTCGTGAATCGCGGGGTTGCTCAGCACTGCATCTTCAATCTGCTGCTTCTGCAAAAGCATCTGCGCCGCGGACTTGAACTTTTCGTGTTCCAGCAGCCGGTTCACCAGTTCGCTGCGCGGATCGTCGATAGCGTCTGCCGGAGCCAGCGGATCGCGCGGCAACAACATCTTCGACTTGATGTGGATCAGCACTGCGGCCATGTAAATGAACTCGGAAGCGACGTTGACGTCGAGCTCCTTGATCCGCTCGACATATGTCAGGTACTGCGCCGTGATCTTCGCTATGGGAATGTCGTAGATGTCGATGTCTTGCTTGCGGACCAGGTCGAGCAGCAGGTCAAGCGGTCCCTCATAGATTTCGCCGAATGAAATTGCGAATGGGAAGTCGCTGGCCTCGTCTTTCTTGCCGTTGCTCGATTTGGCCGCAGCAGCGTTGCTATCTATCTTGCTGTCCAATTTGCTATTGATCGGCACCACCGGAGCCAGCACACGCGCCGACGGTTCGCCCGACGCCTGTTCCGTTGTCTGAGATAGCGACGCTAATGGAGATACTTCTGTCATCTCTTCAAATCCTTTGCCGCCGCCCTGTCTTGTCCCGCGTAGTTCAATCCCCGTAGTCTAATCCCATCGAATCGCGAACCTCATCCATCGTGGCTCCAGCAATCTCACGTGCCTGCGCCGAACCCTTATTAAGGATATCCCAGACATCGCCGCGGCTGTCCTCGTATTTTTTGCGCCGCTCCTGCATCGGGTTAAGAATCTGCACCAGGGCATCGGCGACCCAGCTTTTGCACTCAATGCAGCCGATTCCCGCCGACCGGCAGCCTTCGTTGACCTTCGCCATCGTTTCCCGGCTGCTGAATATTTTGTGCAAGTCCCCCACCGGACACACGTCCGGGTTGCCGCGATCCGTACGTCGTATCCGTGCCGGATCGGTCACCATGGTCTTAAGTTTCTGCCGCACCACCGGTTCCGGATCGGTCAGCATGATCGCATTGTCATACGACTTTGACATTTTGCGTCCGTCGGTTCCCGGCAGCCGCGGAGAAGGCGTGAGCAGTGCTTGCGGCTCGGGGAAAACATACTCGCGCTTCTTGCCGCCGCAGCCTCCCGCATAGAACCCGTTGAACCTTCTCGCGATCTCCCGCGTCAGCTCCACGTGCGCCACCTGGTCCTCGCCCACCGGAACAACATTCGCCTTATAGATCAAAATGTCGGCCGATTGCAGAACCGGATACCCGAGAAATCCGTAGGTATCCAGGTCCTTGCCCTTGATGTTTTCCTTCTGCTCTTTGTAAGTCGGCACGCGCTCCAGCCATCCCAGCGGAGTGATCATCGAGAACAGCAGGTGCAACTCGGCGTGCGCCGGAACGTGCGATTGGATGAACATTACGCACTTCTCCGGATCAAGCCCTGCCGCCAGCCAATCCAGCAGCACCTCGATCGAATTTTCTTTCAGACGCGAGGTGTCAGCGTAATCGGTAGTCAGAGCGTGCCAGTCGGCGATAAAGAAAAAACAATCGTACTCGTCCTGCATCCGCACCCAGTTTTGCAGCGCCCCCACATAGTTCCCCAGGTGCAGCTTGCCAGTCGAGCGCATTCCGCTCAGCACACGTTTCTTGGTAGAAGAAGTTGTCATTCAGAATTTGCCCGCGACAGTCGTCCCATCAAAATTTGTACAGCATCGAAACGTAGAAACGAAGAAATGGACGAATCAAGGCGCTAAGCAACCCTCCGCCGAGATACACCAGTGCCAGCAGCGCGAAGATGCCGATGCGATCGTAGATCGTTCGCACCGACTCCGGCAGAAAATGCCGCAGCACATGGCTGCCATCGAGTGGCGGGACGGGAATGAGATTGAACACCGCCAGAACGATATTGATGATCATCAGCGCATACAACATCATGGCCGCGAATGTCAGCGCGGAATCGGAACCAGCCCCGGCAAAGCCGCCCGGCAACCCGAGAATCAGGTCGTGGCCCGCAGACGATGACAGCGAGATAGCGCCAAGCAGCAAGAGCGCTGCGGTGGCAACGATGAAGTTGCTGACCGGTCCCGCCACCGAAGTGAGAATATCGTCCAGCATCGGATTACGAAAATTTCGCGGATCGACCGGCGTCGGCTTGGCCCATCCCAGCAACGGAATGCCGCTGATTGCTGCCACTAGCGGCAGAATGATGGTGCCAAGCAAATCGATATGCCGAATCGGGTTCAATGAAACGCGTCCCAACATGCGCGCCGTCGGATCACCGCACCGCGAAGCCGTCCACGCATGGGCCGATTCGTGCACGCTGATGGCAAACAGAAAGGCGATCATCTGATACACGATCTCGGCGACTCGAGGCGTCATGGGCGAATCTTGATTTTCGACGAGGTTTTTCGGCGACCATTGATTCTAGCAAAGGGGTGATTCTGGCGAGCGATTCCAACCCGAGCGGATAGCAGTGCGAGCCTTGTATTTTCCTAAGACCCAAAACCTAAGACCTGAGACCTGAAAGACCTATTGCCCCGCCCGCATGGGCGAGACAATCAGCGGGCTGGCGGAGCGTTTCTTGGCGTCGCCCTTATCGTGCTGATAAACCAGAGATAGCGCGCCTTCGCCGGATGTAGCCGCTCCGGCAAGTTCCGCGGCTAACCCCTGATACGAGCGGCCCAGATCATGATTGCCCTGCGCCGCCACCGGGCTGCCCTTGTCAATCGCTGGTCCAACCACCTGGAAGTTGTTGGGCACCTTCCAGAGCACTTTGCAATTGGTGGATTTCTCCACATCTTCGTCGCTGAATCCCGGGATCTTTTTGTAACGGTTCAATACCATTCGTACGCGATCGCGGCCCGCGCCTTCTTGCAGAAACGCGTGAATGCGCCCCGCGCTCCACAGAGAAACAACATCGGTCTGTGCGACCAGCAGCACCGCGTTCGAAAGGTCGCAGATCATCTGCATGGTCCCATCCATGCGCCCCGATCCGTCGACCACCACAAAGTTATATTGCCCAACCAGCAGGTCAAACAGACGGGCCAACTCCGATGCCGTCGGAACACTGTTATGCGGTTGCAGCGCCCCGGCCAGTAAATGCAGACCGTTGCGATAAGGCGTCATCAGCCCGTCAAGCAGTGAACCATCCATGCGGTGGAGGTTCTGCAGCGCATCGATCAGTGTGAACTGCGGCCGCAAATTCATTTGCAGCGCAGCATGGCCGAGCGGAGCGAAATCGACCAGCACCACCCGGCCGTGCGTCTCCTGCAGTGCGACGGCGGTATTGACCGCGGTGGTAGTTGTGCCGGCTCCGCCTTTGGCATTCAAAAAAGTCAGGACGCGCGCCTTGGTTGAACTCCGTTGCGCTCGGCTCAAGCTGGCGGAAAAGCGGGTAAAAGCTTCGATCAGCGCCTCTCGCGTGGCAGCGCGATCGAGAAATTCGCGCGCTCCGGCCCGCATCGCGGATACGATGTTAGTGGGCTGGTTCATGTCGCCCACGGCAAAAATCGTGACCTCAGAAATGTTTGCGTGGATCAGTTCAATCGTGCGGATGGCTCGGTGCGGGTTCTGCGGGTCAATGTCCACCAGCACCACTTCGGCGTGCTGGTCTTGCAACTGCCGCAGAATGGCGTCGCTCGGCCCTGCCGGAACCCCAACGTGACTCAATACCGTACGGGCCAGATTCGTGCTTTCAAGCCGGCTGCGAAGTACGACGGATTGTTCGCGGTCCTCAGTAATGAGGGCGACGGCGATCCCGGGCATGACTATCTTCTCAGTATTCATTGTCATGCTACGAACTTCCAGCTACTACCTCAAATGACCTTCGTAATCGATTTGAACCACAGACAAGGCGGCAGGTTTTGCCTGGGGTTTTCGAACTGGGCCAGAAAACCCGCCAGGCTGCTGGGCTGCTCAATTGTAAGACAAAGCCCATCGCTTGGAAAGAAGGGCCGAAATGCAGGCCACCGGTCGCCCCGAATCCTCAGCCCGCTTGCGGGCTATAATGGCGCGCACCGATGTCTCTAACCCCCGGTCTGGATTCCGCGCCGCTTACCTCCACATCTTCACGCCGTCCGGCGCGTACCAAAGGCCACCTGCTGCGCATTCTCGGCGTTGGCTTCGGAATCGCCGTCATCATCGGCAATACGGTTGGCGTCGGGATCCTGCGCACTCCCGGCGAGATTGCCGCCAGATTGCAAAGTTCAGCTCTAATCATGGCGGTTTGGCTCGTAGGCGGCCTTTACGCCTTCTTCTGTACCCTTTCGGTCACTGAACTTGGAACCATGCTGCCGCAAGCCGGTGGATGGTATGTCTATTCTCGCCGCGCCTTTGGCGGTTATGGTGGGTTCTTGGTCGGCTGCTGCGATTGGCTCGTGCAGTCAGCCTCTCTCGCCTTTCTGGCCATCGCCTTCGGAGAATTCGTTGCCGAACTTCAACCTGCGCTCCGCGGAAACGTCAAACTGATTGCCATTGCCGGGCTAACCCTGCTCACTTTGCTCAATTGGCTCGGCCTGCGCGCCGGCAGCCGTACCCAGGAGCTAACCAGTCTGGTCAAGGTGCTGGCCTTGGCCGTTTTTGTCATCGCATGTTTCGCGATTTCGCCGAGCGCTGCCGATGCTGCCGCCGCCGCGCCGGCAACTCATCTCCTGCCGCGCGGCAGTCTTCTCCTCGCGCTCCTCATGGCCATGCAAGCCGTCATCGTCAGTTACGACGGTTGGTATGGAGCTATCTACTTTATGGAGGAAGATAAAGATCCAGTCAGAAATCTGCCGCGTTCCTCGATCAGCGGCGTCGTAGCCTGTATCGCGATCTACCTGCTCGTGAACGCCGCCCTGCTTCACATCCTGCCCATGAACCGGCTGGGCGCTTCTCAAATGCCCGCCGCCGACGCCACTCTGGCCATCTTCGGAGCCCGCGGCAAGCAGGTCATCCTGATCGTGTCGATCATTGCCGCCGTCAGCACCATCAATGCCATCCTGCTCATGATGCCGCGCATTCTCTTCGCCATGAGCCGCGATGGTTTGTTGCCACGCCGCGTAGCCTCAGTCAACCTCGGTGGAACTCCGACCGCCGCTCTATTGCTGGGCACGCTCGCCGGCATCGCCCTCATCCTCAGCGGTGGTTTTGAAACCCTCATCGCCATGTCCTCAGTCTTGTTCGTGGTTGTTTATCTCTCCGGCTTTTGCGCTTTGTTCGCATTGCGCATACGCGAACCAAATCTACCGCGGCCGTTCAAGCTTTGGGGATATCCCTGGACCAATCTCGGCGTCCTGCTCGTCTCCGCCGCGTTTCTGGTTGCGACCGTTGTCGGCGATCTCAAGGATGCCCTGTTCACCTTGAGCCTGCTGGCGCTCAGTTACCCCGCTTACCTCCTACTGCGAGCGCGAAAAAAGCCCCCTACTGGAGCGGTCGAGGCGGCGTCCCTTCCCGCGAACTGATCCCGTCAGCTCTCAGCAACAAATAATTAGGGGCGCGTTTTAGCGTGGAATGGAGCCGGAAACATCAGAACTGTTAGCCGAAACGCGAACGAACGGAGCGATCGGCTCGTCCGCTGGCAGGTAGTGGTAAGACTCGAATCGCACAGCAATCCCGGTTCGCTGATTGCTCGGAGACTGAGTGCCCAGAAGTTGGCCGGATGAAGCCTGACCGTTCGGCGAAGCCGATGATCGCAGCACCCGTCCTCGGCACCGCACCGGCATATTTTCCGCCAGCGTAATCTCCGACGGCATGTTGAAAGTCAACTCCACGATCGCGCCTTCCGGCAGCGCGGCCTCGGCAAAAAAGAAAATCCCGCGCCCACTCAAGTCCTGGATAAATCCGGGTACGGCCCGCCCTTCGTAATGAACGGTCAGCGGCAGGTGCACTTCAAAACGTTGCGCCGCTCGCCGTTCAACGCAAGGTCCGTTGGGGTTGCTGCTCATCGCTACCAACTCTATCGTGGATCGCCGCCACAAGGAAGTTCCTAATCGGTCACGGGGTCGCGCTGTGGAAATTCGTCCGTTAAGTAAACAGCCCTTCGCCTCTCCGGGCGTAAACTAAAGAATTCCTCCGGTTTCCGCTCCGGTTTTTGCCGCCAGTTGCCGTCATCCGCAGGGAAAGTGAAGCAAGGATGTAAGACTTTAGAAGAGTAAAGAGTGACTTCTATCAAAAGCGCCCCAGGAGTTGATTCCGCCCTACCCGAAGCGGCCGACGCGAAAACCTCCACTCCGCCCAAGTGGTCGACTACTCTGCGCGCTCTGCGTCATCGCAATTTCCAACTCTTTTTCGGCGGACAACTGATCTCGCTGGTCGGCACCTGGATGCAAAGCGTCGCCCAGGCCTGGCTCGTCTACAGCATGACAAAATCCGCGCTGCTGCTCGGCTCCGTTGGTTTTGCCAGCCAGCTTCCCGTTTTTCTGGTCGCGCCTCTCGGAGGAATCACCGCCGACCGCATCAATCGCCAGCGCCTCGTCATCGCCACCCAGACCGCTTCCATGATTCTCGCCGGAATCCTGGCCTGGCTTACCCTGAGCGGCCGCGTGCAAGTGTGGCACATCTTCGTGCTGGCGGGCCTGCTCGGTGTCGTCAACGCGTTCGACATCCCCGGACGCCAATCCTTCTTAGTCGACATGGTTGGCAAAGAGGACTTGATGAATGCCATCGCACTCAATTCCTCCATGTTTAACGCCGCCCGCATCATTGGCCCCGCCGTCGCCGGAATTCTCGTCGCGAAAATCGGCGAAGGCTGGTGTTTCGCCGCCAATGCCATCAGCTACATCGCCGTCATCGTCGGACTCATGCTGATGCACGTGCACTGTGCTCCACGCGCCGGCCAGGGTTCTCCGATCGAAGACATCATTGAAGGTTTTCGCTGGGTCAGCAGCACGAAGATCATTCGCGCGCTGCTCCTGCTGATCGGTTTGGTCAGCCTGGTCGGCATGCCCTACACCGTGCTCATGCCGATCTTTGCTGACGGCATTCTCCACGGTGGCGCCCGCGGCCTCGGCATCCTCATGGGCGCAACCGGAGTCGGCGCACTCCTCGGTGCACTCACTCTCGCCGCCAAAACCGGCGTCAAAGGCCTCGGACGTTGGGTTACGATCAGTTGCGCCGCCTTGGGAATCAGCCTGGCGTGTTTCGCTTTCTCCACTTCACTCTGGCTGTCGGTCGCGCTGCTCTTGCCTGCTGGCTATTCCATGATGCTGCAGATGGCCTGCTCCAACACGCTCATCCAGACCATGGTCCCTGACCAGCTCCGCGGCCGCGTCATGTCGCTCTACTCCATGATGTTCATGGGTATGGCCCCATTCGGCGCGTTCTTTGGAGGAGCTTTGGCCCACCGCATCGGCGCTCCCATTACCGTCGCCGCCGGAGGCGTAGCCTGTGTCCTCGGCGCAATCTGGTTCGGCCGCGCCCTCCCCGAGCTGCGCATCGAAGCCCGCCGCCTCATCATCGCTCAAGGCCTGGCCGGAGGCGAACCGCCCCAGGAACTGAACACCCAGCCAGTGGAAGAGTGACCCGGTGGGGCGGACACTCCTGTCCGCTGGCTTTGCCTTTGATTTGCCTCTGCCATTGATCTTGCCTCAGCGCTTGATCGAAGAGCCAAAACTCTATCGATCATGAACCGCATCCCCACGGTTCTGGGCGGTGGACGTTTTGGGTGTGTTCTGAGTGCAATCGCCCATCTCGAACAATCGACAGAAACAGATGCCGTCATGAGCTAAACTCATTCCCGTGAAAAACTCACCTGTTACTTCCACCAGGCGGTACCATCACATCGGAATTCCCACTTCCGAGCATCGAGAAGGTGAACGCCTGATCAAGAACCATGCGATCTTCGTATCTGGATATGAAACCAGCGCCTACGGAATCGAGTGGATGCGGTTCGAACCCGAAGCGCAGGTCCCTGATCTGGTGCGTACCGTTCCGCATGTTGCCTTCGAAGTGGACGATCTCTCCGCTGAAATCGCCGGAAAAGAGATACTGATTGCCCCCAACTCACCCTCACCGGGCCTGACCGTCGCTTTTATTGTCGAGAATGGAGCCCCAGTCGAGTTTCTCCAGTTTGATAAGAAGTCATAGTTGAAAACCGGCAATGGGGTTGTAGCGGGTCGCCCAATCCCCCTTCTTGCCATCAACTGGGCGTTCGGCTCGTTCTCACGCAACCCGACTCAGCGTTTTCTTTTGTTCTGAGAGTTCAGCCATTGTGGTTTCACCGGATTCGAGTCGCAGACGCACCCAATAACTTGCCGACTGAGGTTCGCGCTCCCTGCTTAGCGCGGCGAGAAATCGCACATCGAACGCGACACCCGCGGCGCATAACATTGTCACCACTACGATCACTAACATTTGGATTCCCCAGTCGTGATTCCTGCCGCTTGCCGCTCTTTAGGGTCATTGAACAACCGAGACCGCTAAATTGACGTAAAAAAGCCATACGTTTTTCATAAAGAGGCGCGGACAGCAACTTCGATCTCATCTGGCGCGGTGTACATCCAGCCCGGCACCCACGATTGAAATGCCAACCGCGAACACGCATTTGGAAGATGCGATCTTTATGTTGGCAGGGCACGTCTTTTTGAAGTGCCGAGCCAGGCAAGTCGTATTACTAAGAAGTCAAGCCCGTGATGCGGCCCATGGGTGAGCACGAAGAAGATCAGTACAAGCTGGATCTGAAAGCCTTAGGCGAAGATGAGGGCAAGTACGGGGTGAAGGATTCGTCACTGAGCGCGTCGAAACCCAAACGCTGACCCCTACGGTTTCGCGCGTTGTCCTCGCCTTCCTGGTGGGATATATCGAGATTATGTGTGCGTCTCGCTCCAGGAAGTCGCAACGCTGTCTTTATCCGGTATCAGCGGAGCACCTGCAGTTTAGGTTTGTTTCTCGCCTCGAAGCGATGGTCTACTAATACCTGAAACAGCGTCCTCAACCCATCCTCCCGAACGCTGTCCACTGTGGCGAGCGCGTTTTCGAGCGACAGCAAATCCCCCCGGATTCGCTCCACCACTTCGCTTGCCTCTCTCGCCGTCATGACGACCGTGGCGGCGCCTTCTCTATCTGGTTTCATCAGACTTGGCCTCTTTTTGCCTGTAAGGCGTTTATCGACGGCGCGGCAATTCCCAGAACAAAACATGATCCTGCAATTTCCGGAAGAAAAACTGGTCAATTTTGCACACAATCTCAGATAGTTGAAGTAACTCCCCATTACACTCAAAACCACCTGCTGGCGGAGGTCATCGCTTGACTGGCTTCGCCTTGTAGTCGCCAAGTGCCGATAGGCTCTTGCCTAACCGTCCTGAATCCTGCTAAGAAGAATCAATCATGCCCTTGTTCTGCCAGGCGGTCGTATATTTCCTGGTGGCTTTGCCTGCCGTCGCTCAGTCGCAGGCATTTGCAAAGATCACCATAAGGCCAGCTAACTCGGCCGACGCGCGTGACATGCGCATGCAAGTTCTGCTGGACGGCGACCTGGTGGCGAAGGCCGTCCCTGTGACCGTACTCTTGAGTTACGCCTACGACGTGCCCGTCAACCCTTCATCGCGTCTTTCCGCTCTTCCTGAATGGACTATTCGCGAGAGGTTCGGTATTGAAGCGAAAGCGCCCGCCAAAGCCATCACCTCAAGTCTTCAGAACAGCGATTCGCGAAGCGGAGTTCAAAAAAAAATGATCCGCAGATTGCTCGCGGATCGTTTCGGACTCGAGATGCAGGTCGAGAACAAAACCATGTCAATTTATGCTCTCACCGTGGCCAGCGGAGGTGCGAAGCTCCAGAAGTCAGCCCTCACCGATAAAGACTGCGCCTTCGACACCGGCCCGGAAGGGTGTCATAACTTTATTCCTGGCTTCGGCCATCCCTTGAACGCAAAAGCAATAGATATGGACGACCTTGCCCATTACCTGGCCAACTGGACGGACCTGCCTGTCGTGAACCACACATCTCTGAACGGACTCTTCACCATAAACACGGAAGGTTGGCTCCCCATGCAGCTGCCTCCTCCTCCGCC
>DATEBK010000362.1:0-3998 GCA_035287825.1 Terriglobales bacterium
TTCGCTGGCAGTGGTTCTGCAACTGGTGCCATTTTTATATATTTTTGGGGCGTTGCTGAAGTTCGCTCTCAGCGGCGATCTGACGGGCGCGCATTATGGCCGAGGCACATTGATGGTGTCGGGATGTTGCGGGTTGGTGACAACTGCGCTGGGAATTGCGTTGGCGTTCTTTCCAGCGAAGCAGATTACCTCAGTCTGGAGATATGAAGCAAAAATGTTTGGCTTTACGGTGTTCTTTCTCGCGTTGGCGGCGTTCTTCTTCTTCGTGTATGGGCGGTTGAAACCGCTACGGCTGGAATCGACGAGTACGACGTAGGAGCGAGGCGCGCGTCGGTTGCATATTGTTTGACTTATGGAGGAGTTATGACTGGCGGAATTACGGCCGACGTAAAGGATTACTCAATGTTCATTGACGGCGAGTGGGTCGTCAGTAACTCAGCCAAGACGTTTTCCGTTTATGATCCTTCAACCGAAGAAGTGATTGCGCAGGTCCCGGACGCGAACGCGGAAGATGTGAACCGGGCGGTTGCGGCTGCCAAGGCAGCATTTGAGGATGGTCCATGGGCGACGACAACGGCACAGGAACGAGGTCGCGTTCTTTTTCGACTGGCAGAAAAAGTGCGGCAGAACTTGCCGATGCTGGCTGAACTGGAATGTCGTAACTCGGGGAAGCCCATTGTCGAGGCCGAGTTTGATATCACGGATGTCGCAACTTGCTTTGAATACTACGGCGGCCTGGCGACGAAGATACTCGGGTACGTGAATCCGGTTCCCGACAACGCCATGAGCCTTTCGCTGAAAGAACCGATGGGCGTGGCGGGGCAGATCATCCCGTGGAATTATCCGTTGCTGATGGCGGCGTGGAAACTGGCTCCGGCGCTGGCTGCCGGGTGTACATGCGTGCTCAAGCCAGCGGAGCAGACGCCGCTTACGGCGCTGGGGCTGGCGAGATGGTTCGACGAAGTGGGTTTGCCGAAGGGCGTGGTGAACGTAATTACGGGATTCGGTGAGAGCTGCGGCTCGCCGCTGGTCAGGCATCCGGACGTGAACAAGATTGCATTTACAGGATCGGCTGCGGTGGGCAAGATCATTGTGAAAGAAGCGGCCGACACGGTGAAGCGTGTGACCCTTGAGCTGGGAGGCAAGTCCCCGAATATTTTTTTTGCCGACGCCGACTTCGAAGCCGCAATCGATGGAGCGCTGTTCGGCGTCTTTATTAACCAGGGGGAAGTATGCTCGGCGGGCAGCCGCGTTCTGGTGCAAAGGTCGATCTACAAGAAATTTGTAGAGGCCATGGCAGAGAAGGCGAAGAAAATCAAACTGGGTCCACCGATGGAGCGCGATACCAAGATGGGTGCGCTGGTTTCGAAAGAACAATATGAGCGTGTCTGTTCGTATCTGGAGATTGGCAAGAAAGAAGCGAAGGTAGCGTCGGGGGGCAGCCGGTCTGATAAGTTCGCCAAGGGTTACTATGTGCAGCCCACAATCTTTTATGATGTGGATAACAATGCCCGCATAGCGCGGGAAGAAGTGTTTGGGCCGGTTGCGGCGGTTATTCCATTCGAGGATGAGAAAGATGCGCTGAAAATTGCAAACGACACGCCTTACGGCTTAGCTGCTGCTGTATGGACGCGCGATATTTACAAGGCCATGCGGGCCGTGAAAGCGCTGCGGGCGGGCGTCGTATGGGTGAACCATATGCAACCGACTTATGTGGAAGCTCCGTGGGGTGGTTACAAGCAATCGGGATTCGGGCGCGAGCTAGGGCCGTGGGGAATAGAAGAATATCTTGAAACCAAGCAGGTTTATATCAATTTGAACGAGTCGCCGATTGGCTGGTACTAACGCTGGCTGACTGACTCTGGCCGACTTAGAACTGAAGAGTAACGACTGAGAGCTGAGAACTGAATCATGGCTACGATTCAACTTCGCACCGCTATTCCGGGTCCGCGCTCGCAAGCGCTGATGAAGCGCCGTAATGCTGCGGTGGTGCGCGGGGCCTATCACGCCACTCCGGTATTTGTCGCCAAGGCGGAAGGGGCAGTTATTGAAGACGTCGACGGCAACCGTTTGATCGATTTCGCCGGGGGCATTGGGTGCCTGAACACCGGACATCGTGCGCCGGCGGTGATCAGCGCTATTCGCGGTCAACTTGACCGTTTCTTGCACACCAGCTTCAACGTTTTGCCTTACGAAAGCTATATCGCGGTTTGCGAAAGGCTGAATGCGCTGGCACCGGGCAAAGGCACAAAGAAAACTTTGCTGGTTAACAGTGGAGCGGAAGCGGTAGAGAACGCAATCAAGATCGCGCGCTCATATACGAAGCGGCAGGCGATCATCAGTTTTGAAGACGCGTTTCACGGGCGCACTTACATGGCGATGGCCGTGACCAGTAAGACGCATCCTTATAAGGCCGGGTTCGAACCGTTTCCCAGCGAAGTGTATCGGATTCCGTATGCGTATTGTTTCCGGTGTTCGTATTCGCTGACGTATCCGGCGTGCGAAGTGCATTGCGCGCGGCATCTGGAGGACACGTTCAAGCGCACGGTAGCGGCGGAGTCGGTAGCGGCGGTGATTGTTGAGCCGATACTCGGAGAAGGGGGATTTGTTACTCCTCCGGCAGAGTTTTATCCGACGCTGGCTGAGATTTGCTGCAAGCACGGCATTTTGCTGATCGCCGACGAAGTGCAGAGCGGCTTTGCGCGTACCGGCGCGATGTTTGCGTGCGAGCGTTTGGGATTGGAGCCCGACTTGGTGGTTATGGCTAAGTCTCTCGGCGGCGGCTTGCCTCTGGCGGCAGTCACGGGACGAACGGAGATTATGGATGTGCCGGGCACGGGCCAGCTGGGAGGGACGTTTGGAGGGAATCCTGCGGCGTGCGAAGCGGCTCTGGCGGTGCTGGACATTATCGAGAAAGAAAATCTTTGTGCCCGCGCCAATGTGCTGGGAGAGCGGTTCCGGAAGCGTGCGGCGAAGTGGATGGCGCAGTGGGAATTGGTGGGGGATGTTCGCGGGCTTGGCGCCATGCAGGCGCTCGAGTTGGTACGTTCGAGAGCAACTCGCGAACCGGCTGACGAGGAAACGCAACGAGTATCACAGTACTGTTACGAGCATGGGTTAGTGACGATCACGGCCGGATCGTATGGCAACGTGATCAGGCTGCTGATGCCGCTCGTCATTTCGGACGCGCAAATGGACGAGGCGCTGGATGTGCTTGAGGCTGCGCTGGCGCATGCTGCGAAGATGGTCACCGCAAAACAGGCAAGTGCGTTAACTACTCAGCTCACATAGGGAAGGCAGCGGATGAGTTACGCCTGTGGGTTGTCCGGGTTAGTGTCGATTAGGTGGAAGAGATTATGACTACTGTTACGGCGGTTCCTGCGATGACGGGCCAAGAGATTGTCGATCTGGCAAAGAAGCACACGCTGTATGAATGGTCGGCGCAATCGAAGATTGATCCGATTCCGGTGGCGCGAGCCAAGGGCATTTACTTCTGGACGCCGGAAGGGAAGCGGTTTATCGATTTCAACAGCCAGTTGATGTCGGTAAATATCGGACATGGCGACGAGCGAGTGATACAGGCGATCGCGGAGCAGGCGTCGCAGCTTGCCTATGCCAATCCGTTTATGGCGACGGAAGTGAGGGCGCGGCTGGGGGCGAAGCTGGCGGAGATCACGCCGGGTGATATCGACACATTTTTCTTTACGAACGGCGGCGCAGAAGCCAATGAGAATGCTATCAAGATTGCGCGGTTCTTCACGGGCCGGCACAAGATCATTGCGCGGTATCGGTCGTATCACGGAGCGACGGCGGGAGCGATCAGTTTAACTGGTGATCCGCGGCGGTGGGCGGTTGAGCCGGGATTGCCGGGTGTGGTGCGCGTGCTCGATCCTTACCATGGCATTGAGCGCGGATGGGATTCGGCGGAAAGTTCTCTGGCCATGATTGAGGAGACGATTCAACTGGAAGGTCCGCAGACGATTGCGGCTTTCATTTTA
>DATEBK010000363.1:0-11385 GCA_035287825.1 Terriglobales bacterium
ATATTCCACCCACTTCGGAGTCTTATATCCCCGATGCGTCAGCAGCCGGTGATAAGCCATCCCAATGCCCAGACTGCCCGAAACCCACCACAGGAAAATGGCGACGAACAATGCCTTCCAGGTAAAGAAAAATAATGCTGCGATGGCGCCGATATGAAAAATTCCCAAAGCGATCGCCGTACCCCAGTTGAAGCCATCCCGGTTAGCGCGATCCTTGCGGTTGCTGCCTTCTCCGGCAGCGCGCATGGCATCGCTGTTCATTTCGCTGATTGTGTCGCGCATCGTCTCGCTCATCGTTTCTCCCTACACCTAATTGGATGGATCTCCGCCTAGGACAATACCAAGAGTGGAGGAAATTGTTTGTAATACTTGTGTAATCCCAGCCCGATAAAGGGGTTACGAGCGTAACGAAAGGCAGTGCCTGAGCCTCCCGTTTCCCGCCGCCAAGAACTAAGAACCGAGAACTGAAGCCCCCAGGTAGCGCCTCCGCCACTTTTCAGAACTGTCTTTCTCTCCGACACTCCTCTTGTGACCCACGCAAAATTGGTTTCCATGGCCGTCCGCTGGCTGCGCCGCTATCGCTGCGGAGTCGTCCTCAGCGAACAGGCCTGCGTCAGCGGAGAAATGCCCGACGCCATCGGCTGGAAGAAAGCCTGCCATTCGGTCCTGGTGGAGTGCAAACTATCTCGCGCCGATTTCCTCGCCGACCGCGACAAGCCCTTCCGCCAGAATCCTCATACCGGCGTCGGCTGCGAGCGCTATTACCTGGTACCCAGGGGCCTCATCCAGGTCGGCGAACTTCCCATCGGCTGGGGATTGCTGGAAGTCTGCGGCCGCGAGATCGAGCGCACGAAGCCATCGGCCAAAAACCTGCGCTCCGCGACCGGCTTCCAATACGAAATGAATCTTCTCCTCGCAAGTCTGCGCCGCGTCGAAATCCGCATCGAACCGGAGAGCATCACCGACTTCCTCAAGTGGAAAAACCGCATGGCCGAATACAACCGTGGCACCCTGCCCGAAGGATTGGTCGCTGAGCATGAGGAAGGAAACGGATTCCTGCTGGAAACAACCGGCGATTGAAAAGAAGGTCCCTCAATCGCCAGAGATATCTCGCCCAGCCATTTGAACCCTGAGCCCTAAGACCTAAGACCTGACACCTGATACCTAAGACCTGAGGTCCAAACCTGACCTAAAAAGTGAAACCGGGCGGTTGGGCCCGGTTTCAGAAGCGCCGTCTAAAATGCGTTTACATCCCAGTCGGCGCTGGCTGGCTCAGAGTCGCAGACGCTATTCACGTCCGCTGATGTGGTCTCGCGCCAGCAAAGTGTTCAGTCGGAGCGAGGACGCTAGCAGACAGTGCAACTATGAGGCCAGGATGGGACTCCCGGTCATGAATCCGCCGCCAATTGCCAAGCCAAACATAGGACAGGGATTTATATCCTGTGTCTTGGCGCCCGATCACCGCCATCTCCGGACCGCTCCCCGCCGAGGCTTCAAAGTCTTGCATACTCACTTCACGAATTGACTTCACGAAGTGAATTCAGGAAGTGGCTTTAAGAGGGTTACTTCAGAAGGTTCGCCCCGGTGCAAACGCCAAGAAAAGGCTTTCAGCGGGACCTCACGTCACTTATAATCCGGCCAATCAACAACTCCAGTCGCACGGACAAGTCTGTTTTGTAGAGGAAAACCGTTAATGGCGAATGGGAACCCCGGATCTGAAGAGAAGCGACTGCTCAACCAGCAACAAACCAAGAAAACTTATAGTAAGCCAGCTTTTCAATTCGAGCGCGTCTTTGAGACGCAGGCACTGAGTTGCGGAAAAGTTGGCAGCCAAAGCGGCCAATGCCACACTCGATCCAAGACTTCCTAGCTCCACGAATTTCTGGCAAACCGGTGCTCCATCCCAAATGCGAGGCACCACGCCGCAATCTACTGTAAAGCGCTCTGTGTCAGCTTAACCGCGCAATAGTCTTTGCCTCCGCAGCCGGTCGAGAGGGAGACAGCCAACACACACACATCGCGGTTGGCCGGCAAAATGAGGTTCTTAACCGTCTTGTTGGCGTTGATGGCAAACTGATAACCGTAGACGTAGGTCGCATGAACCCGCTCGCCTCCGTTGTAGGTGTTTTCATACGTCATGGTCGAGGCGATCGACTCTACCGCATACGGTACCGGCCCCGTAAACCAGTCGCTGACGTTCTGGCTGAAGGTCGTCGTCGAGTTATCGGTGTAAGTGACGGTGAACGTCTGCGCGGTCTGATTGCCGTTCACCGCCGCGGCTAGAATCTGTAGCGTGCTGTACGAACCCGAAGGCAGCTTGATGGTGGTGTTCGACCAGACGTCTACCGCATTCGCTGGCCCGATGTTGAAAGTGTTGCCGTTCCAGGTGATCGTGGTGCCAATCTCGGTTTCCGAGTAGGCATTGCCATCGTTGTCCAGACCGGCGGTCTGCGGGAAGGTCGAACCGTTGGTATAGATTCCGGTCACGTTGTAGGCAGTGGTCCCAGTACCAGTTGCCGCAACATTCGTAGCCGCTGTGCCAATGTCCTCGGTCGAGAAGTAGATGTTCTCGGCTTGCGCCGTCCCGCTGGCGTTGTTGTCTGCGGCCATGCTGCTGGTGCCGCCCTCGTAGCCAGTGGCGTCAGCCGTATACGTCGGCAACCCGCCGCCGGACCCGCTGGTGTTCGTCAGTTGGTTATTGATGTTCCACATCGTGACTACATTAGATCCCGTCGTCGCGCCTGCTTCTCCCATGCCGACGAAGAGCCGGTCAGTCGTGCCATCGTAAAACTCGGTGAGCGGCGAGCACAGTCCGGCAGTCCCGCCAGGGTTCACATTCGTGTTGTACGACATCGCTGGAGTGCTGTTCACCACTCCCGTGGAGGGGTTGAAACTGATCGAGAATAAGTCTTGCGCAGTCTTTGTCGTCGAGTCTGTGCCGCAGCTGTATAAAGTGGACAGGGCGCTCTCCGGCCCATAGTTGAAGTAGTTGTTATCGAACGCTCCATAGAACAACAGCGGATTGACATTCGTGCTCTTCGGCCCCAGTTCCACAGGAGCCCCCGAAGCCAGGCTCGTCGGCAACTGCGTCACCGAGGTATCTCCGGCCGCGTCGTAGGTCGAAAACACGTACACATAGCCGTTAAACACGTCCACCACTGGCCCCGGACCAGTCTGGTAGTTGTAATTGCTCCCGCTGTTTCCATACGTGTACGAGGCCGAGAGGGTGAAACCTGCCGGCGCTGCCGTAATTACGTTATAGGCGTATATCTTTTCAGAATCGGTAATGTACACCTTGTTGTTCACACTGTCATAGACCGGGCCGCTCATGGCCGCACTCGGCGTCGTTTCGAACGTAGTGTTCACCGGGATGCAGAAATCGATGCTGGGCGTGGTTGTCGTACTGAAGATGTTGCTGATGTGGTAAAGCAGTCCGTTGTTGGCGCTGATGAAGGCCGTATCGGTGTTGTAGTCGACATAGAGGTCGGAATGCCCGTTTCCCGCAACGTAAGCAGTGGGGCATCCCGAATAAGTTGCGTTGGTGTATTCGATGGCCTCATCGCACGATGAGCCCGTTGGAGTGCAGGCTCCGCTCGCGAACGTCCCGGTCGGAGTCGTCGGGTACGTCGCGCTCTCGCCCTGGTTCGCAACCCAGATCGTAATGTGCAGATACGATGCCGTGCTGGTCCGGTTCTCAATCCAGGCTACTCTGGTCCCATCCAGCGAAAGCACTGGCGACAGCGGCGAAGCACCCGACCCGATGTCGTATGCGAACAGAACACTCGGACCCGTGAGGCCCGTGCAGTATCCGGTCCCGGCCCCGTTCGTATAAAGATTGGTAAACCCAATCAGATTGGCCTGCGCAGCCGATGGAGTCGCGTTAATCGTGTACACGATAAAGTCGCTGCAACTGGGATTGGTATAGCTGGCCGTGTGTACCGCCGGGCTCTCACCCATGGCCATGCCCCCCGTCGGTCCCAGCGAGACCGACCAGTCCCCCTTGGGCCGCTTGAGATTGTAAGTGGAAACCGAAGCCGGATCGTATCCGATCGGGTCCCACGGCGGCAGCGCTTCCAACCCAGAGCCGAATCCAGACTCGCTGAATCCAGTCCCGTGCTCCCTCAGATATCGCTGAATCGCGCTGCTCTGAAACCGCGGATCGTCGCGGACCTTCAGCATGTCCTCAGCCGACCCGTTGCGCGTGTAAATGACGTGCCGGTTACTCCAATCCTGCGGTCCGCCAATATCCTGCCCACTATTCTGCAAAGTATCGTGCCCAGTATCCTGCAAAGACGGCGCGGAAGGCGCGACTGCATCTTGCGCCCGCATTGTGCCCGTTGCCACCAACAGAAGCGCGGCGACAAATAAAGGGACGACTCGCGAAAGCATGACTCGCGAAACAATACCTTGCGTAAGCGGAACAACGCGGCCCATAGGTCGGTTCCTCGAACAGAATGTTGAATTTGCGCTGATTATAACGAGGGTGGGCCGCCCTCAACCAGTACCTTTTGGTAACCCGCCGCCCCGCGAAAACCCACTCGTGCGCTACTTTGCACTGCTACTTTGGACTTTAGTAATCCTTCCTCAGTCGGGATCAGCCGATAGGCTCCCAAGAGGCCTTCCCCATGAGCGAACAGGAATTGGTTTTCAATGTCAAAGAACTTCACATATTAAGCCTCGCCTGCGGCAACTGCGGCCATGGCACCATCTTTGATTTTGAAACCGCGGACTACCAGGAAAAGTTGATTTCGCCCAAGTGCGCCGTCTGCAACACCGAACTGGAGGTCGATTTGAAAGAGCAGCTAAATGCCTACCGCTGCTTCTATGAAAGCATGTCGAAGTGTGAGCGTATCGAATTCCGGGTGCGTCTGAATAAACCTGAAGCCGCAGCATCTGCCGGCGATGTGCGAGAAGCAGTTTCTACAGCCGTCGCCGAAGTACAAGAGGCCGTGACCAATGCCCTGGCCAAGGAACGCGTCGCCCATACCTAACCATCAAGCCCAGCGCGAGACATCCGGCCAAAACTACCGCAACTACATGTCCCTGCGCCCTTCCATGGCCTTCAGCATGGTGACTTCGTCTGTGTATTCAATGTCGCTGCCGACCGGTATTCCCATGGCGATGCGGGTCACGCGCAATCCCTGACGGCGTAATTGTTGCGCCAGATAAGTGGCCGTCGCTTCTCCCTCAACCGTCGGATTGGTCGCCAGAATAACTTCCTCCACTTCGCCCCCGCCCACCCGCGTCAACAGATTCCCAATACGCAGTTGCTCCGGACCAACCCCATGCAACGGCGAAATCGATCCATGCAGCACGTGATAAACGCCATTGAAATGCCGTGTCTTTTCAATGGCTGCAATGTTGGTCGGCTCCTCGACCACGCATACCAGTTTCCGGTTTCGCGTAGCGCTGCTGCAATAAACACAAGGATCGACGTCGGTGATGTTGTTGCAGACCGAGCACAGCCGCAGGCTCGCCTTCACGTCGCGCACGGCGGCGGCCAGCGCCTCAGCGTCATCCTCGCTCGAACGCAGGATATGAAACGCCAGACGCTGTGCGCTCTTGCTGCCAATCCCCGGCAGTTTCTTGAGTTCGTCGATCAGCCGGGTCATCGGCTCGGCAAAGCGAGACATAGAATTCTTAATTGGTGATTTGTAATTGGCAATTGAGAAACAGAAGCTCGAAGTCTTCCGCTCTTCAATTACAAATTACAAATTGCCAATCACAAATCATCACAGCATTCCTCCCAGTCCGCCCAACATCCCGCCCACGCTCGATTGCAGCACCTGATCGACCTTGCGGCTGGCCTCGTTCAGCGCCGCCATCACCAGGTCCTGCAGCATTTCAACGTCGCCCGCCTTCACCGCCTCCGGATCGATCTTGATCCCTAGCACCTGCTTGCGTCCATCCATCTTGACCGTGACCGATCCGCCGCCCGACGATGCTTCAATCACCGTCTGCTCCATCTTCTTCTGCAGCACTTCCGCCTGCTGCTTGGCTTGCGCCATGAGTTCCTGCAAATTGAATCCAGACATAAGAAGTTAGCGATCTTGCAATTGTGTAATTTGGTAATATCGACCCGCAGGCCTGCGGTTTCAAATTACAAAATTACCCAATTGCCAAATTACAAAATCAGTCTCTCTCCCGATAATCGATCACCGTCCTGATTTCCGCTCCGAACTTTTCTTTCATGCGCTGCACCACCGGGTCCTGTTCCGCGCGGCTGCGCGCGCTTCCATTGGAGCCGGACGAAGAAGTTGACCCGCGTCCTGACGCGGATGATCCTGATGAAGCCTGCCCTTGCCCGGTTCCGCCCGGTTCCACCACTACCTTGATCGGCCTTCCCGCCAGCCCGCTCGCCGCCGCACTCGCAATCCGCCGGGCCTCGGTCGTGAATGACATTTCGATCATCCCTCCCGAAGCCGCGACCCTGGCCGTGAGCGTGCTCCCCTCCAGCCTCCACTCCCCGTTTTCGATCAATGAGATCAGCATCGGCTGATTGCCCAACGCGTTGAGCACCGATGCGCGAAGCGACTCCGCGTCAGCTTCCGCCCGCACCTCAGCTCGCGCCCGCGGATCTCGCTGCAACACCGGCCCCGGCAACGACTCTCTAACCGCGGACTCTGCAATCGCGGACTCTGCGAGCGCAGACTCTTCGATCTTTGGCGCGGATGATCCCATGATGACCACGTTCGCGCTCGATCCGCCATAGCTTTGTGCCGAGCGCGCGCCCTCGCCTGCGAATGCCGCAGTCTCTTGCGCCGCCTCTGCCTTCGGATTCCCCTTACGCGCCGAGTCGGCGGCAAACGGCGAGACCGAGGATGTCCGCGCCGGCAACTCCGAGTGCCGATTCTCCACGCCCCGATTCTCCGCTGGTGACGAAAGCGCTCGCGCACCCGGAACTGCCGCCATTCGCGGCGTAGGACGCGCCGTTCCCGGGGAAGCCGCCGCATCGCTCAGCAACTGTTCAAGCGGAAGCAACCGCTGCGCATGTGCCATCTTCAGCAGTCCCAATTCCAGATGAAAGCGCTGCTCCTGCCGGTATCCCAGCTCTCCATGCGTGCGCAGCATGATCTGCAAATGCCGCGCCAAATCTTCTTCGCTGAATAACTCCGCAATCCGTCCCACGCGCGCCCGCTCATCGGACGAAATCTGCAACAGCGCCGAATCTTGTCCCGCGATTTTCGCCACCGTCACATTGCGCAGAAATCGCACCAGCTGCCGCGCAAAGTGCGTCGGACTGTGCCCCTCGCCAATCAGCTCATCTACCAGCGTTAGAATTCTCTCGCTCGAGCTTTCCGCCACCGCCTGCATTACCGTCTCCAGCGCCGCTGCCGGAGCCGACCCAATCAGGCTCCGCACCGCATCCAGCGTCAGGTGGTCTGCGGTCGAAGCAATTGCCTGATCGAGAATCGATAGCGCGTCGCGCAGCGAGCCATCGCCCGCCTCCGCCAGCAAAGCCAGCGCGTCATCGTCGGCCGGAATCTTCTCCTGCCCCACAATGTCGCGCAGTTGCCCCATAATGTCTTCGAACTTCACCGCCCGAAAACTGAAATGCTGGCACCGCGACCGGATCGTCTGCGGAATGTCCTCCGGTTGCGTCGTCGCCATCATAAAGATGACGTGGCTCGGCGGCTCTTCCAGCGTCTTCAGCAGCGCATTGAACGCCGCATCCGTGATCTGGTGCGCTTCGTCCAGAATGCAAATCTTGAAGCGGTCGCGCGCCGGACGATACCTCGCCGCTTCCCGCAATTCCCGGATCTCGTCGATCCCCCGATTGGTGGCCGCGTCGATCTCGATCACATCCACCGCATTTCCCGCGCGGATCTCCGTGCACGAAACGCATACTCCGCACGGTTCATTCGCCGGTTTTTCCGCGTCTCCCGACTCGCCCCGGCAGTTCAGCGCCATCGCCAGAATGCGCGCCACCGTCGTCTTGCCGATGCCGCGATGTCCGCTGAATATGTAGCCATGCGCAATCCGTTCCTGCGCAATCGCATTCTGCAGCGTGCGCGTCACGTGCTCCTGGCCGATCACGTCGGAAAATTTCTGCGGCCGGTATTTACGCGCCAGGACCTGGTAGCTCATCGGAATCCTCGATTATACAGCCGTCTACGCTCGCCGTTTCCTACGCTTGCGCGCCGCCTTCAAGCGGGGTACGCTCGTAGAGAGTTTTTCCCGCGCGCTTTTGCCGCGACTCTTTTTGCAGCAAATCTTTTGCAGCAAATCAGTACAGCACGACAGGAGATTCATCTATGCAGCTGACAATGAGCACCCGATCCTTAGAGGGCGTCCTGATTGTGGATTGTAGCGGCCGCCTCGTGTTCGGCGAAGAATCGGCCAGAGTCCGCGACACCGTCAAGCAGCTTCTGACCCAAAGTCCGAAAGTGGTGATGAACCTGCGCGAGGTGAATTACATCGACAGCGGCGGCCTCGGCACCCTCGTCTCGCTGTTTACCACCGCCCGCAACGCCGGCGGAGCCGTCAAACTCGCCAGCCTCAGCCAGCGTGTCGGCGACTTGCTTCAAGTCACCAAGCTGTTCACAATTTTTGAGGTATTCGACTCCGAAGAAGCCGCCGCCCGTTCCTTCAGCAAAGACGTAGCGTAAGAGCTGGAAACCAGTTGCCATTGAGCCTGGCCCAGTAATTCTGGCTCTTGCCGGCAACTGTTTTAGTTCGCGTCCGTCAGTTCCAGAGCCGTCGAACTCATCATCGGCTGACCCTGCACGTCGGTCAGCACCAGCGTGCGTACCTCTCCCGTCACTGACGGATAGATCTGCTGTGTCACGATCGGTTGCAGGCTGCCCGACGGCGTAACGTACACTGTGAACCCCGGAATATTCGGGTCATTATTAGGATTGAGGCTGAACGACGCGTACGGACTCGCCTGCGTGTACGCTAACCCCGTAAACGTGATCGGCGGAGTCGGCGCTGTATTGGGGTTCAATTCAATGTAAACGTCCACCGATCCCGGCCCGCTCGGCGAAGCATGAATCACCCGAAACGATACATCGCCCGACGGCGGCGTCGGAATGTTGTCCGGAATCGACAGCAGCACAACATTGCTCCCGTTCGTGCCCGTCTTCGCAAATCCCGTCGCGATCACCGTATATTGCTGCCCCGCGCCCCATCCCACGGAACTCTTGAACGCCTCCGTCGACGTGCCCGCCAAAAGTCCTTCCAGCGTGTCGTTCCCCGAGGGCACCGTCGTATAGCCCGGTTGGTTCGGCTGCACCCCCAGAAACGATACCCCGGTGAATTCCGGAGTTCCATTCACATCGATATCCAGCGCGGTTTCATCCTGAATCGCATGCACGAAGCGCACCGACGCTCGACTGCCCGAGCCGCAACTGGCGGCGAAAATCGCCACGCCCAGCACAGCCACACTCAGCAGTGAAGTGAATACTATGCTCAGCAACAAGCTGCGCGGCACGGCTTTCAACCAGCGGAACATCTCTTATTCTCCAAATCCAATTTCGGTAATCAGCAAACCGGTCGTGAGCAAACGAATTCTAGCAGCTTAGCTCTGCGCGCCTCGTACCTCGCCATCAATTCACATCATTCAAAACCACAAACAACGGATTCAGCGCCTCAACCTTCTGTTGGTCGGTCAGGATCAGCGTTCGTATCACGCCTTGAGTCGGCCCGCCCACCGACAACGCCTGGCTGAAAAGTGGAGTCGTGGTCCCCGTCGTGCACACGTAAATTACAAAACCGCTCCCCTGCTTGTTATAAGGCACGTTGATGTAAGCGCTCGTCTGTTGGTAGTTGAGTCCGGAAACCGTCGGCGGCGACTGCAAAGGCTCCTGCGCCGGCATAACATAAATGTCCACCCCCGTCGCCGGACCGTCGGGCGCTGCATTAATAAAACGGAAATTCACTGTCCCATTGTTCGGCACATTGTCGTTGTCGAGCGACACCAGAACCACTGCGCTGTCGGTGTTGACCACCGTGCCCGTAGCCACTACCGTGTATTCGTTCCCTTCAAACAATTTAACGTTAGGAACGAAGAAAGCCTCCGTCGTGGTTCCCGACACCACTCCGGTCATCGTGTCAACGCCCGACGGCGCGCCTTTATAGCCGGTCAACGGCTGTAAATCGGTAAATGAAACATCGGAAAATATCTTCGAATCGTTGATCTCGATGTCCAGCGCGCCGGCATCCTCAATGGCATGCACAAAGCGGACCTGCGCCGTGCTCGAGGGATTACAGCTGATCGTAATCAGGCTCAGCGCGGCTACCGCCAGCGCCAGCAGCAGGGATTTCAACAAACGGAAAATCTCCATTCTTCCCAAAGCAATTCAGATGCGGCCCGTGGGCGCCGCGCGGATAAAGAGGGATTCTAGCAGCTTGTCAGGTCGTTCACCCGGGGCCTCGGTCGAGACCCAGTTTCTTTGCTTCGTTTCAATGAATCGGGAAACGATTAATTCAGGTCGTCCAAAACAATCGGCGTCGAACTCACATACGTCCCCGTGCTGTTATCGGTGAGGATGATCGTTCGAATCGAACCTTCGTTGGCGCCACCAATGGTCCCCAGGTTGGTCCCGCTAAACAGCGGATTTCCGCCTTGGGCGTTGCATAGAAACAATGTGTAACCGCCCGAAGAGTTATACGGAAGACCCTGGTACCCGGTGATCGTCGTGTACGAAAGGCTGATCTCTGTACCTTGATCGCAGCCATTCCCTACAACCGGGTTTGGGACAAGGTAGGCATAAATCGTTGCCGGTCCGTCCGGCGAAGCGTCAATCAGACGAAAATTTACCGTGCCGTCCGACGGTTCCGTATTATTGTCGGCCGCCTTGATGATCTCCACATTGTTCACGTTGATGATGTTGCCCGTCGCCACCAGCGTGTACTCCGTGCCCGAACTCAGGCTCTGGTCTTCATTTTCGAACGACGGGTTAGAAGTCTGGCCCGTAGGAAACCCTTCGATCGTGTCACTCCCCGAAGGCACCGCCGTATACCCGCTGGCCGGCCCGTGCCCCAGAAATTGGAGGTCGTTGAAGTACCTCGTATTGTTGAAATAGATATCCAGACCCGCGCCCGTGCTTGTGTCCCAGATGGCTTGCACAAAACGCACCTGGGTCTGACTGCTGCCGCAGCTCACCGTAAATACCGTCAGGATACCCACAGCCGCCAGGGCCACTACAGCCAGCACAACTTTCAGCACAGAACGCATAGTATCCTCCAAAAATGTTCCTCAAAAATGTGGTTTTCGCAGTGACGGGCGAAACATGAGATGCACAGATTGTAATCTCAGGTTTTACCGCTCCTCTAAAATTTTGTAGGCGAATCTAACTTAACATGATTCCCCAACCCACGGCGACCGCCGGGCGCCCCAGCTCTCGCGGTTGAGACCTCGGATTCCACTGCTGCATTCAGCCT
>DATEBK010000364.1:0-8189 GCA_035287825.1 Terriglobales bacterium
AGTCGCCATATTCAATTTGGATGCTACGCGGTTTCAAAAAGAGGCGCAATTAGCCAGGCTAACGCTGGGATGCGCTCCGGGCTGACTCCGAAGGTCGTTTCCCGCGTCGCAGTCCGCGCAGTCGAAACGACGTTGCCAGCAGCCTCATCCCAATCCGAAAAATCCTCGCATTCGAAGTCCCATGCACCCGCGGAACATACGTAAATGGCACCTCGATAATTCGACCGCCGTCGTGATGTATCCGAATCAAAATCTCCTCGAGCGCGTCATAAGTTGTGCCTTCGAACTTCACCGCCTTGATCACGTCGGCTCGATAAATCCGGAATCCGCTCGACACATCCGTGACCGGAACCCCGAAACTCACGGTAAAGAACCAATTCAATACCTGGCTCAAGAACCGCCGCCCCAGCGGAGCCTGCGCGGCCCCGCCCTCGCAATAACGAGACGCCACCACGACCTCGGCCGCCTCCCGATTTTCCCAAAGCCGCTGAACGAATTTTGGATCATGCGAAAGATCGGCATCGAGCGTGACAATGTACTCTCCAGACGCCGCCTCGAAACCCTGTCTCAGCGCTAGCCCGTATCCCGCGCCTCTCTGCTGGAATGCCGTAGCGCCAAGCCGGCGCGCCGCCTCAATCGTGCCATCCGTGGAATCGCCATCCGCCACGATGATTTCGTACTGAATTCCTAGCTCGCGCAGAAGCGTATGCAGGCGAGGAATGAGAATCTCCAGATTGTCTTTTTCATTCCGCGTAGGTAACAAAACTGATAGTTGGTACTTAGTGCCGGTTGGATTTTGCAGGTTAGGTTGTCCGATGTCCAATGCCACGGTTCTCCACTGTTTGGTTTGCAGGCTAACACATCAAGGGCGGTATCAAGAATCAGGATCGCAAGTTACAAAACGGCTCCGCGCCACGGGATAAGCACAGAATTGGTCAATCAACCCACCTCGTTGTATTCTCGGGTCGTGTCTTCGCCCCAGTCCAGCCAGCCCGCGTTCGGCGCGCGTCCGCTGCATCGCTCGCCTACTCCCGGATTGTTCCTCGGCCTCATCGTCACGCTCGCGGCCGTGATCGTTTACTCGATCTACAGCACGCATCAAATCTCCCGACTCCGCGAACTGCAAAGCAATCTCGTGGATCGCAACCGGAAAGATTCCCTGCAGTTGCTGCGTATCCAGAACGATCTGAATTTGCTGGCGCTGGCCATGCGCGACATGCTCGATAACGATGAGCCCTACCCGCTCACCGCGTGGTCGGCCCAATTCGATCGTGTCCGCACCGATCTCGATGACGCCCTGCGCCGTGAGCAGACGGTCGCCCCGGTCAATCGCACTCCCGAGCAGGAGCAATACCTTCAAAACTCGGTCGCCCAATTTTGGGACGCCGCCGACCGCACCTTTGCCCTGGCGCGCGGTCCCGGTCAGGACGAAGCCAGAACGCAGATTAGAATCTCGCTCCGCGCCCGGCAGGAAGCGCTGAGCACCGCCGTCTCACGTTTGCTGGTGCAAAATAACGAAAGCGAAGAGCAGGCGGCGCTGCGCATTGCCGAAATCTACAATCGCGTTCAGCGCCAGGTATATCTGTTTTTCACCGCAACCCTGATCGCCATTCTCATCACCAGCCTGTATCTCATCCGTTCGAATCGTCGTCTGTTCGCGCAGCTTGAGACGCTGTCCGCCCAGCGCAGCGAACTCGCGCAAAAGCTTATTGCCACGCAGGAATCCACCCTGCGCCACATCTCCCGCGAACTGCACGATGAGTTCGGGCAAATCCTCACCGCCGTCGGCGCCATGCTGACTCGCGCCGGAAATCAGGCTCCCGAAGGATCGCCGTTGCGCGCCGACCTGCGCGAAGTCTGCGAGATTGCACAAACCACCCTCGACAAAGTGCGCACCCTGTCGCAGGCCCTGCATCCGGTGATGCTCGAAGAAACCGGGCTCGAAAGTACGCTCGACTGGTATTTGCCCGTCGTGGAACGCCAGGCTGGGATTGAAGTATTCTACGAAAAATCGGGCGATCCATTTCCCGTCAATGGCAACGCTGCTATTCACGTCTATCGCGTCGTGCAGGAAGCTCTCAATAACCTGACCCGGCATTCGGAAGCCAGCGAAGCCTGGGTGCGTCTCCGCTTTCTGACACAAGCTTTGCAGGTCGAAGTGGAAGATCACGGCAAAGGTTTCGATGCACAGGCCGCCCGGCAGGGAATTGGACTGGTAGCCATGCGCGAGCGCGCTGAGTTGCTCAGCGGAACCCTCGAGTTTTCGCATCCCTCATCCAATGGAAGCGGGACTCTGGTTCGATTGACTATCCCGAGAGAAAAGTTGGAAGCTTGATAAAGTTGACGAGTCGTAATTTCTCGAAATTTGCAAAAAATGCCCGATAAGATGCCAAACAAGATTTCAGTTCTGCTGGTTGACGATCATACCCTGGTCCGGCGCGGTTTCCGCCGCATTCTCGAGGATGAGCCCGACATTGCCATCGTCGGCGAGGCCAGCGACGGTGCCGAAGCCATCAAACTCGCCGCCGAGCTTCATCCCCGAGTCATCGTCATGGATTGCGCCATGCCCGGCACGAGCGGACTGGAAGCCACGCGCCAAATTCTCGCACTCCATCCCGAAGCTCGGGTGCTCATGCTGAGCATGCACCCGGAAGAAACCCTCGTCCGCCAGGCACTCGCGGCCGGCGCCTGCGGATATGTCCTGAAAAATGCCGTGGATCTCGAGCTGGGCGCTGCCATTCGTCGGGTGGCCAATGGTGAAACCGTACTCGACTCTCAACTCAAACGTCCGCCCGCTCTCAAAGGCGGACGCCATGCCGGACTCACCGCCCGCGAACTCGAAGTCTTGCAAATGATCGTCGAGGGCAAGTCCAACAAAGAGATTGCCGCCGCTCTCGAACTGAGTGCCAACACCATCGCCGTCCATCGCGCCAATATGATGGATACCTTGGGAATCCACAAAGCCGCCGAGTTGGTCGTCTATGCCATCCGCAACGGGCTGGTAGATTTACCGTGACACGCCCCACCGCGGCACGACCTGGCATCACACAATTCCCCGTAAGTCGACGATCTTTTCTTTGGACAATTGCTGGCGCGGCGTCGAGCTCAGCGTTGCCTTTTAGCGCCTTCGCAGCTTCTCCGCCCGCCCGCGATCCTGGTTTCCGTCTGGTCGATGTGACCGCATCCTCCGGAATTAATTTCCATCACAACAACGGCGCCTATGGCGGCAAACTCCTGCCCGAAACACTTGGCGCCGGTTGCGCGTTTCTCGATTACGACCGCGACGGCTGGCAAGACATTCTTCTCGTCAACGGTACCGATTGGCCTGGACACAAACCCGAGCACAAGCCAGGCCAACTACCGCAACCCAGCTCGCTCAAGCTCTATCGCAATAATCGTAACGGTACATTCTCCGATGTTACCCGCAGCGCTGGACTCGACTTCGAAATGTATGGCATGGGGGTTGCGGTCGGCGACTACGACAACGACGGCTATCCCGACATTCTCATCACCTGCGTCGGCCAGAACCGGCTCTTCAAAAACACCGGCAAGGGAACGTTCGTTGATGTCACCAAATCGAGCGGCCTTGCCGGCCGCCAGGCCTTGAGCACGTCCGCCCTATGGTTTGATTTCGATCGCGACGGATTGCTCGATCTGTTCGTCTGCAACTATGTCAAATGGTCCCCCGAGCACGATGTATTTTGCAGCCGCGATGGAAAAGACAAATCCTATTGCACGCCCGAAGCCTATCGCGGAGAAACCTGCTGGCTCTTTCACAATCGCGGCAATGGAACTTTTGAAGACGTAACTGCCACCAGCGGAATCTTCGACAGCAGCTCGAAATCGCTGGGTGTGGCCATGCTCGACTACGACCATGATGCCTGGCCCGACCTACTCGTCACCAATGACACCCAGCCCAATAAGCTCTATCGAAATCAGCGCAATGGCACCTTCAAAGATATTGCCGTGGATGCCGGAATCGCATTCTCAGCCGAGGGCCGGGCCCGCGCCGGCATGGGCGTTGACGTGGCCGACTTCGACAACTCTGGAACCCCCGGCGTGGCCATCACGAATTTCGATAACGAGATGACCGGCCTCTACCGGCTTTCCAAGAGCGGCAACTACATCGACGTAGCCGTCCCGAGCGGAGTGGGCGTTCCATCAAAAAACAGATTGGGATTCGGATGCGTCTTCCTTGACGCCGACCTGGATGGTTCACTCGATCTGGCGGTCGTTAACGGTCACATCGATGATACCGTTCGCAATGTCAGTGGCGTCGGTTACGCACAGCCCCCGCAGCTTTTTCTCAATAGCGGGCATGGCACCTTCATCGACGTAGCTGCTGATGTCGGCACCGGATTCAGTGAACCCAAAGTCGGGCGCGGCCTCGCCTACGGGGATTTCGATCGCGACGGCGACCTCGATCTCCTCATCGCCACCAATCATGGCCCCGCATACCTCTACCGCAACGACCAAACCGCCGGAAATCGCAGTATCCGTTTTCGTCTGTCAGGCACGAAGTCCAATCGCGACGCCATCGGAGCAACGGTGCAGATCTTTCAGAACGGCTCTGCAACCCCGAGTCAATCGCGCACGGTCAAATCCGGTTCGAGCTACTTGTCGCAATCCGAGTTACCCATAACTTTCGGCTTAGGGAAGCAAGATAAAATCGATCGCGTGGTGATCGAATGGCCGAACGGGCGCACGGAAGAATACAAGAACCTCGCGGCCGGCCGCTCCTACGATTGCGTCGAAGGAAAAGGAATCACCGCGCTAACAGGCTTCTGACAACGCCGCAGCAATCAAAATCAAGCCTGCACGTTCAGTCCGCCCGAGGTCCCATACACCCGCTCCAGCACCGAAGTCGTACTGTCTGAAATGCTCGCGGAAGAACTGTTCACATTCAGCGAGCTCAGCAACTCACTGACCGTCTGCACTGCTTGCGATGCCGCATTCGTCTCATTCGTCAACGAGGGCGACGCGCTGTTGTTCAAGTCGTTCTTCACCGTCGTGAAAGCGGACTGCGCCGTCGATAGATTGCCCGAACTCAGCGCGCTGCCGAGCGCAGTTAGGTCGCTGGAGATTTGAGAACTAGCGGAGATTTGAGACCCACTGTTCCCGCTGGCCGTCGTCAGGCCTTGATTCAGCGTCTGCAACACCTCGAATGCCGATTGCGCGCCATTCAGGTCGCCCGACGTAATACTGCTTTGCAAACTCTGGAGCGCCTGCTGCAATTGATTGGAATCGCTCGATGCCAGCACATGTTGACTAAGACTCGCGGCCGAAATTGCACTCACCGTCATCATTTCCCTCCCGCGGGCTGTAGTGCTACTCCCGCCTGTCTGCGTCATCGGCAGACTTTCCCAGAACTTTAGGACGCCGTCGCCCCTTTGTAGCGCTGCTGCCGACAAGAATTGTACAAACCCGTGACACCCTGTTGACAACCCGTCTCCCCCGCGCCACTAGGATTCGACTGTCGGCCGGATCGACAGCTTTTGTCGTTCGAGTGTCGCGCCACCGAGCCATCCGCTTGGCCGCGAATCCGGCCTCCACATCCTAAGGAGAATTCGTTATGCCACGTCACAAAATTGCTTTCACTCTTTGCCTCGGCCTCGCGGTCATGCTCGTTTCGAGCCTGGCCCTGGCGCAGTACCAAGTCACGAATCTGGATTCAAACCAGGCCAAAACCGCGAAGTTCATGGACCCCATGCAAGTTAACGGCTGGGGACTCGCCTACGGCCCCGGCGGACCTTTCTGGGTCAGCGACCAGGGCTCAGGCTGGTCGACTCTCTACAATGGCGCAGGAGTTAAACAAGGCTTGGAAGTCCTGATTCCGTCCGCCTCCGGCGCCGGCGCTGGTCAGCCCACCGGAATTGTCTTCTCCAATTCAGCGTCAGGAGACTTCCAGGTTCAGGGATGGCCCTCCATCTTTTTATTCGCGACCCTCGACGGCACCATCAGCGGATGGACTCCGAAGTCCAATCCCAACGCTTCCATCATCGCCGTGAATAATTCGGCTGCCGGTTCCATCTTCACCGGCCTCGCCATCACCAACCACGCTTCGGGAAATCTTCTCTACGCCGCCGACCTGGCCAACAACGTCGTCGATGTCTACGACGGAAATTTTAATCTCGTCAATTCCTTCACCGATCCCACTCTGCCACCCGGCAATGCGCCCTTCGGCATTGCGGATATCGGCGGACTGGTCTACGTAACCTTTGCTCTCACCTCCGAAGCTCCCGGCGGTTATATCGACATTTTCCAGGAAGACGGAACCTTCGTCCGCCAACTCGCCGCCGGCAAGCCCCTCGATCAACCCTGGGGACTCGCCGTGGCGCCGCCTAATTTTGGTTCGCTCAGTAACACCCTGCTGGTCACGAACAATACCAACAGCGGCACTATCAATGGATTCAATCTGGAAACTGGTGCGTTCGTCGGCGAAGTCAAAGACACCAGCGGCAAGGCCATCGTCATCGACCAAATCTGGGGAATTGAATTCGGAGGAGGTTCGGCAAACAACGGCAAAACCAATCAGCTGTTCTTCACCGCTGGTCCCTACAACAATTTGGCCGGAACCTTTGGCGTAATCAGTCCCAAGTAAGCTGGTTACTCGTAAAGACACTCACCCAGAACTTGAGAAATTTAGGCTGGTGGAACGAAGGGCGTCCACGCCCATCACGCGGAACGTCACGTTCCGCGCTCCACCAGCCTATTTCTCCAAGATCTCGTCAATCGTCACAATGTCCGCCAATCCAAAGCATCCATAAATCGCCGGCAAAACGCGCTCTGCCGGATAAGTCTTCCGCAACTGCGCCACCCGTTCCGTTCCCACCCGATACGCCGGAAGATACATCCGTCCAAGCAGAGGATGTTGCCCCCATGCGCCCGACAGTTTGTCCGCGCGTTCTTCCGTCACCAGAAAATCCCGCCGCAGCGTGGCCGCAACTTTCTCCCGCGGAACTCTTTCTCCCCAGGTCAGATATGACGACTGGTTCTTGGCGTCATCCTGCAGCAATGCCAGCAACACGCCAATCTGCAAGTCCTCGTCCGGCAATTGCTCGATCTCGGTAACACCGTGTGCGATCAGGATCGCATTATTCGCGATCCCTTCAAACAACGTCGCCGCGCGCGTGTTCATCGTCAACACCGATGCTTCGAACCCCACTTCACCACGCACATAGAAATCCTGTAAGTACGCAAACGTCGTAACGTGTCCCGGCACAACTTCATGGCTCACCAGTTGTTCAAATTCCGGCACCGAGATCTGCAACGACGCGTTGATTTCATAAGTCGCTTCATATCGCGGCCTCCCGTCCGTCTTGCGTGCACGCCCGAGATAATTCATCGAGCCCGAAAACCACGCATCCTTGATCGGCAGGAATTCAATATTCGCCCGAGGCACCTGCAAAAGCTCCGCTGGAAGATGCGGCATCAAATTCGCCGCACTGAGTTGATCGAAGCGCGCGATCACCGCCGCTCCCAGCGTGCGCACCGAAGCCATCGGAACCACGCGCTCCCGCCGCCAGGCATCAACCGCCCCAGGGAGCCCGCCGTTTCCAACTACTGCATACCCTGCGCGCGACAGCAATTCCTCGACCCGCTCCCGCTTCGCCCTCGGGTCCGACTTTTCCGGCTCCCTTCCAGTCGAAGATTCTACGCAGCGCTCGTAAGCAACCGCGTTGCCCTTGCCAATCTGTTCCATGGCCAGGTCCCACATCGTCTCCAGGCACACCGACAAGCCCTTCAGATATTCGCCGCGCGTCCCGCCAATCTCGTGCCCCTCTTCGTGAATGCCCGCAATGGCCTCGGGCAGATCGACCCGGTCAAGGTATTCGTTCACCGCCGCATGATCGACATTCTTGCTGGCAACGCCGCCGCTTTCTCGCACTCTCGCCGCTGCCGCTACCGTGTAAGCCGCGGGCAGTGGCTCGTCCGAGAACCACGAGTCGGCAATAAAGCGTCCCGTGCCCGATGCGCACATCACGTCGCCGCCCCAAAGTGTGTCGATCCCCAGCACCGCGTCAGCGACAAATTTTCCTAACGCATCCATGCCAATTTCCTCATTCTTATGATTTCGATTGATGATTCCGGCTTATCATTCTGGCCTATCACTCGGCAGCTACTTTCTTCAACGACCCAAACCACACGTACAAACAAAGCCCAACAAAAAGCACCGCGGAAACAATCTG
>DATEBK010000365.1:0-14769 GCA_035287825.1 Terriglobales bacterium
AAGACCGAGGACTAATTCGTGAAGCTCGACGCCCAAAAGTCCCCCTTGAAATTCGATCCAAAACTTGGGGTGCTTGGCCATGTTGGCGATCTCGAATTTAGCTACGACGAAGACGTGTTCGGCCCAGTGCCTGAATTTCGCCGGCTTGATGACATTCGACGTAGTTTGCGAAACCCTGAATGCCAAGGCCCCGACCCGGTGTATTCGATCGTCATGGATGTGGGCCGTCGCGAACACCTCGCAGAGTTGCAGCGGCGCATGCTGTTATTTGGCGTGGTCATCTATGCTGCGGGACAACTCGGAGAGGAGCCGGTACGAAGCCAGGGCCATATTCACGCCATCGCGCCACATTGTGGCTGGTCAACTCCCGAGTTGTTCGAGATATGGGAGGGGAGTGCGATCATCTATGCGCAAGAAAACGTCGGCGACGATCCTGGGCGTTGTTTTGCGGTGAAAGCGGTCCCGGGAGATAAAGTGGTCGTACCGCCGGCTTGGGCGCATAGCGTTATTAATGCAGATCCCGGTGCGCGCATGATGTTCGGCGCCTGGTGTGATCGTCAGTATGGTTTTGTTTATGACGCGATCCGCGCGCACCACGGTCTCGCCTGGTTTCCCGTCTTAGACCGTGATTGCAACATAACCTGGGAGCCAAATCCATCCTATCAATCCTCGGAGCTTTTGATCCGTAATGCGCGCAACTACCCGGAGCTGGGAATAGACGCAGGCACGCCTATTTATCAGCACTTTGCCAATGATCCCGATAGCGTCCAGTGGGTGTCGGAGCCGGCACGCAAGGCGGCGCTATGGACTGGTTTCGAAATGTAATTTTGTCCGGAATCAGTTGGCAACGCCCAGGCGCTGCTCCAGTTGTTCCAGCGAGACGCCCTTGGTTTCGGGGTAGATTGCCGCTACGAGGAAGAAGTCAATCAGCATCATGGTTGCAAAGAAGAAGAACGGCGTGGCACTCGACTTCTTTGCGAGAACGGGGAAGATAGCCGTGATCAGCGCATTCATTACCCAAAGTGTGGATGTCCCGATTGCCTGACCTTTGGCTCGAACCCTGGTGGGAAAAACTTCGCTGATATACACCCAAATCACCGCGCCTTGCGAGATAGCGAAGAAGCCCATGAAGGCCATCACCATCCAGATCAGCCAACCCTGGTGGGTGCCGCTGCGAAAGATCTGCCCAATGGCGGCGAGGAAGATGCATACCCCCGCAGTTCCGGTGAGCAAAAGCTTTTTGCGTCCAACCTTATCGATAAGGCTCATGGCAAACACGGTGAAAATCAGATTGGTGCATCCTATGGCTACGGATTGCATGCCGGCCGAATACTTACTGGCGCCGGCCGCCGCGAAAATGTCGTTCAGGTAATACAAACACGCATTGATCCCCGTCAACTGGTTGAAGGCGCCGGCCGTCACAGCGAGTACGATCGGCAACAGGTATTTTCGCTGGAGAATCGGCTCGGCGGCGGCACTGTGCTCGAGATGAATGGAGGCCATGATGGCATCGAGTTCTCGCTGGGGATTTTCATTGCCTACGAGCTGCAGAACCTCAAGCGCTTCCTGCTTTCGATTTTTGAGCGCGAGCCAACGGGGGCTGCGTGGAATGAAAAACAACATTAGAAGAAAGAGGAATGCGGGCAAGGCGGCAATGCCCAACTGCCAACGCCATTCCGCCAAGCCAAAGTTCATCAGGTCAATCAGAAAGTTCGACAAGTAGGCCAGCAGAATACCGAGAACAATACTGATCTGAAAGCACCCGACCAGGCGTCCGCGCCACTCGGGAGGCGACAGTTCAGCAATGTACATTGGGGCCAACACCGACGATCCGCCAATTCCGATACCTCCGATAATGCGGAAGGCGAGCAGCGATCCCCAGCTCCATGCCATCGCGCAGCCCAGCGCCGACAGCAGGTAAAACACAGCCATAATGCGTAAACTGTCACGCCGGCCCCACCGTTGTCCCGGATAGCCTGCGGTCATCGCGCCCGCGACCGTGCCCCAAAGAGCGCTGGAAACTGTCAATCCCAACAGATATGGGGTGAGGTTGTAAACCTCGGTCAGTTGGTGCGTGGTGCCGGCGATGACGGCCGTGTCAAAGCCAAACAGCAGGCCTCCAAGGGCGCTTACGAAGGTGCTTTTGACCACGTATCCGTTTATGCTCATGAGTCGGTTCCTTCGCCGTAATGACCGAATACTAGCGAAAAGAACATAATTGGTCTACGAAATAGCGCAATTAGGCGATATAAACTTCCGAATGGTTCGTTGTTCGGTTCGCCGGGTTGAAGTTGTTTGAGGACGGTCTTGAGAAGACGGTCCTAAGAGGACGCGCATGAGTTCTGAGAACTTTGATCGCCGTACCTTCCTGAAATTAGGAATTGCCAGCACCGCCGCTGCCGCAATCAGCCCTCCCGCGCGACCAGCTTCGGTGCGCGCCAAAGGGATGCTCACGTGTCCGCCAACTCTCGCCGACATGGCATCGGATCGATTGACTTATCGGCTGCGCGATCTGTTTAACTGCCCAGTGGCGATGAACGAGTTTGGCTACGCGCAAACTGGTAAATCGGTTTCGGCCATTACTGCCGTTTCTTTTCCGCCTTACGCCTGCTGCGGTGTGCCCGATACCGCCTGGAGTCCCGGCTTTCTCTTGACCTGTGAGGTTTTTCTGAATGGGCGCTTCCTTGCGATAGCCGCCTCTCCCGACGGCAACGTCGAATATGAGTGGTTCCCGCATTGCGTGGTCCGCACGCAAACCGCCGAACACCTGCGATTCGCAACCCGCCTGTTTCTGCCAAGTAAGCGACGTGCGGCGGCGCAATCGATCACCATAAAAAATCTCGCCAGCGCTGAACGTCGATTCACGCTGGCTTTCGATATGCGAGGGGCTGTTGCTAAGAAAACCAGTCCGTGGTTCGTCAATTCTCCGGGAGAAGCTGACAACAAAATCACATGGGACGCTGAGCGCGGCTGTCTCCTTTTTGAGGCGCAACATTCGGAGATCGCGGCCGCCCAGGGATTTCATCCTGTACCCAATCGAGTTGAGCACACGCGAATGCTGGTCTTTGACATGGTACTTGCTCCAGGCGAACAGAAGGAACTCAACTTCATTTGCGCGATCGCGGAAAACGGCCGGGCTGCCATGGAGCTTTACGATGGCCTGCAGGCCGGTTTTGCCGGCTTGGCAAGAGAGAACGAATTGGCTTTTACCAGCCTGGTTCAGGCTGCATTTACTCCAGGGAATTCCGAATTCAGCGGAAATCTCCCTCGGCTGGTTACAAACGATGAATCGCTGTGGAAGCTCTACCATAATGGTTTTGCAAATCTGCTGTTCGGGCGTCGACATTCCCCGGATTCGATCTATGGCCCAACCTATCTGACGTTGAGTGGCCATGTGCTTCCAACGCTGAGCTTTCCCTGGGATACCTCGCTTACGTCTCTCGGGCTGGCGCTGCTCGATCCGATTCCGCTGCGAAAGCTCGCCGAGGTATGGCTGAAGGCCGGAATGCATGAACACCATTCCACCGATTACGTGACGGGCGAAGCCGTGGGTCCGTGGTATGCGGCGAACGATGGCGCGATCGTGCGCTGCGCCTGGCGCTATTTGTGCGTCACCGGAGATTTCGACTGGCTCGATAAAAAAATCGACGATCGCACCGTTCTGGATCACCTCGATGACCACGCCATTTATTGGAAAAAACTGGACCACTTCGGACACGGCCTGGGCGACTACGGGACCATCGAGAATCTGCTCGAAGTCGTCAGCACCTACCTGCATGAGGTGGCCGGCATCAATGCCGGGAACGTGCGTTCCATGCGGATCGTCGCTGACCTGCACGAACGCAGCGGAAACTCAGTTCGTGCCCGAGAGTTGCGTGGCGAGGCAAAAGCTCTCGCGGAACGGATCAATCGCCTGCTCTATGCAGATGGAAAGGGATATTGGCGTTGTGGCCAGCCGGACGGCACATTCAACGAGGTGCAGCACTGTTACGACTTTTTGGCGGTTCTCGACAACATGGCAGAGGACCTTAGCTCCAAGCAGAAACGTGAAATGAGCGAGTTCTTCTGGCGCGAACTGCGCAGCGATAAATGGATGAGGGCGCTCGCGCAGGGCGATGCCGACGCCACCTGGAACATCCGCCCGGACCATAGTTGTCTGGGAGCATACGCGGCGTGGCCGCCGATGACGGCAAAAGGCTTATATAAGATCGACTCGCCGGAGAGGATCACGCCTTGGCTGCGAGAGGTCGCTAAGGCCGGCAATCAGGGTCCGATTGGGCAGGCGCATTTCGTGGAAGGAGTCTATCCGCCGGTGAATGGCGGAGCTTTCAAGTCGTCGGAAGACGCGCCCTTTATCGAAGACTGGTGTTGCATTGCAGCAGGCGCCTTCACTGAACTCGTTATCGACTCGATTTTTGGGGCGGAGCTGACGCTGTCGGATGGAATCAAAGTCGACTCGCATCTCGCCAGCTTTGATCCCTCGGCTCGATTAGAGGGTCTGCGATACCAAGGCAGTTTGTACACGGTCACGAAAGACGGAGTTCATCGGCAGGGAGCCTGATTAACTCAAACACGAATGATTTCGATGCCAAGTTTCTGAAAGGGAGCGATCATCTCGTCGGTTGCGGCCGTGTCGGTCACCAGGATATTCAACTCGTCCGCTTTGCAGATTCGCCAATTCGCCACGACACCTAATTTGCCGCTGTCTACCACCGCGACGCGACGCCGTGCGAGCTTCATCATCGTCGAATTGAGTTCCGCCTCATCCGCATTGAAACAACTTGCTCCCCACCCGGCGTCCATCCCATCTGCACCAATGAACATCGTGTTGATAAGCATGTTATCGAGTGACCGCAAGGCTGCTGAGCCGACCAGCGAGAACCATTCGCCGTGAAGATGCCCACCAGTAACGAAAACATATACGTCCTTACGCTTCGACAGTTCCATCGCGACGTTGACTGTGTTTGTCACCACCGTGATGTTGTAGTTGATGGGAAGTCTCCGAATGACTTCTGTCGTCGTGGTGCCTGGTGTGAGAGCGATGGTTTCTCCGGCAGTGATCAGCGCGGCGGCGGCACGTCCGATTCGCCGTTTTTCATCGGCGGCACGTTCTACTTGCGCCTGGAAAGATCGGTCGCGACGAAAGGGCTCGTAAAAGAGTGGCTCGATCGACACCGCTCCGCCATGGGTGCGCTGCAATAATCCCTTCTGCTCCAGAGCGTCGAGATCTCGCCGTATCGTCACCACCGAAACGTCCAGTTGCTCGCGAAGCGCATCCACGGAGACGCGACCGGTCTGTTGAAGGCTCGTCAGAATCGCGGTAAACCGAATCTGCTGCTTATCCTGAGTGACGCTTCCACCGGATTCCGTTTGTCCATTCGGGCCCGACTGCGACCGCCGCTGAGGCCTCATCATTATGTCGTTCCCCTGCATGATGTCGTTGCCTGCGTTCCTTTCCGTTCGAGAAACGAAACCGTTGACTCGGCCGCCACTTGCGATTTCGACCAAAACGAAAGCATTGGCCACAGCATGGTACTCCGAATCTCCGGAATTACAAGAAGATCGTATCCCCGACTTTAACTGTCTCGAAGTGGCGAGAACAGTTGCATTATGCCGTTTTCGATCAAATAAACTATCTTTATCGCCAAATTAACCATAGTAAAATGTCTGATTTGTTGTGGCTTGCGACGCAACTCCAAGGCTCGGAATGAGTCTACAACCCGCACTGAGCAGTTTCGCGAGGCAAACTCATGACTCCCATAACATTCGACCGCCGTCAATTCGTGACTGCTCTGGTTTTTTCTGGCGCTGCCGCTGCCACGCCGACAACAGGTCTTGAGGAGGATTCCTCCGTCTCGGGGCCGCAAGTCCCGCCCGAAGTCTCGCCCAAAGTCTCGCTTCCGAATCGACAAGATGCGACCGTCGACTTTCGCTACGCCCCGCATCACCAGCAGTCCACCATCTGCTTTCCTGACGATCCCAGGAAAACCATTGTGGGGCAGGCCGGCGACCTGCGATACGGATTCGGCAAGTCACTCTCCGCCGGCATGGAAAACTTCAGCACCTTTGTTGAATTCTCTCTGGCTGGTTTTCAGGACGACAAGATTCTTCGCCAGTGGATCGAATCTCCCGGTGTTCCCATCGTCCACACGCTGATCGACAGACCTGCGGCGACTTTGGAACTGATCGCCTTTGCAACTCATCGCGCCGGCGAGGGCCGGATTGATAACGTGCTGCTCTCCATCAAATCGAAAAAGGGCAGCGTTGCTGTGGTGCCGAAGATCCACATCCGTACCTGTGAAAAGCTTGAACTGGAGAGCTACACCACACCGACTGCCACGGTCAGCGCTTCGGGGAGTAAGTCGCCGCTGCTGGTCGCCGCGCAACTCGCCTCCGCGCAACTCAATAACAATCTCGGCACCTGCATGTTGTGGGAAGAAGAAGGATTCACTCTTTATCTCACGCATGGTCAGGCAACCGAAGATCAACATAAAGGTGCGGAGCTGCGATATTTCGTGCGCCTTCCGCAGGAGAACCAATCAGCCGCGACCCTGCGTGAACATCTGCCGAACGCCGAAATGCTTCTTGCCGAGACTCGCGAGTTCTGGAGCAAGTGGAAGTCGTTCGGGACGACAGAATGGAGCTATCCCGGTCGCCACGGAGAATTTCTCACCGCTTGCGCGCGCAATATTCAACAAGCGCGCGAAATCAAGAATGAGCAACTCGTCTTTCAGGTCGGCCCGACTATCTATCGCGGTCTGTGGATCGTCGATGGCAACTTTCTTCTGGAAGCGGCACGCTATCTGGGCTACGACCAGGCGGCTGACGAAGGTTTGCGTTCCGAATGGTCGAAGCAGGTCGAGAGTGGGCAGATCATTGCGGGAAGCGGTGGTGAGCACTGGAAAGATACGGCCATTGCCATGTTCACTCTGGTGCGCCAATGTGAACTTAAACAGGATTGGACGTTTTTCCGCGAGCTGGAGCCGAACCTGTTGCGCGCGTTGGACTTTCTGATCAGCCTGCGCGACCAGGCAGCGAAAGGGCCGAGCGCAAATGGACATTATGGCCTGCTGGCGCCCGGTTTTGCAGATGGCGGCATTGGCGGCGTGCACTCCGAGTTCACGAATACGGTCTGGACGCTCGCTGCGCTCCGCGCTGTGGCGGATGCTGCCGCTCAGCTGAAAATGCCATCGCTCGCCAAGGCCGGCAAATTCTTCCGCGAGCTCAACGCTGCATTTCAACAAACGGCAGCGAAAGAGATGGTCCGGCATCCCGCCGGATTTGATTACCTCCCGATGATCGTGCACGACGACCCTTCGGTGAGCGACCCCGATCCCTGGAGTCGTCCTCGTCCACAGACTGCGCAATGGGCTCTTTCCCATGCCATCTATCCTGGCGAGGTGTTCGATAAGAACGATCCCGTGGTTCGAGGACACATTGCGCTTTTGCAGTGGTGCACGCAGGAGGACGTCCCGGCTGAAACGGGTTGGTTGTGGCATGACAGTTTGTGGACGTATAACGCGTCCTTTGCAGCGCATGTTTACTTGTGGGCTGGGCTGGGCGATTGGGCGCATCGCACCTTCACCGGTTTTCTCAACCATGCTTCGCCTCTGTATTGCTGGCGTGAAGAGCAACCGCTGCAACGGGCGCTGGTTGGGCAGGACTGGGGAGACATGCCGCATAACTGGGCGAGCGCCGAATGTGTCCGCTATCTGAGGCACATGCTGGCTCTGGAAGATGGCAAATCGCTTCGACTGCTCAATGGCATTACCGCGGCAGAATTGAAGCCAGCCGTTCCCTACATTCTTCGGAACTCTCCGACACGTTTCGGAAGGATCGATCTGGAATTCGAACCTGCCGGTGATGGAGGGTGGCGGTTGCGGTTTGATCGTACCGCTGGACCTTCTCCATCTTCAATTTCGTTGCCAGGAGTTGTCGGCGAGTTGAGGGTGCGATCGGTGATTGGCGCCAGCTCGAACAAGACGGGCGAGATCGTCGAAGTCGATCCCGCGGCCAGGAAATGGGAAGCGCTTCTCAAGTAGATCTTTTTTGCGGATGCGCTGCATCGCCTGAGATAGGCGGCGTCTGATTAACGATCTCGTCAAGATGAGCCGCGTTAACCGCGCAGGGCAACGGCGCACTAAGCACAGCGCAGTGAGGATGGATCGGCTGCCTTATTCGCGCTCCTTAAGAGGCTGGCTCGGTCGTTGGGTGAGGTGGAAGGCGGTGTTTACCAAACCAACGTGAGAAAACGCCTGAGGAAAATTGCCCAGCTGGCGTTTTGCGATTGGATCATATTCTTCGGATAGAAGACCGACATCGTTCCGAATGTCCAGGAGCCGTTCGAACATCTGCACCGCCTCCGCATGGCGACCCTGCAACTCGTAGTTGTCGGCCAACCAGAATGAACAGGGCAGAAAAGTTCCTTCTCCATGGGGCATGCCGTCTACGGCAGGATCCGGCGAATATCGTCCGACAAAGCCATTTTCCATGAGATGAGTTTCGATGGCTTTAACCGTGCCGATTACACGTGAATCGTCCGGCGGCAGAAAGCCAACCAGCGGTATCATCAGGAGGCTGGCGTCGAGGTGTTTGCCTCCGTAATATTGCACAAAGGAATTCATACTCGCATCGAAACCACACCGGCAAACCTGCTCATGAATGGCAGCGCGAAGTTTTCCCCATCGGGGAACGTCCACGGCGAACCGGCCCAGTTCCGTCAGTTTAATCAAGCGATCGACAGCGACCCAAGCCATCATCTTCGAGTGGACGAAATTGCGCCGTGGACCGCGCACCTCCCAAATGCCCTCATCAGGCTGCTCCCAGCCCGTTTCCAGAAATTCCAGCATCGCCAGGGCGACGTCATGACGCGAATACTGGGGAGGTCCAAGCCCGGCTGCGCGGGCCTGAAAAAGTGTGTTGGTGACCTCTCCAAAGATATCCAGCTGAAATTGTTTGTAAGCGGCATTACCGGTGCGGACGGGGACAGAGTTTTCATATCCCGGCAGCCACGGCAGTTCCAGTTCGGTGAGCCTGCGTTCGCCGCGAAGGCCATAAACGATGTTAAGTTCAGAAGGGCTGCCCGCGACAGCGCGCAAAAGCCATTCTCGCCACTCTCGCGCTTCATCCAGATATCCGGCCATGACCAGAGCCTGCAGGGTCAGGGTCGCATCTCGCACCCAGCAGAGGCGATAGTCCCAATTCCGCACTCCTCCCAGCAGTTCGGGCAATGAAGTTGTGGGCGCTGCGACGATGCCGCCCGAGGGCAGAAATGTCAGTGCTTTTAGTGTGATCAGCGAGCGTAATACCGCGTCCCGCCATTCGCCCTGATAAGTGCAGCGATCCGACCACTCCCGCCACCATGTTTCCGTGCGCTGAATCGCCTCCTCAATTTTCACCGCAGCCGGCTCGGGCTGGTGCGAGGGATACCAGGTTAGATCGAACGCAACCTTTTGTCCTTCCGCGATGGTGAACTCCGCTTCAGTCTTCAAATTCTCGCTGTGAAGCGGCACATCTGCTCGCAGGCGGATCATGTCGGGGCCAGCAATGGCGGAAATCCCATTTTCAGTGCCCCGAACCCAAGGCACCACGGAACCGTAATCAAATCGAATCACCAGTTCCAGCTTCATCCGGATCTGCCCGCGGGTACCGATGACAAGGCGCAGAAGCTCAGGCGCTTCCTGACGCGACATCATACAGTCGACGACCTTTGCCGATCCGCTTTCGGTCTCAAATTCGGTCTCCAGAATCAGAGTTCCGTCCCGATACTGGCGGCGAATGCTTCGGATCGGCTCTGCCGGTGAGATGGACCAGTGCCCGTGTTCAGCCGTTCCGAGGAGCGCGGCAAAACAGGCGCCGGAATCGAAGTGCGGAAGACAGAGCCAATCGATCGAACCCTGTTTCGAGACCAGGGCCGCCGTATGGCAATCGCCGATCATCGCGTAATCTTCAATTGGTATGGACAGGGACTCCCCCCGCAAATCGTGATTGGATGCACAGAGCCCGGTTTTCGAAACCTCGACACTGCAAAAAGAGCGGCGTCTTCGCAGGCGCTGTGTGATTAACGGTCAACAACATTGATTGATTTTATCTGCAAGCGGGCGAACGATTTCCGCGAGTCGGCAATTTTCGACGCCCACCGACAGTCAGGAGCAGGTCAGACTCGGATACCAGTCGGCGCCCGACCTTCGGGTGTCGCGGGTAGGATTCGGTTTCACCAGGGAATCGAAACCAGTGAGTGAGCATGCAATCCTTCCAGGCGTATGCGCGCCGCTCGACTTCAGAAGGAATTCGCGCTCGATGATTGTGCCAGCTTTCAAGGGAGATTGAAAATGAAAGAATGGCTCCTCAGGTAGGACTCGAACCTACAACCCTCCGGTTAACAGCCGGATGCTCTGCCATTGAGCTACTGAGGAGTGGAAGCACGCTTGGCGCGCTGGTTTGAATTGTCAAGGAAATGATAGCAGACGCATAAGCAGATTGGAAATTACGGCGGTCGGCGCGTCGCTTCTGTGCTTACGGCGCGCTCTGTGGTTAAATGAACTCGATGACCGCTGAGCAGAAAATCCGCGTTCTCGTCGCCAAGCCGGGTCTGGACGGCCATGACCGCGGCGCCAAAGTCATCGCTCGCGCACTGCGCGATGCCGGCATGGAGGTCATCTACACCGGCCTCCGCCAGACGCCAGAGATGGTCGTGAACGCATCGCTTCAGGAAGACGTTCAAGTTATCGGACTCTCGATTCTCTCCGGTGCGCACAATGCCATCGTTCCCCGGGTGATGGATCTTCTGAAGCAACACCAAATGGACGACGTGTTGGTGCTGGTGGGCGGCATTATCCCTGACCAGGACATCGAAGGCCTGAAAAAAATCGGAGTAGCCGGAATCTTTCAGCCAGGCACGCCCATGGGTGACATCGTCAAGTTCATCCGCGAGAACGTGAAGCCGCATAGCGTGCCCGCCGTTTAATCGGTTGTCATCTGGTAGTTTTGTCATCCGATGATTTTGTCGCCTGACAACTTTGTCGTCCTGAACGAAGCGAAGGATTTCTGTTTACGTGCGTGCGCGAATTGCATTCCCCGTGTCCCCTTAGAGCTTAGAGCCGCGCAATGATGCATCATGTTCTCGTGGCTTCAGACTTTTTCCAGCTAGAATCCCGCCCACCGGCAATCATCCTCCGCCTGGCATCGCCTGACGGCACCAATCGGCTGACTCGCGCTTGCATCCGCGCAATGACCGCCGCGATCGAAGAACTTCGGCAGCAATCAAATTCGGTGACTACTCCGCTCATCATCACCGGCAATCCCGGCTTTTTCTCCGTCGGCGCAGACCTGAACGAAGTCGCCGCACTCACCGCCTCCGAAGCGTATGAATTTTCTGCTCTTGGCCAAACGTTGATGAACTCAGTCGCGGCTTATCCCGCGCCCGTTGTCGCTGCCGTCGAAGGCCATTGCATGGGTGGAGGGCTCGATCTGGCGCTAGCATGTCACCGTCGCGTCGCCACTCCCCGGGCCAGTTTCGGACATCGCGGTGCCGCTCTAGGCCTCATCACCGGCTGGGGAGGCACGCAGCGTCTACCGCGGCTGATCGGAAAGGGAAGAGCGCTGCAGCTTTTCATTGCTGCCGAAAAAACCTTCGCCGCGCAAGCTTTGGAAATTGGATTGATCGACGCGATCGCTGACGATGCGGTGGCCGAGGCGATCAAGCTGGCTAATTAAGCAAAGCATCAAACCGAGAGATGGAACGGCAAATCCATGGCCAGCGCGCCGCTGGTATAGTAAAGAGTTTTGAAGTCCTTTATGCCCGCACGTAACGATTCGACGGCACTCGGCATCAACAACGTCCTCGCGACCAAACTGGATCCCAGCTCCCTCCGCTTTGAATCCAACATGCGCTCGCTGGCCGATTTAGTCGCCCAGGTTCGCAATCAAGAAGAAAAAATCCGCGAAGGCGGAGGCGCTAAGGCCGTCGAGAGCCAGCACACTAAATCGAGGCTCACCGCGCGAGAGCGCATCAACCTGCTCGCCGACCCCGGGACATTTTTCGAGCTCGGCCTCTACGCCGCGCACAAGATGTACGAAGAATGGGGAGGAGCTCCCGCTGCCGGCGTTGTTACTGGCCTCGCCCGCATTCACACTCGCATGGTCATGCTTATCGTGAACGATGCCACAGTGAAAGCCGGTGCGTTTTTCCCGATGACCGCAAAAAAAGTCATCCGCGCGCAAAATATCGCTATGGAAAACCGCATTCCGACGATTTATCTGGTCGACTCCGCGGGCGTTTTTCTTCCATTGCAGGAAGATGTTTTTCCCGACACGGACGATTTTGGCCGTGTCTTCCGCAACAATGCGGTCATGTCGGCGATGGGCATCCCGCAGATTGCAGCGATCATGGGCATGTGTGTGGCTGGGGGAGGATATCTCCCCGTGATGTGCGACCACGTTTTGATGACCGACGGCAGCGGTCTGTTTCTCGCCGGTCCGGCGCTGGTGCAAGCCGCGATCGGGCAGAAAGTTTCTGCCGAAGAGTTAGGCGGCGCCGCCATGCACTCCGCCATCAGCGGCACGGTCGATTTCCGCGAACCGAATGACGAAGCGTGCCTGGCCCGCATCCGGTCGCTGATCGAAAAATGGGGATACCGGCGTCAATCCCTGTGGGACCGCAAAAAGCCCGTGGATCCGGCGATGCCAGCCGAGGAAATTTACGGCGCCTACGATGCTTCGCCCGCGCGCCCCTACGATATGAAAGAAATTCTCGCGCGCATTGTAGATGAAAGCCGCTTCGACGAATACAAGCCCGAGTATGGCAAAACCTTGATCTGCGGCTATGCCCGCATCGGAGGCTTCGCCGTAGGCATTGTCGCGAATCAGAAGCTCCACGCGCAGCAGACTGACCACGAAGGCCACAAGCGCGTCGAATTCGGCGGAGTCATCTATACGGAGTCCGCGGAGAAAGCGGCTCGCTTCATCATGGATTGCAACCAGAATTTAATTCCACTGGTCTTTTTCCATGACGTTAACGGATTCATGGTAGGGCGCGACGCGGAATGGAGCGGCATTATTAAGGCGGGGGCAAAAATGGTGAATGCGGTGTCGAACTCCGTCGTGCCGAAGATTACGGTGATCGTAGGCGGTTCGTTTGGCGCTGGGCACTATGCCATGTGCGGCAAAGCTTACGACCCCAGGTTCGTTTTCGCGTGGCCGACGGCGAAATATGCGGTGATGAGCGGAGATGCCGCTGCCGGCACGCTGGTAGAAATCAAAGTCAAGCAACTGGAGCGCAGTGGTAAAAAGTTAAGCGAAGAAGAAAGAAAAGAACTTTTCGATACCACGAAGAGAACCTACGACGAGCAAACCGATCCTCGCTACGGTGCTGCAAGGTTGTGGATCGACAAAATTATAGATCCGATGGAAACGCGGCAGGCGATTACGCAGGCGCTGGAGGCAGCATCGCTGAATCCCGACGTGCCGGAATTCAAGGTCGGAGTGCTGCAAACGTAATTCACCAAGGAGGCGCGGAGCAAACTTCCTCATGAATATCTCACCGAGAAGATCTGTGACGAAAATGTCTGATGAAGTCAAACTGATCGAATGCCCGCGTGATGCCTTCCAAGGCCTCAAGGGCCAGATTCCTGCCGACTTGAAGACCAATTATCTTCGGGCCCTGATCTCCGCTGGGTTCAAGCATATCGATGCGGTCAGCTTCGTTTCGCCGAATGCTGTGCCACAGATGGCCGACTCCGAAGAAGTGCTAAAAGAACTTGATCCGCCCGACGATGTGGAAATCATCGGTATCGTGGTCAACGAAAAGGGCGCGCAGCGGGCCATTGCGACCGAGGCGGTGCGCACGCTAGGGTTTCCATACTCGATCTCGCCGACCTTTCTGGAGAACAATCAGCATCAAACTTTGGAAGATGCAATCGAGGAACTGGAGAAGATCGAGAAGAAAGCCGACGAGGCCGGACTCGACACCGTCGTCTACATTTCGATGGCTTTCGGCAATCCTTACGGCGACGATTGGAGTGTCGACGAAGTGGTCGCAGCCGTCAGCCTGCTGGAGATACAAGAGATTCGCACGATTTCTCTGGCTGACACGGTGGGTGTAGCGCCGCCGGAAAAAATTCGCGAAGTAGTTTCCGCAGTGCTCGCTGAGTACGATCATTTGGAAATCGGAGTCCATCTGCACAGCCGACCCGACGAAGCTGCCGCCAAAATCCTGGCCGCCTACGACGCCGGCTGCCGCCGTTTCGATTCCGCCATCGGCGGCCTGGGCGGATGTCCCTTCGCGCAAGATGACTTGGTTGGGAATATCGCAACTGAGACGGTGATCGAAGCTTTGCGTGGACGGGGCGCACAACTCCCCGCGTTAAAGTCGCTGGATGCATTGGTGAGAGCGACGGCCGAGATCGGTGCACGGTACAAGATTTCATCTGCGGCGGACTGAGATCAAGATGACCCTGAGTTTGAAAATCTCGAAGTCAGCCAAGCGGGTTCTGGTTACTTGCCTGATTGCTCTCCTGGCGATGGAACTCATAGACGTGTTCTGGCCCGAGACGATGGCGTTGACCTGGCATGTTAGACACGGATTTAGGGTGCGCTGCTGCGGATTCGAGGTGCGCGTGCCGATGAGATATCTCGGCAATGAAGATCATTTTTCAGTCTCACTTTTCAGTACTCCGGGATATGTTCGAGCGAAGTTCTTTCATTCTCCTTATGCCATGATGCTTCTGTCCGAATTTCCGCGTGTTCATACCGGCCAGGATAATGAGAACT
>DATEBK010000366.1:0-2199 GCA_035287825.1 Terriglobales bacterium
CGGGCCCAACAACGGCGACGGCCGAGTCGTTCCTCACATCGATGTCATTGATCATGCGTCCGGCGGTCAGATCAATATCGAGAATGGGCACCATCGACGGCGTCACACCACGCACGGTCGTATCGCTGATTGACTGTTCGCCGTACTTGACCTTGCCGCTATCGTTGCGGAGAGAGGCCCCCACCCACTCGCAATGTTTGCAGGCTTCGAGGACAGCCTCGTAGTCCTCCATGGTGAGATCTTTGCGCTTTTCGGCTTCAAGAAATTTATCGATATTGGTGATTGCCGGAGAATTCTTGAAGACGATGAAAACGTCTGCGCCGAGATTGAAAATCTTTGTCGCTACGTAGCCGTTGATGCCGTTGACGAACGTGACCACAGCGATGACGGCAGCCACGCCGATGACTACCCCGAGCAAGGTAAGCGCGGAGCGCAGCTTGTTCGCCCACAATGACAGAAACGCGATCTTGATCGCTTCGATGATATTCACGGGCCAGGCCGCGCGAGTCAGGTAGTAAGGCGAACTTGCTTCGCTACTCGCGTCGCTACCAGTTTAGCAGCCCAGAAGCTACCAGCCGAGCGATGACCTTCGCTAATTCGCCAGAGACGACTCACATGGCGAGCATGTTATGTGCAGAGATCAGGGTTGAAGATGCGGCAAATCCCAACTCTCACGGCCTGCCGGTAGCAAGGCTCATCGAAAGTTTCACGGAGACAAAGGCCAAGAGCAACGCTAACAGCGTCCACGCCGTTGCCGATTCGATGCCTCCGTGGAGACCGAGCGATCCCAGTGATGACGGCGGCGTCGAAACGTGTGGGATCGTGGATGTCATCGGCAGGTACACGATAACCGCAACGACCGCCATCACAGCAAGCACGAACACCAATCCCGCAACGATCATGCCCGGCAGAGCGCGCTTCCACGGAAACGGAATGGGCGGGGGCACCGCAGCCTCACGCCGGACTGCATCCATAACAGCGGCGGCGAAACCGGACGATGGAAGTATTTCATCCTCGCTTGAAAGCATACGATTAACCTCCTCGTTTTCGGCCGCTCCTGGCAATCTTCCAGTCCTGTATCTTCCAATCGTGGGTTTCATCAAGCCTCCTTCAAGCGGGGCACGGCAAGAATCTGCGGAAGCTTACTGCGCAAAAGTTCGCGTCCGCGAAAAAGTCTCGCTTTGACCGTACCCTCGGGCAGCGCCAGGCTCCGCGCCGCAGCGGTAAGGTCCATGTCGTGAAAGTAAAAGAGGATCAGCGCCTCGCGATACTTTGAGGGCAGATTAAGAACCGCGCGCCGCACCGCCGAATTGCGATCCTGATCTTCGAGGCCTCCATCCGAAGCGCGGGTGTCGGCAGGTTCTGCGATTTCGTCGAGTGACACAGTTCGCGCCGGGATGCGGCGCAACTCCGACCGATAGAGATTTGTTGCCAGGGCGAAGAGCCAGGTGGAAAAGGCGGCGTCTTTACGCCACTGGTTGAGGCCGCGGTAAGCGCGCAGAAAGGCCTCTTGCGCCATTTCCTCAGCGCGGCCGCGATCATGACAAAAGCGGTAGGCGAGGTTGATCAATGGCTTCTGCCAGCGCTGGACTATCTCCTCGAAGGCGGAGATGTCGCCAGCCAAAACTCGTTCCACAGCGGACTGATCTTCGCTTACGCTCATGCTGGACTTTGCCTGAACTCGTCCCCGAACATTGCCTCAACTGTACGACACTGCCAATTCTCGTCCGGTTGCATTATTTAAAAAATGGACTGCTGACGAAGAAAATGCAACCAGAAGTGCGAAGGAGCGGTCGTACCGGACGCAAGCGAGAAAAATCAGGGAGCTGACACATGGCATTGGATATTGGAGAAAACATAGTTCCGGTTGCGGGCATGCTGGTACCTATCGTGGGCAGCATTGCGTTGTTTTCTTTTCTAGCTGTCAATGGCTGGGCTGACGCTCGCCGCAAAGAGAGAGAGGCGTACTATCGGGGCGAAACGCTGAAGAAAATTGCAGAGAGCTCGGGCGAGGCGGCGAAGAGCGCCCTGGAGATGTTGCGAGAACAAGAGAAATTCGCCGCCAGGCGCCGCATTGAGGGCTTAAAGCTCGGCGGACTAATCACGACAGCCGTCGGCATAGGTGTCATGGTGCTTCTATCTGGGCTGCGGGTTGCGGAACCGATTTATCTTGCCGGAGTGATTCCGGTGTTGGTTGGC
>DATEBK010000367.1:0-7597 GCA_035287825.1 Terriglobales bacterium
GCCAGCGGCACTCGCGGCAGCCGCATAAACGCCAACACCTGCACCGTTTGGCTTTCAGGCCTGACGTGTGCGCCGAGTCCACCAATACATAACCAGAGACACATGAGAGGAGAAAAGATCATGCCGAGTACGCAAAATGCAGTCAACAACCATGAGTACCGCAGCGTTCCCATCACCTCGCTTGCAGAGTCAGCCACCAATCCCCGCAAGCGATTTGACGCCAAGAGCCTTGAAGAACTGGCCGCCAGCTTCAAGACGCAAGGGATTCTGGCCCCTCTGCTGGTACGCGAATTGGAGGAAAGCAAGTACGAGGTCGTAGCCGGGGCACGTCGCCTCAGAGCGGCGAAACTGGCGGAACTCGAAAAACTTCCCGTCCGCGTGGTCAAGCTGACGGATGCGGAGGCAATCGAAGCGCAATGCGTTGAGTTATCTGTAGTTGGCAAGAGCTTTCTTTGTTGATATGCAGCGCGGCACGTCGTTCACATGTAAACGACGTGCCGCGTTCCCAGTTTGCCGAAGCGAACCACAGGTAGAATCTCAACTTCCGTGTAGCCGATAATCGGCTCATGTCCCTATGCTAGGCCTCCCCGCCTCTTGGCGACGCCAAAGTGGAGGAGCTGCTATGATAGTTGTTGAGGCGGTTACGTTTTTCTCCTCTTTCAGGTCTTCTGACCTAAGCCAGTCCATCTGAAGCTCTCCCACCTTAGGCTTTTCAGCAAGTGAAGGGGTTGACCATTTCGTCCTTAGCCATCTTGCCTGACTGGCTTGGTGGAGCCAGAACTCGCCAAGAAGGGTCGCTCTTATGAACGCAACCAGTATTGTCTTCGGGCTGATTATCGTGATCTTCACGATCCTGCTGATCCTATCGATGCGCAAGCTGATACCACAGAGCGCCAAGGTTCGATCACAAAGAATGTGCCCAGCTTGCGGATTGATCACATCGCTGAAAAGCCGGTGCTTAGAGTGTGGTGTGGCTACGGTCTCAACGCGGTAGTGTCGCCACACCGGAACGAATTGCGAGCGGCGCTTTCCGCCCCGCTTTGTCGTCAAGTTAGGAGCAAATGTCGTTGCCAAGCACAATTTTCCCAAAGCGAGTTCTGGAAGTAGTCAGCCCGCGGCCCTTGGCTCAGGAAGGCACCGCAGCGCCTCGTGCCCGATTGCAATCAAAGGCATCCCTGCCCAGTCGTATCGCGGTAATCGGGAATTATCTCCCGCGTCATTGCGGAATCGCAACGTTCACGACCGACCTGTGCGGTGCCATTTCCGCAGAGTATGGGAATGCTCGCCTGTTGGCGCTCCCGGTGAACGACACGGACGAGGGGTACGACTACCCGTCGCGCGTGCGATGGTCGCTCGCCCAGAATGACGTAAGGTCGTATGAGGAGGCGGCAGAATTCCTCAACTTCAACAACATCGACATGGTGTGCCTGCAGCATGAGTATGGGATCTTCGGTGGTCCGGCTGGAAGCCATATTCTGCATTTACTGCGCGGTCTGAAGATGCCCGTGGTGACAACGCTGCATACGGTGCTGCGCGAGCCAAATCCTGATCAGATGTTGGTGATGGAGGAGATCGCTGAACTCTCCGACCGCCTCATTGTCATGAGCCAGTTGTCATCCCAGTTCCTGCAGGAAATCTTCAAGGTGCCGGGTAGCAAGATCGACATGGTGCCGCATGGAGTCCCCGACCTTCCATTCCTGGATCCCAATTTCTACAAGGACCGCTTTGGGGTGGAAGGAAAAGCGGTTTTGCTCACGTTCGGGCTGCTCTCGCCCAACAAGGGAATTGAAAACGTAATTCGAGCCCTGCCGCAGATTCTTTCCAGGCACTCGAATGTTGCCTACATCGTCGCGGGCGCGACTCATCCACACATTCTCCGTCGCGAGGGTGACAGATATCGAGATAGCTTGCAGGCTTTGGCGAAGGAAGTGGGAGTGGAATCGCAGGTGATCTTCCATAACCGTTTCGTCAGCCCTGAGGAGATGGTTGAGTTCATTGGCGCTGCCGACATTTACGTCACTCCTTACAGGTACGAGGCTCAGGTGGTTTCCGGAACGCTCGCCTATGCACTAGGCGCGGGTAAGGCGATCATCTCGACTCCGTATTGGCACGCGATCGAGTTGCTCGATGACCGCCGTGGTGCGCTGGTCCCGTTCCAGGATCCCGACGCGATTGCGCAGAAGACAATTGAACTGCTGGACACTCCCGCAAAACGCCACGCTATGAGGAAGCGCGCCTATCTGTTTGCGCGCGATATGGTCTGGAAAAGAGTGGCGCAAGGCTACATGGAAAGCTTCGCACGAGTGCGCAGCGACCGCATGGAGAATCCGCGTGTTCAGTTCTCCGCCCGGATGGCGCACAAGTCGCTGGATCAGTTGCCGGAGTTGAAGCGTGATCATCTAAATCGCATGACCGACGACACCGGAATGCTGCAGCATGCGATCTTCGCGGTCCCGAACCGCGCGGAGGGCTATACCACGGACGACAATGCTCGCGCCCTCATACTTACTGTTCTGCTAGAGCAGTTGGACAAATATCCACTTGAATCCGCAAATTCGTCGAGTCTGTATTTGTCATTCCTGGAGCATGCCTTCAATCCTGAGAAGGGCCGATTCAAGAACTTTCTCCTCTACGATCGTCGATGGAACGAACCGGTGGGCTCCGAAGACTGTCATGGCCGTGCCCTGTGGGCGTTGGGATCGGTTCTAGGCCGATCACAGGATCAGGGATGTCGGGGCGCTGCCCGGCGATTGTTCGAGTTTTCTCTGCCCGCGGTCCTGGAATTCAGCAGTCCGCGGGCCTGGGCCTACACCCTACTCGGAATTCAGGAATACCTCAGTTCGTATCCAGGCGACCGCGACGCGCAAAAAATACGATCCGCCCTTAGTCGGCGATTGCTCGAAATGTATGTGTCAATCCGACGACCGGAGTGGAAATGGTTCGAGAACGTTCTGGCCTATGGCAATGCGAGACTGCCTCAGGCCCTGCTCCTGGCGGGCGCAGCATGCTCCGATGATCGCATGATTTCCGCCGGGCTCGAATCGCTGGATTGGCTGTCAAAGACGCAACACTGCGAAATCAACTCTCACTTTGTGCCAATCGGTTCGCAAGGTTTCTATCGACAGGATGGAGAGAAGGCTCGTTTTGATCAACAGCCGATTGAAGCCGCCGGCGCGGTCTCTGCGTGTCTGCAAGCATACCGCGTAACTAGCGACAGCCGCTGGCGCAACGAAGCATGGTCAGCTTTCAACTGGTTCCTCGGCGACAACGATCTGCAAGTGCCCCTCTATGATTCCGTTACCGGCGGTTGCCGGGACGGCCTGCATCCCGACCGTGCCAATGAAAACCAAGGAGCAGAATCAACCCTGTCGTTCCTCATGGCACTCCTCGAAATGCGCTCACTGCCTGAATCTGAACCAAAGGAAATCCTTTCATGACCGTACCCGTGGAAAAGCAAGTGAGCTTTCTCAGCACTCCGTTCGAGCCATTGCTGCATCGCCATAGCGCCAACCCCATCCTCACGAGCAAGGACTGGCCGTATCCCATTAACAGTGTGTTCAATGCTGGCGCAACGATGCTCGCGGACGGCACGACCCTGCTGCTTTGCCGCGTTGAAGATCGTCGTGGGCTGTCGCATCTCTGCGCCGCGCGATCACGAAACGGCGTCGACGGATGGCAAATCGATGGCGAGGCCACTCTGATGCCCGATCCAAAGAGTTTTCCCGAGGAGATCTGGGGCATTGAAGATCCTCGCATCACGTTCGTCCCCGAATTGCAGCAATACGTCGTGACCTATACCTCTTATTCACGCGGCGGTCCCGGCGTGTCGCTGGCTCTGACCAAAGACTTCCGCACCTTCGAACGATACGGCGTAATTATGCCGCCGGACGACAAAGACTCCGCACTTCTGCCCCGGAGAATCGACGGATGCTGGGCGCTGATTCATCGCCCAATGACGACCCTCGGATCGCACATGTGGATTTCCTATTCTCCCGACCTGCGTTACTGGGGTAGGCACAGGCTCATGCTGGAAGCTCGCCGCGGCGCCTGGTGGGACGCCAACAAAATCGGGTTATCGCCGCCTCCCATCGAGACTTCCAGAGGATGGCTCGTGTTCTACCACGGAGTGCGCCACACGCCCTCGGGCTGTCTGTATCGGTTGGGTTTGGCCCTCTTCGATCTCGAGAATCCGGAAAAATGCCTGCTACGAGGAGATTCGTGGATCTTTGGTCCAGAAGCCGAGTATGAGCGCCACGGCGACGTCGACGATGTCGTGTTCCCTTGCGGATACACGATGGACGCCGATGGCGACACTCTCAACATTTACTACGGAGCCGCGGATTGCGCGATTGCCCTCGCTCGGGCCAGTGTTCGCTCTCTGCTGGATTGGCTGGACGCCAATGGAAGTTGCGAGCGGCGCCAGCGAGCGCAGGACTTGTGAAATTGCTCTTGGGTGTCTTCCATTTTGTTTTTGGGTGCCGTCACCGTCACCGAAGTCGCGTGTTTACGATCAAACACCGAACCTATCGGGTCTGTTTCGATTGCGGTCGGGAATTCGAGTTACCAGACGCTCACGCAGCCAGCACAGTCTAACTCTTGCGAAATCGAGAGCTACGCTGCTACGGCTTCCGCGCATTGTGGCAAAAAACCATTCGCGGATGGCTCCTGGATCACGGGCAACCGAGAAATTGGGAACTTTTTGCAATCCTCCGTACTCCTTAACCACCGAGAGTGCAGAGTCGGTTAGCGACGAGGCTCTTCAGATCGCTCAAGGTGCGGCGCGTACGGAGAAGTTCTGCTCGCGTGCCGAGGCAAGTTCCCCATACACCAACTCCAGAAGGCCGGTCAGCTCGCGATTCTTCTCCTCAAGATTCTTGATGCGGAGCCGGAGAGTCGCGACTATGTTCTGCCTAGACGCGCGCTCTCGATCCTGTGAGAGCGACGCTGGAGGTGGAACGTCAATCGTGGCCCGGCGCGACCGCATGATACGGCCCCGCAGTTCCTCCTGGCTGTACAACCATGCCGTCGAGACCCCTGCCTGCGTGGCTACAGTTCGGAAGTTAATCTCCCGATGAGAAGCGTCCATTCGCTGCAAAGCTGCCAGAGCCCGCTGCATAACAGTCTCGGTGCGCAGTCGCGCGCTCCGCTTGAGACCCTCAATATTTCTAGGCATGTGTTCGCTCCAGTGATGTGACGATGTTGACCAGGTTGTTCCGCTTCCGTTCATTCATTTCGATCTGCCGAGTCCATCCATTCGCGCTGGCCTTGGTGATGACTCGCTCGGTGTCGCGCAGCTCCGCCTTATGCACGTCGAGGAAGCTGGCGTCGGTGCGGAAGTGAGCGCAACTCAGACACGCATTTGGATGAGGACAAGGCCCAGCGACGACGGGAATGGCACAATAGCCATTGGGCAGGGCTTGAGCCATCACGTTCCGCGTGAACCAGCCTAGAGCCGGGGCATTTTTTGATTAGCCAGTTGTTGCCCAGGATCGCACAGTTATAGAGATGCGAATCGAACGCTCCAACTTCATACGAAACATGACGGCGGAGTCGTTTATGAAGACCGTTCTGAGTCGGGACCGCCGCTTTCGCTTCTGTTCCGCCTTTGTCCTTGCCTGATGCCGAAAAGGCCGCCCCGAGAACGGCCAAACAACTCGTTTTTCTGGCAAAGCTTAAAACATATTGCGTCCTGGCCGGCTCGTCGCATCCGTCATTGTGAGCATAACTGATCAGCGAAGGTGTATCCCGGTCCCTCACAATTGAAGTGATGAAGATCTCCAGTTAGGACGGCCTCCAGTGAAGCAAATCACGAACGCGAAGAGAAAACCTGATTTCAATCCCCACACCTTTCTTTCAACTATTGGGAAAGGCAGGGATATGGTCTCTTTCAAGAAGAAGGACAAAGTCTTCGCTCAAGGCGATTGCAGGGACGGCCTATTCTTTGTCCAAACTGGGAAAGTGCAGCTCAGTGTGGTATCGGAAGACGGGAGAGAAGCAACTCTTGGCATTCTAGGCGAAGGCGATTTTTTTGGAGAAGGTGGTCTTGCTGGTCAGCCCCTACGCATGTCATCTGCAACCGCATTGACAGACTGCATCCTGCTGCACATCGAGCGGAAGGCGATGGTGCATGCAATGAGCCTTGAGCCAAAATTGTCGGCCATGTTTGTCAAATACTTATTGAAACGTAACATCCGATATCAGGATGACTTAGTCGATCAGCTTTTCAATTCCAGCGAAAAGCGGCTCGCGCGAGTTCTTCTCTTGATGGCGCAATTCGGGAAAGAAGGAGCTCCGGAAGTGTCAGTCCCGAGACTAAGTCAGGAGACCCTAGCAGAGATGGTAGGGACGACACGCTCGCGGGTCAGCTTCTTCATGAACCGATTCAGGAAGCTCGGCTTTATCAACTACCGCGTTGGGAACAATTTACACGTTAACAGTTCGCTCCTTAACGTTCTTCTCCATGACGACGACGGAACAGCCGCGACTCCGGGAGCGAAGAACCAAACTGCTCATGCCAAGAGACGTTCAGAACCGCCTCCAGAGCCCGGCCAGACCCCTGACAGCGATCGTGCCAGCAGGCCGCCCCTCCCAGGCCTTGAAGGACGCGCTACGCGACGGCGACATAGCAGAAGGAGCTTGATCCATGAGTGAACATTCGAGGTGTGCAGGCATTTCTTGAGCCCTCGCTAGTCTGCGAACCGCTAGAGACCGAGAAACACACCGTGTTTTCTTTCCAGAACCATGACTCTTGAAGCGATTTTGGACGAAGTTGAGGGACGATAGAATCCAAGTGGAATACATCGATGATCCTTTCTCCGACTCCGCACACTGTTTCGCTTCGATAGGACTGATTTACAAGACGATCAATTCTGACCAGTTTTTCGCAGGCTAGCGTTTGATACTGGCCGTTCACAAGGTTCTGGTCGCCAGAGGGAGAACTTGGTGAACATATTGTGGCTTTGTGGAGAGTCTTGATACAGGGAGGTTTCGATGAATTTGAATCCGATGGATCCGAAGGTGCTTATGCTAGCGGGCGCGGTGATTCTGGTTATCGCGATACTGGTTTGGCTATACGTGCAAAAACGTCGGAGCACGACTGCAGACCTGCGGCAAAAGTTTGGGCCTGAATACGAGCGAGCGGTGCTGAAGCATGGGTCGGAACGAAAGGCAGAAGCAACACTAGTGGATCGCCAGCAGCGGGTTGAGAAACTCAACATTCGCCCCCTTGATCCGATGGAATACGAACGTTTCTTAAAACGGTGGGAGTCGGTACAGTCTCGTTTTGTCGATTCCCCAAAGGGGGCAGTCGCAGAAGCCGACGATTTGGTGTCCGCTTTGATGAAAGCGCGCGGCTATCCTGTATCGGATTTCGATCAGCGTGCCGCTGACATTTCTGTGGACCATCCCCGAGTGGTCGAGAACTACCGCTCTGCTCATGAGATTGCGCTGCGGGTTGGGAAAGATGCGGCGACTACCGAAGATCTGAGAACGGCGATGATTCACTACCGCTCTCTATTTGAGGAACTGGTGCAGGCACCAACAATTGTGGAAAGGAAAGAGGTGGCGTAGTGGCTGAATTAATGGCAAAGGATCGGAC
>DATEBK010000368.1:0-2895 GCA_035287825.1 Terriglobales bacterium
GCTCAAACCGTCAAAGAAACTCTGGTGCAACAAGGAATCCCCGCCGAGCGCATCCGCACCGTCAGCTACGGCAAAGAAAAACCCTTCTGCACCGAGGACAACGAATCCTGCTGGCAGCAGAACCGCGTCGACCACTTCGCCTTCGACCGCTAAACCCGGCCCAAAGCCGACGAAGAGAAGCGACGCTCAACCCGCAACCAACAAAAACCCCGTCCGGCATTTACCCGGACGGGGTTTCTCATACCTGCCATCCAACCTGACTAAAATATGTTCCTGAATCCCCAGAACAAAAATCCCGACAGCATCATCGAGATCGGCAACGTCAGCACCCACGCCATCGCCAGATTTCGCACCGTCGCCCATTGCAGTCCCGAATGATTTGCCGCCATCGTCCCCGCAATCCCCGACGACAATACATGCGTCGTGCTCACCGGCAATCCCATGTGGTCCGCTCCCCAAATCGTGAACATCGCCGTGATTTCCGCCGCCGCTCCCTGCCCATAGGTCAGGTGGTCCTTGCCAATTTTTTCTCCCACCGTCACCACAATCCTCTTCCATCCAATCATCGTGCCCAGTCCCAGCGCCAGCGCCACCGCTACCTTCACCCACGTCGGGATAAACCGCGTCGCCGCATCCACATGCCGCTTGTAATTATCCAGCCCTTGCCAATCCATCGCGCTCATCACCGGCTGCCCGCTCTTCTTCATCAGCCGCAGCGCCTCGCTCGCAATGTACATATCGTTTCTGAAGTTCCTCACCTGGTCGTTCGGAACTCTCGCCAGTTCCCCAAACTGCACCGTCTCGTTCCCAATGTCCGACACCAGTTGCCGCAATCCCAACATCGTATTCGGAGTAAATTGCTTCGTCCGGATGTAATCCGTCACTTCCGTCCGCGCATCTCCAATCACCGCATCCGGCGACACATACTTCGACAGAATTCCCGCCGCCTCTTGCGACACCGCGATAAAGTCTTGCGAGTCTTTCGGCGTCAGGGCGTGATTCAGCGCGTAGGCCGTCGGCACCGTCCCCACCAGAATCAGCATGATCAGCCCCATGCCCTTCTGCCCATCATTCGATCCATGCGCGAAACTCACTCCCGTGCACGTCAGCACCAGCAAGCTGCGAATCCAGAACGGAGGCGGTTCCGTTCCCACCGGAGCCTCATACAACGCCTTGTTCTTGATCACCGCCTTCATCAACCACAGCAGCAGAAACGCACACCCAAATCCGATGATCGGAGAAAACACCAGCGACTTCCCAATATTCGCCGCCTGCCCCCAATCCACCCCGCTCGTCCCCGTCTTCGGAGACATCAACTGGTTCGCAATCCCCACTCCAATGATCGACCCAATCATGGTGTGCGAACTCGAAGCCGGCAATCCGAAATACCACGTGCCAAGATTCCAGATAATCGCCGCCACCAGCAGCGCGAAAACCATGGCAAACCCGGCCTTGCCGCCCACCTGCAGAATTAATTCCACCGGCAGCAGCGAAATAATTCCAAACGCCACCAACCCGGTTGAAGTCAGCACCCCAACAAAATTCCACAGCCCCGACCACACCACCGCCACATGCGGCTCCAGCGAATGCGTATAAATCACCGTCGCCACCGCGTTCGCCGTGTCGTGGAACCCGTTCACAAACTCAAATCCCAGCGCCACCAGCAACGCGATCCCCAGCAGGACATAAGCCACTGACCCGGTATGCGCGGCCGCGAGATCGGTCAGCAGGTGATATCCCGCATACACCATCCCGATCACAAACACCACCCCAAATCCCAGGATCCCAATCTTCCCCGGACTTCGATTCAACTTCGCGTGCAGCACCGGAGTTGCCGTAGGCGTGAGCGTAGGTGTCGATGGAGGCAGAGATGGAGCGGCAGCCATAAGTTCTCCTGAAACTAAAGTCGGTTGAGGAACGCGCAAAAATGTCAGACTTCAGGGCCCAGAACCCGAGCCCTAAATGTGGCGTCAATATACGGAAGGATTGTTACGAGAGTGTGAACGCTGTCGCGCGGTAATGTCCCGATATTGCGTTGAAATTCCGTGACGGCGCAGCGCTTAGGAATTGGATATCGGCTTTTTCAGCATTCCTCTGATCTTCAGAACGTAGCACTCTTCATGCACCGCCCTGCCTTTCTCGTCGGTTTTGCTGTTCTCGATAGTCACAGGCAATGAGCAGATGGGACAGATCGGATAGAGCGGAAGAGGAGCACGAGAATTTGACATCGTAATCTCCGGCCAGTGCCGAAATTCTACCATCTCCTCAAAGGACTACGTCAACCACAGACAGCGATCGCCTGTCCCTGATGCCGCCCTGAAACTCCCGCTCCACCGCACCCTACCGGAAATGCTGTATGGCGCGAATGCCTCGGCCCGTAGCAGCCTTGTCTGATCGTGCCCTCACGCCGCCTGGAAGACAAAATTCGGCAGTTGTGCGCTGAAGCCATTGCTGCGCCCCAGTCTGAATTCGAGCCCGCCATCGCCGAATTGAAACTCGCCCTCCACGAGCATACGGAGCGCCTGCGCAAACTGGCAGCTTCAAAACTTGCCCGCTCGCTCCGCCTGCGATCCCGGCCAGCTCTGCCCGTGCGTTGAAATTTATCTCACCCGCTTCGGTTCGCGTCCTTGCCGCTAGCCCTTATTTCGCACTTGTGCCTTTGGAATTGTTCTTGAAGGTAAGCCTGCGCCGCAGCCGTCTTCGCCAGCACCGTCAGCGGAACCTTAAATTCCTGATTGCAACCCTCGCACACCGCAATCGCCGGAGTCGGCCCCAGCCATTTCATCACCCTGAGACGAAGACTCTTCTCCATGACCGCTAGTTTCGCACACGCCATCGCACACGCCATAATTCCGCGGACGACAGGTCGCGTCCTCACGTCGCGCTGTGAAATCA
>DATEBK010000369.1:0-24328 GCA_035287825.1 Terriglobales bacterium
GCAATCTGCGCTTCCCGGAAATCTCTGAACTGGCGTCGTAACCGCGGCCGTGCCTTTCCTAAATAAAACCAATTCTTAGCGCGGAGCGCGCAGGAAACTCTTTTGCGCGCGGGGAAATCCCATTGCGCTAATGCGTGGGGTGGGCTTCGATCCAGGACTGAAGAATCAAGATGGCGGCCATGCGGTCAACGGCTTGGCCGCGTTTCTTGATCGACAAATCGGTTTCACGTAGCAGACGGTTGGCTTCGGTGGAGGTCCAGCGCTCGTCCCAGAGGTGGACGGTGACGCCGAAGTGGGCGTGAAGGTCGTCGGCGAAACGGCGCATCTTCTCGGATTGGGTTCCTTCGGCACCGCTCAGCCGCAGCGGCAGGCCGACGACGATTTCCCTGACATCGTACTTTGCCAGCAGTTCGCCTAACGCCTCCAGGTCGCGGCGCTTGTTCTGCCGCTGGATGGTTTCGAGCCCCTGAGCGGTGATGCCGAGGGGATCGGTGACGGCGACTCCGATTCGTTTGGACCCGACGTCGAGCGCGAGAACGCGGCGGCGGGCGGGGACTGCGAGTGCGTCCATTCGGCAATTGTAGATGGCGGACGGAAAATTTCGCGGCAATCCAATTTCCAGCAATTCCGAGGATGCAATTCCGGCCGCACTCAGGCAGAATTGTTGGCCAGTCGCAAGGGGCGTTATGGAGACGACGGAAGCACAAAGCGGGCACCACTGGTCACTGACACTGTTGGGCGTGGGCCTGGTGATCATGTTCGCTTATTACGGCGAATCGTTGCTGGCGGTGTTGTTCTTCGCCATTTTGCTGAGCTTTATGCTTTCTCCGGTGGTGCAGGCGCTGGAATACTTTCGTCTTCCGAGAGCCACCGCGGCGCTGATCAGCATGTTGGTTTTGCTGGGATTGATTTATGGCGTCACTCTCGCGTCGTACAACCAGGCCATGATTTTCGCCGATAACGTTCCAAAGTATTCGCAGAAGATCCGCTCTATTCTGCAACCCTACCAGCAACAGGCGGAAAAACTGGAGAAGACGGGCGAGGTGGTCACTACGCCCGAGGACACGAATGTAGTTCCGGTGCGGGAAGTGCAGACCTGGTCGGAGGCGCTGACTCACGGAGCGGGAACCGTGACTGACATCGTGCTGGCGGCGTCGTTCGTTCCGTTTCTAGCCTACTTTTTGCTGACCTGGCACAATCACGCGCGTTCGGCCACGGTGATGCTGTTTCCTTTGCATCATCGCAATACCGCATTCGTGACGCTGGGGCTGATTGGGAAGATGCTGCAAAGCTTTATTGTGGGAAACCTGCTGATCGGTCTGCTGATTTCGGCCGTGAGCGTGGCGATTTTCGGGTTGTTGCATGTTCCGTTTTTCTACTTTATCGGGTTTCTGAGCGGTTTTCTGAGCCTGGTTCCGTACCTGGGCATCGTGCTGGCGATGGTGCCGCCGATCATGGTGGGTATTGGACAGCTAGAGGCGGGAGACCTGGTCATCGTGGTGGTGTGCGTAGTCGCTTTGCATCTGCTGGCGCTGAATGTTCTGTATCCGAAGCTGCTGGGGAGCCGGTTGAGGATCAACCCGCTAGCGGTGACGATTGCGTTGCTGTTTTGGGGCGCAGTCTGGGGCGCGGTGGGGCTGGTGCTGGCGATTCCGATTACGGGTGCGATCAAGATTGTGTTCGATCACGTCGAGTCGATGAAGCCTTATGCGGATTGGCTGGGAGAATGAACGTCGCTCGTCGTTGGGCGCCAGTCGCTGGCAAGATCAAAAGTTAAAAGCCCGGCCGAAACAGCCGGGCTTCTGTCTTTCTACTCCGTCTTTCGTCTGAGGGGGTCGCCCCGTTAGGCGGCCACGGATCTCTTGTTGCGTCCTTCTCCGGTAGTCACAGGTTGCGCAACCTTGCGAACCAGGAAGGGCTGAAGATTCTGCTCCCCGCCAGCCCACTCGATGCTGCTGATTGAGTGCCCGGGTTGGCAGGTAACGAAATAGCGTTCTCCAGTCGGGCTGGTTACTTCAAACTTGCCTTGCTCGCCCTGAAGAGCTTCGGCAATGTCAAAGGTCGTTATGCTATCGTTCAACTTCATGGGGACCTCCTACAGTCTCCAACAGCGTTACTGGTTGAGGTTGTCCCCCCTAGGGAAGGTATTCACTTATTTTAGAACGTCGAGCTCGAGCGGATATGCGTTTGTCAAAAAAACTCCATTCCTGTCTACAGCGTTCACTGTAGGATGTGTTCGCCGTTTTGAGGGCATCTGCCTTCGTCGAGTCCGGAGCGACGGCGATCTTGCAGACCCTGTACTCTCGAAAGCTTCCTTCGGCCGGGGTTTTGTTGCACTGTAATTTAATAAGAAAGAGAACATCCGAGCCAGGATCTTGCGCACGCTGATCACGTTGTTTTTGATGGCAGTTCTTGCCGCCGGAGGGATTGCGGGTTGGGTGGTGTATGTCCCGATTACGCCTCCGGCCAATACTTCTTTATTGTTGCGGCCCGGCTTCTCGACGCGCCGGATTGCAGCGGAATTGAAGAAGGCGGGCGTCATCCGCAGCGAGATTGCCTTTGTTGCCTGGCATATTGCGCATCCCAAGCCGTCGCTCAAGGCTGGGGAATATCGGTTCGAGCGCGGCGCTTCGCTTCCCCAGGTGTACGGCCGGATCGGGCGGGGCGATATTTACTTCCACGTAGTCACCATTCCCGAGGGATACACGATGTTCGACATTGCCAAGGCGATGGAGGACGCGGGGCTGGGGTCGGCGGGGGATTTCCTGCAGATTACCGAAACGCAGACGAATTTAATCTCCGATATTGCGCCCCAAGCCACGTCGCTCGAGGGATATCTGTTTCCCAATACTTACCAGTTCACGCGCACGCAGAGCCGGGAGGAGATGGCGGCGGCGATGGTGCATCAATTTAGGCTTGTTGCACAGCAGATCGGACTGGGCGTTGGTTCGAACTCGGATGTATCCAGGATTGTGACCATGGCATCGATCGTGGAAAAGGAGACGGCGGCGCCGGAGGAACGTCCGATGGTGGCCAGTGTTTACTACAACCGGCTGGCGCAGAACATGGCGCTGGATGCGGATCCAAGTGTGATCTATGCGGAGTTGCTGGCGGGAACCTACACGGGCGCTCTGCATCATGCCGACATGGCGGTCAACTCGCCTTACAACACCTATCGCTTCCCCGGATTGCCGCCGGGGCCGATTGGGAATCCGGGAAAAAGCTCTCTGGAAGCGGCGTTGCACCCGGACGAATCCAAGTTTCTGTACTTTGTGAGTGACGGCAATGGGCATCACCGCTTTGCGCGGAGCCTTGAAGAGCACAACAAGAACGTGGCGGCATACCGCCGTGCCATGAACCCCGGGGCTGTGAACCAATCGCCCGCCCGCGATAAACACTGAACCCTCGACTGCCTTATACTAATCAGATCATTATGCGGAGCGAGTTTTCCCAGGTACAGACATAGGAATGGATCGTCCTCATTTGCGTTTGTTTTGGCTCTTATTCCTGGCGGCGGCCACGTTTCCGTTGGGTGGGTGTTTGTTTCGGACCCGGCCAGCCGATCGTCAATTCTCTAACCGACCGTTGAAGACGGCGAGCAAGCAGGAACTGCTCGACTACGTCAATGCGCAGGCCGCGAAGATTCAATCGCTGCAGGCGACGGTGGATATCGACTCTTCGTCGGGAAACCAGAAAACCGGGCAGATCACCGATTACAAGGAGATTCGCGGCTACGTATTGGCGCGCAAGCCAGCGATGCTGCGCATGAAGGGCCTGATGCCGGTGGTGCGAAATACGGCCTTTGACATGGTGAGCAACGGGCAGGAATTCAAGGTCTGGGTGCCTCCGACGAACAAGTTTGTGGTGGGTGAAAACGATGCTCCATATGATCCGGCAAAGCGGCTGGAGAACATGCGGCCACAGTATATTTACGATGCACTGCTGATTCCGGCAGTCGGACCGGACGACGTGGAAATTCCCTTTCTGGAGAACGGCTACGAAACCGTGCTGGACTCGAAGAAGCATCGCGTGGAGCAGCCGGATTACGAGTTGGCCGTCCTGCGCAAAGGGCCGCAGGGGTGGTTTCTGTCGCGGCGGATCGAGTTCAGCCGCACGGACCTGTTGCCGCATCGACAGAGGATTTACGACCAGGAGGGCAACGTCGAAACCGACGCCCGTTACCAGGACTACAAAGATTGGGCGGGTACCAGTTTCCCAGGCACGATCGGGATCGAACGGCCACGAGAGAATTACGACATAACCCTGAACATGGTGAAGTTGGAAATTAATAAACCGCTGACCGACGACCAGTTCGCTCTGGAAGAGCCGCAGGGCGCGGAGGTGGTGCGTCTCGGGAAGTCAGCCCCACCGCCCCCACCGCCGGCAAAGACGCCGGATGGCCAGAGCAAGTAGCCGGGGGGCGGGCAGGCTGAATCGGTTGGATAAACAGACATGATGAATCGGATGATCGTCGGGAACCTGGTACACCGGCCGGTGCGATCGATGATCAGCATGGTGGCGGTGGCGCTCGAAGTCACCCTGATTCTGCTGATTGTTGGTTTGTGCATGGGCATGCTGCAGGACCAGCAGTCGCGGGCAGCCGGTATTGGGGCGGACGTTATTGTGATGCCTCCGGGATCGTCTTTCATTGCAGGACTCACGGGAAGTCCGATACCGATCAAGGTGGCTGACATTCTCTCTAAACTGCCGCATGTGGTGAAGGCAGCCCCCGTGATCACGCATGTGTCGACCGCCGGGACGCTGGAGATCATTACCGGAATCGATTTGAAGAGCTACGAAGGTCTGTCGGGCGGTTTCCAATATTTGGCCGGCGGGCCTTTTCAGGGTCCGAACGATGCGATTGTCGACGATCTGTTTGCGCAGGCCAAGCAGGCAAAAGTCGGGGACACAATTGACGTCCTCAATACCCCATTTCGCATTTGCGGCATTGTCGAACACGGCAAGGGCGGTCGCAAGTTTCTTCCCCTCAGCACGATGCAGGACCTTACCGGGGCCAGGGACAAGGCCAATACGATCTATCTCAAACTCGACGATCCGGCGAATGCAGACGCGGTGGTGAATGAGATCAAGCAAGTGCCGGGCATGGAACGCTATGTGGCGAGTTCGATGGCCACCTATCTTTCCATGATGACGCCAACGAAATATCCCTACCTGTCGACATTTCTGCGGGTGGTGATCTGGATTTCGGTGGTGATCGGAGTGCTGGTGATCTTTCAGGCGATGTATGCCGCAGTGATGGAACGGACGCGGGAAATCGGGATCTTGAAATCGATGGGCGCGTCAAAAGCGTATATCGTGAATGTGGTGCTGCGGGAAACAGTGCTGCTTGCCCTGGGTGGAATCGTGCTGGGGGTAGCTTTCAGTCTGACGGCACGTGCCGTTCTGGCGCACAAATTGCCATTGCTGCAGGTGATTGTGTCCAAGGGATGGATTGCGCGGGCGACTTTGATTGCGATCGCCAGTGCGTTGGCGGGCGCTCTATATCCGGCGTTCAAAGCGGCGCAGAAAGATCCGATCGACGCGCTGGCATACGAATAGAGACGGCGCGGCTCCAGGGGTTTCGCTTTTACTTCGCTGACCGTTAGGGCATTTTCCGCCGCCGCAATTTTCCTGATAATATTTCCTCGCAAATCACCAGAGAATACACGATACTGCCGGTGAAACGGTGCGTGCTATAATTCGCGCGCCACTCCACGAAAGCATTTTGCGGTTTCGCGCGGCAAGCTGTCCTAATTCAAATATTCAGGAGGGGATATGCGCTACGAAGATCCGACTTTGTACGGTCGGGACGATGAGACGGATGAGTTTGGTGACAGCGGCGCCTATGGTGAGTCGCTGGAAGAGGACCTCGAAGAAGAGGAAGAAGAGGAAGAAGAACCGGTTTTGATCGAAGAGGACGACGAGATTGCCGTTCCGGCGATACGGGAACCGGTAGCGGCGCCCGCTCCGGCCGCTCCGTCGGGAGGCGGTGGGGCTCCGAAGAAGAAAGCGCCGGCCAAGAAGAAAGCGCCCGCCAAGAAAAAGAAGGCGGCGAAGAAACCAGCGAAGAAGGTTGCCAAGAAAAAGCCAGCCAAAAAAGCGGCGAAGAAAAAACCGGCAAAGAAGGCAGCCAAGAAAAAGCCAGCCAAGAAAGCTGCGAAGAAAAAGGCTGCGCGCAAGAAAGGCCGACGCTAGCCGGTCTTCCTGATTCTGTTATACATGATGACGGAAGCCTGTTTCTCCACGGGCTTCCGCCGTCACACCAATATCCCTTTCGCCAGTGTTTGTCCCGCCGGTCGCGGCATGTTTCCAGAAATCACGCTCGGCTGGCGATGGCCGGGGTGTTCGCGGCGCAGAATTCTTCCCTCAATACGGCGCTCAAAAGAATGAACGTGAGTAACATGCCACGAGTGTCTGGAGTACTGCGCCGCAGGATCCGGGGTCCATTCAGTTACTCCACTCGAGCGATTCGATACAGTAAATCAGCCATTTTCGCTTAGTAAGTCCTGTACTTAGCAGCCGTGCGTTCTGATTGCCAACAAAACGGTTTCGGCAACATCTTGGCTTGGACTTATAACTAACGGCATGGCTCGATTGTGCACTTGTGCCGGGTTGCGATTCACGGTATCTAATGCGCATGGGGTTCCATTCCGATGGAACGACTAAGGGGCCGAGTCAGGGGGTAAGTGGGTGATGGAGATTCCGGAGACGCATCCATTGCAGCAGCTGTTTCTCGAACTGGTGGGCCGTCATTATGCCGAGGAGCTTGGGATTCGCGATCCGCAGGTGGTGAGCTATGTCGCGCATCTGCTGGCGGAATTTTGCGATGCGGAACAGTTGCTGAGAATCCGCGATGCGTCAGGGAAACCGCTGAACGATGTCGGCGAGATGCTGATCGAATCGGACCCGGTCTACGGTCCGGCGCCTTCGTTTGACAGGGAACGGCAAGTGCGCAAGCATATTGGCGATTACACGCTGTTCTATGCGGGCATGTTTCCAGAGAGCATCAATCACTACCGGCTGCGGCGGCAGCGGGTCGAGGGGTTTGTCGATTGGGTGAAGGCCGGCAAAGAGAGCTACTACATCGTGTCGAAGTTCGAGCACTTCGAGTACGCAAAGGTGGCGCCGCTGTTCGCGCAACTTTCACAGAAGTTCGAAGATTGTGTATATGGATTGAATCTGGTGAAGAACGAACTTGAGGTGATGCAGCATCCAATCGCGCGGAGAACGAACGAATTGCTGATGTAGATTGTCATTTTAGCGGCGGTGTCGTCTTAACGGAATCCGCGCCGGACTAGACGGGGCAACCCTTCTACCTCGGCACCATTCGCCGGCCACGGATCTCGAATTTTCCTTCAATTACAATCTTGATTGCTTCGGTATATGCGATGTGTTCCTGCTCGAGAATTCTTGCCGCCAGGGTGGGTTCGTCGTCGGAATCGAGCACGGGCACACTCTTTTGCACAATGATGGCGCCGTGATCAAGTTCCTCATCCACAAAATGCACAGTGCAACCCGTCACTTTCACGCCATAGGCGAAGGCCTGTTCGTGGGCCTCGAGGCCGGGGAATGCGGGCAGCAGCGAAGGATGAATGTTAAGAATTTTTCCTGAAAATTGTTGCACGAACCAGGGCGAGAGCAGGCGCATGTATCCGGCCAAGCAGATCAGATCGACTTTGTTATCGCGCAGCGCAGAGACGACAGCGCGGTCGTGTTCTTCGCGCGGTGTGCCTTTCGACGGAATGACGAGCGCGTTGAGGCCGCGCTGGCGGGCGATTTCAAGTCCGGGAGCATCGGCGCGGTTCGAGATGACGACAGCCACGCGGGCGTTGGGTATGCGGCCGGCCGCAATGCTATCGGCTATGGCGACAAAATTGGAGCCGCGTCCGGAGAGTAAGATGCCGAGGTTTTTCATGAACTGACATTATTCACCACGATGGCGAGGGTGTGCGGAGAAAATCGTAAGGAAGACAAAAAATCAGCTGAACACGACTTTGCGATCGCCTTTGACAATGCGGCCTACGCTGTAAAACTTTTCTCCAGCGCGTTCCAGAAGAGTTTGTGCTTTCTTGAACTTCTTGGCGGGAACTACGATCAACATCCCCAGGCCCATGTTGAAAGTGCGGAGCATTTCTTCTTCAGCGACATTGCCGAGCGTCTGGAGATGTTCGAAGATAGGCAAGACCGGCCATGTGCCGAGCTCGATCACGGCGGAAGTGCCTTTGGGCAGCACGCGAGGGAGGTTCTCGGTAATGCCGCCGCCGGTAATGTGTGCCAGGGCGGCCACGCATTCGCCAGCAATCAACTTGCGAATGACCGGCCAATAGCTGCGGTGGGTGCGCATGAGCTCGTTGCCGACTTTGTTCTTGATCTCGCTGACGAAAGTTTCAGGAGAATAGTCGGCGACTTCAAAAAGCAATTTGCGCGCGAGAGAGTAACCATTAGTGTGCAGGCCGTTTGAGGGCAATCCGAGAACGCAATCGCCTACCTGCACATCTTTGCCGCTGATGATCTGGTCGCGTTCGACTACCCCGACGATGAATCCGGCGAGGTCGTACTCGCCCTCGGGATAAAAGCCCGGCATTTCAGCGGTCTCACCGCCGATCAAGGCGCAGCCGTTATGTTTGCAGGCTTCGGCGAGGCCCCCGACGATTTTTTCGGCAACTTCCGGGTCGAGCTTGCCGGTAGCGAGATAATCCATAAAAAACAATGGCGCGGCGCCCTGTACGGCGATGTCGTTCACGCAATGGTTCACCAGGTCACCGCCAATGGTGTGGTGCACGTTCATCTCAAAGGCGATCTTTAATTTTGTGCCGACGCCATCCACGCTCGAAACGAGCACCGGGTCCAGATATTTCTTGTCGACGGAGAACAGGCCACCGAATCCGCCAATCTCGCTCAGCACGCCTTTGGTAAAAGTCTTGTGGGCCAGATACTTGATGCGCTGCTTGGTTTTGTTACCGCGGTCGATGCTGACACCGGCATCGGCGTAGGTAACGGGCGCGCTTTGGAGGTTGGGTTTCTGGGCCACTTTTCAAGTCCGCTAATGGTGAGGAGAGATCGCGCGTGCCTCCGAACCAGAGGAAGCATTTGAGACGCAACAAATTCTAGCACGTCTGGAGATGGCTCTGGCCTCGGGACAGGGTGAGTGAGGCGCGGAGAGCTATAATGCTTGTCCAATCGATTTCTCCGGAGACAGACATGCGAATTCTGGCAATTTTTCTTTTCGCCGCGATGACGATTCCGTTTGCAGCGGCGCAACAAAGTCAATCCCAGGACACGACCACCGACACGACAAAACAAGCTGCGGCGAAGAAGGACAAAAAGCAAACTACGCCTGCTGCGGCTCCAGATAAGACTGCGGAAAACGGCAAGCCCACGGAGGCGCCGAAGGCCGACGCCGGCGAGGCTACCGACAAGGAAGAACATTACGATGTGACGGAAGTTCCGCCGGTGATTACGCATCACCAGATTTCCGTTGGCGGCCGGACTCTTAGCTACACAGCGACGACGGGCAGGCTTCCGATTAAGAGAGAAGATGGCAAGACGGAAGCGGAAATGTTCTTCGTGGCCTACACTCTCGACGGACAAGATGCGGGGAAACGGCCGCTGACGTTCGCGTTCAACGGAGGCCCAGGCTCAGCTTCGGTATGGCTGCACATGGGCGCGCTCGGACCGAAACGCGTGGTGTTACAACCGAACGGCTTTATGCCGGCTGCGCCTTACCGGTTGGAGGACAATCCTGACACGCTGCTCGACCGCAGCGACATCGTGATGGTGGATGCGATGGCGACTGGATATTCGCGGGCAGCGAATGCGGAACTGACGAAGAAGTTTTTGGGCCTGACGGGCGACGTGCAGGCGTTCGGCGAGTTTATCCGGCTATATCTGTCGCGCTACGATCGGTGGAACTCTCCGTTGTTTCTGCTGGGAGAAAGTTACGGAACGACACGCGCTGCCGGTATCGCCGGGTATTTGGCCGATCACGGCATCGCCTTTAATGGCGTGACTCTACTTTCGATGGCGGTTGATTTCCAGACGCTGGAGTGGAACAAGTCGAACGACCTGCCATACCTGTTGCTGTTGCCGACCTTCAACATGATCGCCGGTTACCATCACAAACTGGCGCCCGATCTCACTCAGGATATGGCAAAGACGCGCGACGAAGTCGTGCGTTGGGCGAGCAACGATTATGCGCTCGCTCTGGGCAAAGGCGATGCGCTGACGCCGGACGAGCGTCATAAGGTGGTCGAGCAGTTATCGCGCTATCTCGGGCTGCGTCCGGAAGTGATCGAAGCGCACAATCTGCGCATTGACGTTCCGACTTTCAGTCATGAGTTGCTGCTGGATCAGAAGCTGATTACCGGACGTCTGGATGGACGCTTCAGCAGCCCGAATCCCGACGAAAACCAGTTTTTCTACGATCCGACAGGTGCAGCGATTTTGCCGCCGTACACCTCGGCATTCAATAATTACTTGCGGACCGAACTGAATTACAAGTCCGACGCGCCTTACCGAGTCTTTGCATATGATCAGCCGGGCTTCCGCACGTGGGATTGGGGCAATGCCGAACAAGGATTTCCCAGCACGGCGGGCGGATTACGATCGGCGATGATTAAAAATCCTTATATGAAGATTCTCGTGATGGAAGGCTACTACGACTTAGCCACGCCGTTTGCCGCGGCTAACTGGACCATGGATCATCTGGATCTCGGACCGCAGTTCCGCCAGAATATTTCATTTGCGACTTATGGCGCGGGGCACATGGTGTATATCGATCGCGCCGAACACGACAAGATGAAGAAAGATCTGGTCGACTTCATGGAGAAGTGCCTGCCCAAGTAATTTTCGACGGTCAACGGTTCGTTTGACGGCTGCGCGTGTGTTCTAATGCTCAGCATTCAGCACTTAGATCATGCGGGTCGCCGTCATCTTCGGGTTAGGGACTGGATCGGCAGACCTGGCTCCATTTCAGTCGCATTCATCCAGCGAGTGGCTGCAGGGACTGCCTGCCTCTGCCAAGGACGCCGACGCCGTCGTGATTTTTGGCGGGGACGGCACGATTCATCGTCATCTGCAGGCGCTGGTGCGGCTGCAACTTCCTATGCTGATCGTTCCGGCGGGCAGTGGGAACGATTTTGCCCGGGCGCTGAAATTACGCTCGACGCGAGACTCGCTGCGCACGTGGCGTGATTTTGAGATTGGGAAAGTCAAGGCGCGGGCCATTGATCTTGGTGTGATCGTCCCGTCGGCTGAACCCGACCGCACGCACTATTTTTGCACCGTCGCAGGATGCGGCCTCGATTCTGCCGTGGCTGGGCGCGCTAATCGGATGCCACGGTGGTTACGTGGGCATGGCGGTTATGCGCTGGCTCTGTTGCCGCTGCTGTTCAAACTTCCGGCTTGCTCCATGAGTTTGACTGAGTTCGACGGCGAAGGACGATGCGCGGCCGGAAAGCCCACGTTGCTGGCGGCATTCGCTAACGCGCAATATTACGGCGACGGGATGCGGATCGCTCCGCAAGCGGACTTTAAGGATGGCAAGCTCGACATCTGCCGCATCTCGACAATGAATCCCTTCAAACTGCTTTGTATGTTCCCGACGGTGTATTTCGGACGCCACCTACTTTCGTCCACCGTCGAGTATTCGAAGGCGGAGCGGGTGCGAGTGGAAACGGAAACGCCAATTGAGATTTACGCCGATGGAGAGTTTGTCTGCGAAACACCGGCCGAGATTTCGGTTGCGGCGGGAGCGCTGCGAGTGATTATGCCCTCATGATAGGCGAGCAACCTCAATGCAGGCGTCCGTATTTCGCATCGAGTGCGAGATTCAATTCGAGTACGTTGACCCGCGGCTCGCCCAGAAATCCCCATTGCCGATTTTGAAAGTGATCGTGGACAAGTTGCACGATTTCACTTTCCGGAATCTTGCGTTCCAATGACACACGATGAATCTGGAATTGCGCTGCGGCCGGCGTAATATCAGGATCGAGTCCCGAGCCCGATGTTGTGACCAGGTCGATAGGGACAGGAACATTCGGGTTCTCTGCTTGCAGTTTGGCAATGTCTCCATTGACGCGGGTAATCAGCTGCGCGTTGGTTGGTCCCAAGTTAGAACCTCCCGAGGCGGTGGCGTCGTAGCCTGCGGCGCCCGCTGCCGAGGGGCGCGAATGGAAGTATCCAGGCCCGGAAAAGGGCTGGCCAATCAGGCGCGAACCGGCTACTGCTCCACCGCTTGCGTAAATCAGGTTGCCATTGGCTTGCTGGGGGAAAATCAACTGGGCGAGGCCGGTCACCAGCAAGGGATAGAGAATTCCGAGCAACACGGTGGTTGCGATTGTCATGAGTACGGCGGTGATCAGGTTTCGCTTCATAAATTCCTAGACCAGCTTGATGCCGGTTACGAACATGTCAATCAGCTTGATGCCGATGAACGGAACCACCAAGCCGCCGAATCCATAAACAAGCAGGTTTTGACGGAGCAGAGATTCGGCGCTCATGGCCTTGTAAGCTACGCCTCGCAGCGCCAGCGGAATCAGCGCGATGATAATGAGCGCGTTGAAAATGACCGCCGAAAGAATTGCCGATTGCGGGGTCTGCAAATGCATCACGTTCAGCGCATTGAGCACGGGAAAAGTTCCGGCAAACATTGCGGGAATGATGGCAAAATATTTTGCCACGTCGTTGGCGATGGAAAAGGTGGTGAGCGCTCCACGGGTCATGAGCAACTGCTTGCCAATGGCGACGACCTCGATGAGTTTGGTGGGATTCGAGTCGAGATCGACCATGTTGCCAGCTTCTTTCGCCGCCTGCGTGCCGGTGTTCATGGCGACGCCGACATCGGCCTGAGCGAGGGCGGGCGCGTCATTGGTGCCGTCGCCTGTCATGGCGACGAGTTTGCCGGCAGCCTGCTCGCGACGGATCAAATCCATTTTGTCTTTCGGCGTGGCTTCGGCGAGAAAATCGTCGACGCCGGCCTCGCGTGCGATTGCCGCCGCGGTCAGCGGATTGTCGCCGGTGATCATGACGGTCTTGATCCCCATGGCGCGCAATTGATTGAAGCGTTCGCGCATTCCGCCTTTGACAATGTCCTTCAGATAGATCACGCCCAGAGCGCGCTGATTTTCGGCGACCACGAGAGGAGTTCCTCCTGAGCGAGAGATCTGTTCGACGCTGGCTTGAATTTCGCGCGGCAGCGAGGTTCCGAACTGATGCAGGTATTTGGTGATGGCATCGACCGCGCCCTTGCGAATTTCGCGGCCGTCGAGATTCACTCCAGACATGCGGGTCTGTGCGCTGAAGGGAACAAATACGGCCTCATGAGATGCCAGCTCGCGGCCGCGCAGTTGGTATCTTTCTTTTGCGAGGACAACGATCGACCGTCCTTCGGGGGTTTCATCGGCGAGCGATGAAAGTTGAGCGGCATCTGCCATCTCGCCCGTGGTGATGCCGGGTGCGGGAATGAACTCCGCCGCCTGACGGTTGCCGAGGGTGATGGTTCCCGTCTTGTCGAGCAGGAGTGTGTTCACGTCTCCGGCCGCTTCGACGGCGCGTCCCGACATGGCGAGCACATTGTGTTGCACCAGGCGGTCCATGCCGGCAATGCCGATCGCAGAGAGCAGACCGCCAATCGTTGTTGGAATCAAGCAGACCAGCAGCGAGACGAGGACGAAAACTGTTTGCGGTGAGCCGGAGTAAACGGCAAACGGTTGCAGTGTGACTACGGCCAACAAGAAGATAATGGTCAATCCCGCTAACAGAATGTTGAGCGCGATCTCATTCGGAGTCTTCTGCCTTTCGGCACCCTCGACCAAAGCAATCATTCTGTCGAGAAAAGTTTCGCCGGGATTGGAAGTGATGCGTACTTTAATTACATCGGAAAGCACGCGCGTGCCTCCGGTCACCGCTGAGCGATCGCCTCCGAATTCGCGGATCACGGGAGCGGATTCGCCGGTAATGGCAGACTCGTCGACTGAGGCAACGCCTTCAATCACTTCGCCATCCCCGGGGACGAGTTCGCCGGCGGTCACCACGACGACATCGCCGGAACGCAGTTTCGCGCTAGGGATGGTTTCGGTGGTCCCATTCGGAAGCAGGCGCCGGGCCTCGGTTTCAGAGCGGGCTTTGCGGAGCGTGTCGGCCTGCGCTTTGCCGCGGCCTTCGGCCATGGCCTCGGCAAAATTCGCAAACAATACGGTGAACCAAAGCCACAGCGTGATCTGCAGATTGAAAGCGAAGCTCTGCGTCTTGCGGAACAAGAGCAAGGTCGTGACCACGCTGCCCACCTCGACCACGAACATGACGGGATTTTTCATCATGGTGCGGGGATCGAGTTTGACCACGGAATCGACGAGCGCCCGCCGGATGATTTTTGTATCCCACAGGCTCTTGCTTTTCTTATCTGCCATGTCTTACCTCGGAAGTCTTGCCTCGAAAAGTCTTGGCTAACGAACTCCGCTTCAGAAAGTCTTTCCCGCCATCATCAGCAGGTGTTCAAGCACTGGACCCAGGCTCAGCGCAGGGAAAAACGTCAGTGCTCCAACGATTACGATTACCGACACCAGCAGAACGGTAAACAGCGGCGTTGTGACCGGGAATGTACCTGCCGATGCGGGAACGGTTTTCTTTTTCGCAAGGTTGCCGGCAATCGCCAGCATGGGGATGATCATGAAGAAGCGCCCCACGAGCATGGTCATTGCGCCGGCAGTGTTGTACCAGGTCGTGTTGCCATTTAGTCCGGCGAACGCGGAGCCGTTGTTTCCGGCCATGGAGGTGAAGGCGTAAAGAATTTGCGTTAAGCCGTGAGGGCCGGCGTTGGTGATGCTCGATGTGCCGAATCCCTCAACCGTGGAGATGCCGGTCAGCACGAGAATGATGAGCGGAAATACGAGCGTGACCAGCATCGCCATCTTGACGTCGTAGGCTTCGATCTTTTTTCCGAGATACTCTGGCGTTCGCCCGACCATGAGTCCAGCGATAAACACCGAAAGGACAACGTAGATCAAAATGCCGTACAGTCCGGCGCCGACGCCACCGAAGACGGTTTCGCTGAGCATGATGTTGACCAGAGGGACTAATCCGCCAAGCGGGGTGAAGGAGTCATGTACGCCGTTGATCGCACCGCAACTTGCATCTGTAGTGACGGTGGCAAACAACGCGGAGTTTGCGATGCCAAAGCGAACTTCCTTTCCCTCCATGTTGCCGCCGGACTGCAGAGCGGTGACCTGCTGGTTGACTCCATGCAAGAGCGGATTGCCCCTGGCCTCGGCCCAGTAAGCAACGGTCACGCCGCATACAAAAAGAACCGCCATTGCCCCCCAGACCGCCCAGCCGTGGCGCTGCGATCCCGTCATTCGTCCTAACGTGTAAGTGAGACCCGCAGGAATCGCGAAGATAGAGAGCATCTGCAGGAAGTTACTAAGTGGCGTTGGATTCTCGAAGGGATGCGAGCTATTGGCATTGAAAAATCCACCGCCGTTCGTGCCGAGCATCTTGATTGCTTCCTGAGAAGCGACAGGGCCTTGGGCGATGGTCTGGTCAGTGACGGTATCCATTACTGGTTTTCCGTCCGGCGCAATCATCGGCTTGCCATCGGCGCCATTCTTTTGGACTTGCTGCGGCTCGAGCAGTTTTGCGGTGTCGTACGGCTTGAGGTTTTGCACTACTCCCTGGGAAACGAGAAGCAGCGCATACACGATGCAGGCAGGCAGGAGGACCCACAAGGTGGAGCGGGTCATATCGACCCAGAAGTTGCCGATGGTTTCCTTTTCTTTGCGGGCGATGCCACGAATGAAAGCGATGGCGAGCGCAATTCCGACAGCAGCCGAGGTGAAGTTGTGGTAGGCGAGGCCAGCCATCTGCGTCAGATAGCTCATCGTGGCTTCGCCGGAGTAGTTCTGCCAGTTGGTATTGGTGGTGAACGAAGCAGCTGTGTTGAAAGCCAGAGTTGGCGGCACAGTGGCGAACTTCTGAGGATTCAGCCACGGCAACAAATGCTGCGCACGCTCAATTAGGTAAAGGAGCAGCATGGAAGCGCCGCTGAACAGCAGCATGGTGGTGGCATATTCTGTCCAACGCATCTCGCGCGTTTCATCGACTCCGGTGACGCGATAGAGCAAGCGCTCAAGGGGACGAAGCGCGAAGTCGAGAAAAGTTTTTTCGCCGCTAAACACTTTTGCCATGAACACGCCAAGCGGCTTGGTGATTGTCAGGATCAGAGCGAGGAATACCGCGATCTGCATCCAGCCATTGGTTGTCATTTCAGAAATTCTCCGGTTTCAGCAAGGCGTAGAGCAGGTAGACCATCAAACCGGCGCTAACGATCAGCATGATGACGGCTTCAGCATTCATATCGTGACCTCATTCATTTCCGCAGATGACCGGCCTCAACGAATTCGATCGCAGAAGCTGGCGTATGCGAGCGACAGGGCGAAAAACGCTACCGTGACCACGACGAAAATCAGGTCTGGCACACAACCTCCTCTACCTGCAGGCTAACTCCGCAGGCGTGAGCCGAGCACCTGAGAGTCTTCCAGGCGTGAAGGTCCACCAGCGAGAAGAGTAAGCCATCGTCGATTAGACATACTCGTCCATAAGAGTCGAGTAAGCGGTTCGTAAAGAATTCATAAAGGAAAGAGTGGCCGGGGACGCGCGCAGTGGTTCAGCAGCCCCACTCGGCTTCGCCAGGTTTCGCGAAATATCGCCGCGGTTGGCGTTCACTGGGGACGAGTTCGACTTCGAGGAGAGCGAGGCGGGCAGCGGCAATCAATTTGCTTTTTTCAGATGGCGGCACATTCTCCCAGGCTTCCTTGGTGCGCAGGTTGGATGCGGCTACGGACTCGTCGGCTAAGGCCTGATGATAGTGATGAAAGAGTTGGGCAAACCGTTCGGCGGAGATTTCCTGAATAGACATAATCTTGTTCCTTTCCAGCAGCCGGCTTTCACCGGCATCCAGTACATTGGATTCGAAAGGACATAAAGTCCGCATAAATTGAAGATAGGAAAACCGTAAAGAGTCATGGGAGGACGGCGGGAACGGAGCGGAGAAGAGTTCGCGATTCCTCCGCAGATTGCTAGGCTCCTGGTTCGAAGCGATAACCTACCCAGGGATCGGTCACGATGTAGCGCGGGGAATTTGGCGAGGGCTCAAGTTTCTTGCGGAGTTGGGCAACAAAGACGCGGAGATATTCGACCTGTTCAGTGCTGTCACCACCCCAAACGGCGGCGAGCAGAGCGCGATGCGTGACCACTCTACCGGCGTGGCGCACCAGATAGACGAGCAAATCAAATTCCTTGGGCGTGAGGTGAACGGCGCGGCCTTTGACAAAGACGCTGCGAGCGCCGGGATCGATCTTGAAGTCACCTGCTTCAATGGGATCCAGTTCCGACTCTTCTGTCCGCGTGCGGCGAAGATTGGCACGGACTCGCGCCAGGAGTTCCTCGATGCCGAAGGGCTTGGTCACGTAGTCATCCGCGCCGGCATCGAGGGCCTTGACCTTGGTGCGTTCTTCGCCGCGCACAGAGAGCACGATGATCGGAATTTGAGTTTTTGTACGCAGCCGGCGGCATAGCTCCAGGCCGTCCATGTTGGGCATGGCCAGGTCGGTGATGACCAGATCGGGCGACCAGTCTTTCATAATCTCGAGCGCGGTTTCGCCGTCATTGGCGACGCGGATGTCGTATCCGTGGCTGGAAAGAGAAGTGCGCAGCACGCGCGTGATCTGCGATTCGTCGTCGACCAGCAGAATGTGCTTATGTTCCAAGATGCTCGATCACCGCTCGTTCCAGCCTTCTCGTCACTGACTGTGGCGTCATCTTTCTTGTGTAACTATATGCACATCTACCGCGGGTGCGTCGCGTAGAAACTGGTGGATTGCCGAAAGATAGAAATATCGCTTCCAGCCACGCGTGGCGGAGCGCCCGAAAACAACCTGCGTGATGTGTTTTTCGTTGACGAACTCCGCGACAGCTGAGGCCACCGTCTTGCCCTCGAGGCGAACTACAGTTGCTCCCACGTTTTCCGCGAAGCGTTTGTTGGCCGCTAAAGTCCGTTGATTGGCTTCGCTTGAATCCTGTCCCAGGTCGATGTAGACGACAAAAAGCTCTGCGTTTAGCGCCTGAGCCATACGTGCTCCGCGCGCGATCAGATATTGTGCCGCCGGGTTTGAGCTGATGCAAACTGCAATGCGTTCGCGGATAGCAACGGCTGCGTGGTCTTTGTTTTTATCTTCTTCATCGCGATGTTGCTCCAGGCTTTTGTCCACGACCTGCGCCACCTGGCGCAAGGCCAGCTCGCGAAGGGCGATCAGGTTGGTCTCACGGAAGAAATTATCGAGTGCGCGTCCCACACGTTCCTGCGGATAGACGTCGCCGCGCCGCATGCGGTTCAACAGGGCCTCAGGGGTGAGGTCAATCATCACCACTTCGTTGACTCTCTGCAGCACCCAGTCGGGGACAGTTTCGCGCACGGTGATGCCGGTGACTCCCTGCACGGTTGGGGTCACGCTCTCCAGATGCTGGATGTTCATGGTGGAAAGAACGTCGATGCCGGCGTCGAGCAGCTCAAACACGTCTTCGTAGCGCTTGCGATGCTTGCTGCCTTCGATGTTGGTGTGCGCGAGTTCGTCGACCAGTGCTACACAGGGCTTACGCGCGAGAATGGCGTCCACATCCATCTCTTCGAAGAGAGCGCCTTTGTACTCGATTTGTTTGCGGGGCACTACCTCAAGATTGGCGACCAATTCGCCCACGCCTTTGCGTCCGTGGGTTTCGACAACTCCGATGACTACATCTTGTCCACGGCTGTGCCGCCGAATGGCCTCGGTCAGCATGGTGTGGGTCTTGCCTACGCCGGGAGCGTAGCCGAGAAAGAGCTTGAAGCGACCGCCCTTCTTTGTTGGCGAGCATTCCTCCAACCACTGATCTGGGGTCTTGGGCATCGCGTTTATTGTCGTCGAGAGAATGGACTTTGTCGATGTCAGTTACAATCGGCTCGTGACCGCTGCCGGCAGATCCGGGTCCGGATATTTCATCGCGGCTCTGTCTGTGGCCGGCATTACTCTGGTTGGCTATCGCTGGCTGCATTTCAACCAGACGACGACCGCGCTGGCATTTCTGCTGGGCGTACTTGCGATCTCCGCGGCCTGGGGACTGCATCAGGCTGTGTTCATGTCGGTAGTTGCCACCCTCGCTCTGGACTACTTTTTTCTGCCGCCGATCGGCGCCTTTAACGTTGCCAATTCGCAAGACTGGATCGCGCTCTTTGCTTTCCTCGTGACCGCGGTCGCGGTCAGCGAATTGTCGGGACGCGCGAGGCGGGGAACGCGTTCCGCCATCGAGCGGCGGCAGGAACTGGAACGGCTCTATACGTTCAGCCAGTTGCTGCTTTCGAGCGACAATCCGGCGGAGCTGTTGAACATGGTTCCGGGCTATATCGTGGAGTCGTTCGGCGTCCGATCTGCGGCGATTTTATTATCGAGCCGGAGCGACGTTTATCGTTCCGGCCCCGACATCGACGGACTGGAAGTGCGCGATCTGCAATTGATCAGCTTACGGGGCGAGCCGCGCATGGATAGCGTCCATCAACTGGCTTTTATGCCGCTGCGCATGGGCGCGCGGGTGGTGGGTTGCCTGGGAGTGTCGGGCTCGGGACTTTCGAAACAAACGCTGGAAGCGATCGGCAGCCTGGTTGCGATTGCCGTGGAGCGCGCGGGTGCGGTGGAGAAACTTAGCCGCGCCGAGGCGGCCCGCGAAAGCGAGCAGCTGCGATCTGTTTTGCTGGATTCGGTCACCCATGAGTTCCGCTCGCCGCTTACGGCGATCAAAGCGTCAGTGACGTCGCTGTTGGGCAGCTCGAAGCCTTCGTCGAGCGACTCGGAGGCGATCCATTCGCCCGAGGAAAGGCACGAACTGCTGACCGTAATCAATGAGGAAAGCGACCGGCTGAACCGGCTAATAGGAGAAGCCGCTGAAATGGCGCAGTTGGATGCCAACAAAGTGGAATTCCGCTTTGAGCCTGCGTCGATCGGCCCGGTGGTGACGGAAGCGCTGGACGAACTGAAGCAGCTGCTGGCGCAGCATCCGGTGGATGTTCGAATTCCCACCGACTTGCCGCTCGCGCGCATGGATGGAGCGCACATCAAAGAAGTGCTGGTGCACTTGATCGAGAATGCGGCGAAATACTCTCCCGCCGGAGCTCCAATCCGGATCACAGCGGAGGCCAAGGACAATACCATTGTCATCAACATTGCCGATCGCGGGCCGGGCATCGATGACTTCGAACAGTCGCTGGTGTTCGAAAAATTTTATCGCGGTCGCAACCAGCGGGTGCAAGTCCACGGCACGGGCATGGGGCTGGCGATCTGCAGAGCGATCGTGGAAGCTCACGGCGGGCAACTTGGTGTGACCAGCCAGTTGGGTCACGGGTCGGTTTTTTACTTTAGCTTGCCCTTGGGTTGATGGAGCTCGCCTCCGCTGAGAGCGGAAGCTGTAAGTCAATTGTTGATCTGGCGGGGCAAGACTCCTTATAGAATCCATTGCCTAAAAAGAATGTCCGGAGCGCGGACCCCCGCCGCGCTCCGGCACCGTGAACCAGGAGACCGGTTCTCGGTGATGTTGCTCGCGCTGACTTTCCTGGTTCCCGTCTCGATTGCTTTCTGAACAGGAGACGTGATCTCTGCTCTTAGCTAGGGCACCTGGAAGGCTACATTGCTCGTGAGCGTGCCGTTGGGCGTTATTACCTTAACCACGCCGGTGGTGGCGCCCTCGGGTACAGTGGTCGTGATTTCCGAACTCGAAGCTACTTTGAAGGTCGCGGCTGTCCCATTAAAGGTGACGCTGGTGGCGCCCGTGAGATCCGTTCCCAGAATCTTGACGGCTTTTTTCACCTTTCCGGATGTGGGCAGTGTCTCCACAAACGGGGCGAGACCCATGTCGAGGCTGAAGACCGTGCCGACGCACACGATGCCGCTGTCGCATGGCCAGGTAATCCCGCCTTCCAGCATCGTCCCGTAGAGAGTCCCATTGGTGGCTTGCATGATGGTGCCGCCACCGTTTGGCCCAGATCCGTCGGTGCCGTCGAAGCTGTGCAGCGTGGTCAGCGTTCCGCTGGGAGTCATTTGGAAGATCGTGCCTTGGCTATTGGCCCCGCCGTCCCACGTGATTCCGTAGAAATTCCCATCGGTGGCGAGATAGAGGTTCGTGGGTTGCGCGCCGTCGGCGCAATGATTCAGGGTGCAGAAGTTATAAAGGTAGGTCACGTCGCCGGCTGGGGTGACGGTGAAAAAGGTGCCTCCTTCGCCGTAGACGCCAGTACCGCCGGTAGACGTCGTGCCGTAAAAATTCCCGTCCGCTCCCTCGATTAGCGCCGAGCTTGGAATGCCACCGGAAGTGCCGGCGGGGAAGTCGTACAAAGTTGTCAAAGTGCCGTCGAGCGTGATTTTGAAAATCGTGCCATAACCAACGTTGATGTCGATTCCGCCTGCCGATGTCGTGCCGTAGAGATTTCCGTCGCTGCCTTGAACGAGCGCAACGTTGGGGTTTTGACCATCCGGGCAGACGTCGCCTTGCGGGTGGGCGCAGAAGGAGTACAGAGTGGTTTCCTTGCCGCTCGAGGTCAACTTGAAGACCGATCCGTAGTCGTAGGCGCCACCGTAGTTGGTTCCGTAGAAGTCTCCGTTGCTGGCTTGAATCACTGGCCCATAAGCCGGGGCGTTTCCGGTGTATAGAATTTTAACCTTGGCTTTCGGGGTGATTTGCCAGATGTGACCGCCATTGTCTGCTCCGTAGAAGTCTCCGTTGCTGCCGATAGCCAAAGCCGCAGTAGGAGTGCCGGCATCCTCGCAGGGGGGACCGGCTGCGAAAAAGTAGCAGATCGTGGTCAGCTCGCCGCTGGATGGGCTGATTTTGTAGAACTGGCCGTTGTCTGAGACTTTCCCGCCTGCAGACGTTACGCCGTATAAATATCCACTGGTGCCCTGCACCAGCCCCTGAGGGTAGGCGCCGTAATTACCGGATGTGCCTTGGAAGGAATACAGCAAGGTGAAAGTTTGCGCCTGCGCCGGGCGAACCGCTCCGGCAAACGATAGTAGGAGCATGATGACGGCGAATGCGATTAGGTGAAGGGTCGTTGCTTGCTCACGAATGCTATTCATTTTGAAACGTCTCCTGAGAGTGTGAAGGTTGGTGCACTAGGGGGATGACGCCGAAGGTTCTCAGCTGGTCACTCAATGACCGCTGATTAGTTCCGCAGTTTCACTCTCTGCGCACAATCGTGGGCAGTCAATTCACCTCTCCGACAAACGTAGTTCACTGGCTAACTGGTTTATTTCCAGTGCGGTGCGAAGAGTTCTCACGTGCTTAATTCGTTATCGAAAGGCCGCATGGTCCTTAATATGAGGCGCTCTTTGCTGTGGTAAACTCGGTCTACTCCCCCCAAGACCCTGGTATGACCACAGAAATCTCCTCCGCAGAACCGGTTCGGTTTGGTGCGTTTGAGGCCGACCTGTGTTCGGGTGAATTACGCAAAAATGGAGTCAGGATCAAGGTGCAGGAGCTTCCTTTTCGCGCCTTGAAGCTTCTGCTGTCCCGTCCCAACGAAATCGTCAGCCGGGAGGAATTTCGCCAGGCGCTTTGGCCTGCCGATGTGTTTGTAGACTTCGACCACGGCATCAGCAGTGCCATTAATCGTCTGCGCGATGCGATTGGAGACCGCGCCGAGAATCCGGTCTTTGTGGAGACTGTCGATCGTCGTGGGTACCGCTGGATTGCACCGACGCATAATCCAGCGACTGCGATTGAGGCGGCGCTTTCCCCGGAAGAGACTGCAGTCTCCGCTTCGTCTCGACCGGCCCAATGGTGGAAGCTGGTTTTTGTGTTGCCGCTGCTTGCGCTCGCCTTCGCGCTCTGGATTGCCGAACGCGGCCATCGGTCGGCGAAAGCGGGTGCGCAATCAGCATCTGCGTCTTCTTCTTTGCGTACAGCTGACTCGCGGCGTCGCGCCGCCAACCACGAGGCGGAAGACTTCTACCTGAAGGGTCGCTTTTATTGGAACAAACGCACTCCGGACAGTTTGAACAAGGCAGTGGATGCCTTTACTCAGGCGATCGTTCACGATCCGAACTATGCTCCGGCTTATGTCGGCCTTGCTGATAGTTACAACCTGATGCGCGAATACACAATGATGCCGGCGTCAGAGGCATATCCCCGGGCTTTTGCCGCGGCCAAGAAAGCGGTCGAACTCGACGACCAGTCCTCCGAAGCGCACGCTTCGCTGGCGTTCGTATCTTTCTGGGGTATGTGGGATGTAGCGACAGCGAACCGCGAATTCCGGCGCGCCATCGATCTCAGTCCGAACGACCCTATCGTTCACCACTGGTATGCAACCTACCTCCACGCCATTCACCGCCCCTCTGAAGCGCTCGTGGAGATTGAACGCGCCCGAACACTCGATCCTAATTCCAGTTCTATCCTGGCCGACAAGGGCATAATCCTGGCCATTTCTGGACGGACGGAGGAAGGCGTCAGCTTGCTTAAACAATTAGAGGAAAATGAACCGGGGTCTGTTTCTCCTCATCGCTACCTGAAATACATCTACATGTGGGACGGAGACTATCGCGATTATCTTTCGGAGTCGAGAAAAGAAGCGAATCTGATGCATGACAGCACGGCGCTCGCCATGTCGGATGTGGCGGAGCAGGCCTTCGCTAGAGGTGGAAGCCGCGCGATGCTGGAAGCTCTGCGTCGCGAGCAGAAAAAACTCTACGATCAGGGGACGTTCTCGCCCTATGTCCTTGCCGAAACCTGTTCATTACTGGGAGATAAGACAGAAGCTCTTCAGTATTTGAAGGTTGCTTATGACAAGCATTGGGATCGCGTCGTCGAAATGGAAACAGATCCGGCCTTCGAAGGTCTGCACAACGAACCGGATTTCCGGGAGTTACTCGCCAAGGTGGGTTTGCCTCCCCTCGGGTAATAGGTCACCGAGGGTTTCGATTACGGTTTGGTGGGCCCACTAGGATTTGAACCTAGAACCAACAGATTATGAGTCTGCTGCTCTAACCGTTGAGCTATGGGCCCAAGCCCGGTTTCCTGATTTCGTTTCTGGGCAGAAAGTCCCTAGTGAGTACTGGGCGATGCGGGGGCCGGCGGCGGTGCCGCAGGAGCCGCGTCCGGCGTCGCGCTGTTATTGACCAGGTCTTTCAATTCCTTGCTGGGCTTGAAGAATGGGATCTTCTTGGCCGGAACTTCGACGCGGTCGCCAGTCTTCGGGTTGCGGCCTACGCGCGGCTTGCGCTGGCGCGTGCGGAAGCTGCCGAAGCCGCGTATTTCG
>DATEBK010000370.1:0-8452 GCA_035287825.1 Terriglobales bacterium
TGAGTTCGTCGAGACCGTAGAAATGGTCGTAGTACATCTCCTGCCGCGCCAGGTTCGACATGCGCGCGGTTGACGATTCCAGCGAAAGCATCAGGCTGCCTTTTAGCTGGTCTTTTGAACGCCGCAGTTCTTCCTCCGGCACGGGCGTCATTTTCAGGTTGCGGAATTCTTCGACAACGCACTCGACAACCTTCACTGCCGACTCGCGCGACGTGCCCGCATAAACGCACATGGTGCCGGTATCGCGGTAAGGGTTCAGGTCGCTGTAGATGGAGTAGGCGAGTCCCTGACGCTCGCGGATGTTCTGGAACAGGCGCGAACTCATGCCGCCGCCGAGCAGCGTATTCAGAATGTAGGAAGCATAGCGGCGCTCATGCGCCATGGGGTGTGAGGGAACGCCAATACAAATTTGTACCTGCTCAAGCGATTTCTTGTTGCGCAGATTGATGCGCGAATAAGTCTTGGGCTGTGGCGAGTGCAATCCATTCTTCGCCGGTTTAACGCGCTCGAAATGCTTCTCGACGAGATCGACAAACTGCTTGTGGTCGAGATTGCCGGCAGCACTGACGATGAGATTGCCGGGAGCGAAGTGGTGTCCGTAGAAGCGGGAGACGACCGGGCGCTCGAATTTCTTGACCGTGTCGCGCGTGCCGAGGATCGGTAGTCCCAGAGAGTGGTCCTTCCAAAAGCTTTGAGTGAATATCTCGTGGACCAGATAGTCTGGATTGTCCTGGTCCATTTTGATTTCTTCGAGAATCACGCCACGTTCTTTCGCAATATCACCGGCGTCGAACGTCGGATGCAATACGAGATCGCTCAGGACGTCCATGGCCAGCGGAAGATGCTCGTCGAGAACTTTGATGTTGAAGCAGATGCATTCCTTCGCGGTGAAAGCATCCATGTTGCCGCCGATCGAATCGACTTGACGGGCGATGTCTTCAGCGGAGCGGGTCTCGGTCCCCTTGAACACCATGTGCTCTATGAAGTGAGAGATGCCATTGAATTCGGAATCCTCGTCGCGGGAACCGGACTTAAGCCAGATGCCGATCGCGACCGAGCGGATATGAGACATCTGCTCGGTAATGACGGTAAGGCCATTCGGCAGGACCTGACGACGAATGCTGCGGGACTCTTTTACCATTAGTTTTTGTTATCTCTTCCAGCCCCTAAAGGGGGCGTCCGATCTTGCGGAGGTTTCGACATCGCTTAAGCGATGTCCAGTAATACGATTGATCTGAATGCTACGAATCTGGGATCTTGTTATTGTCCCATAATACGCGGAAGGGCGAACCGCGACTGGTGTCGCCCCTTGTTTTTGTGTAACTTACGGCCAATCCCTGGCATCTCCGCTTCAGTATTACACTGTCAGAAGTCGAAGATGCCCGTCGCTCCACCGACCTGAATGAAACGCCAACCTTCTAGTTCGCTCTTAGGACTTAGCTTGCAAGAACTTACCAATCTTGCGCTCGGAACGGGACAGCCCGCATACCGGGGTCAACAGCTATTTGATGCGATCTACCGGCAAAAGATTGAGCGGCTGGATCAGGTCTCGACGCTGCCTCTGGAGTATCGGACGCGTTTGGCGGACGAAGGATGGGAAGTTGGGTATCCGAAGATTGGGCGCAAGTTCGTTTCGAGTGATGGGACGGTCCGGTATCTGGTGGAACTCGGCGACGGCGAAACGGTCGAGACCGTCTGGATGCCTCAGGGTGACGGCGGAGAGTGTGGCGACGGCACGGAGGCAGGGGAGGAAAGTACCGCATGCCCGGTACCCGGTGCGCATCTGGCCGCAGCAAATGGTCAACTTGTCGCAGGCTCGTCGTGGCGACGCTCCACTATTTGCGTTTCAAGCCAGGTGGGATGCGCGGTGAGTTGTAAGTTCTGCTTCACGGCGCTGCTGGGAGTGAAGCGGAATCTGGAGGCGGGAGAAATCGTGGGGCAGATTGCGGCAGTCCTTCGCGAACAAGGAGTGGAGCCGCCGCTGCAGCGCGTCAACATTGTTTTCATGGGCATGGGAGAGCCCTTCCTGAATTACGACAACTTCATGAAGTCGGTACAGTTGTTGGTGGAAGGTGTGGGGATTCCGGAATCGCGGATGACGGTCTCGACAGCCGGAATTGTGCCGCGGATTTACGATTTCGGTCAGGAAGCGGTGCGTCCGAAATTGGCGATTTCGCTGAATGCGTCGAATGATGTCTTGCGTACAGAAGTGATGCCGCTCAACCGGAAGTGGAATCTTTCGGAACTGATGAAAGCAGCACGAGAATTTCCGCTGCGGGCGCGGGAACGGCTGACCTTTGAATATGTGCTGCTGGCAGGAGTGAATGACGGTCCCGAACAGGCGCGCGAAGTAGTGGAGTTGGTGCGTGGCGTGAAGGCGAAGATTAATTTGATTGCGCTGAATCCGGGAACGGAATTGCCCTACCAGACGCCGGAGCACGAACGGGTGCAGGCGTTCCAACGAATCCTGGTAGCGGCAGGGATTCCAGCATTTGTGCGGCGGCCGCGAGGGCGCGACATTTTCGCCGCCTGCGGGCAATTGAAAAGGACAATAGAGCCCATGTCGATTTCTCAATAGAGCCGCCCCGTGACTATTGGGAAGAAGTGCCCCGGGCTGCGGCGCGGCTGTGCGCGGAGAAAGCGGTGTGGGAGGAGCGGTTGTCAGCGTTGGTTGCGGTGCGCAGTTCCATCCGATACGACGTGTTGCCGGGATTAGACGAGTATAGAAGCCGGCCGCCATGTTCTTCGACGATGCGGCAGCATGCGCTCAACGAAAGCGTAGAAGGCTTGTTCTCGCCCTCGGAGCCGAGCGGAGAGAACGCAAGTGGCGGCAGGGAAGGGTCGTAACACGAAAATTCCACCAGGACCACGTCGCCGATGCTGTGAGTGCCCACAAACAGTGTCGAATGGGTCTCGTGGTTGAGGTGGCTTCTGATCTGTCCAGCGAGGTGGATGCAGACGTGAAGGATCTGGTTGGAGTCAGCGAGCACAAGCGGCAAAGAAGGCGAAACCTCTACGCGGATCGAGCTGCCTTCGGACTCCAGTTGAGGTGAAAGTAGGCGTGCGGTGGTTTGTATGACAGAGTTGACGTCGACCGCCGCCAGTTGCGCCGGAGCCTGGCGCGCAAACGTCAACAGGCTTGCAACCAGCGCGGTGGTGCGGCGGACCTGCTCGCCCACTTGCGCGGCCTGAAGCTGTTCCTGGGGCGGCAAGGTAGAAGCGCTGAGCAGTTCGGAGTATCCGAGCATAGCGGTAAGCGGATTGTTGATCTCGTGCGCGGCCCCTCCGACCAGCTGGCCGAGCGAAGCGAGCTTCTCAGATTGAATCAGCTTAGACTGCAGATCCTTGAGGCCGTCGACGGAGCGACGGGATCCTTCGAGAAACTCAGAAAGCGCATCGCGCAGCAACCGCTGGCGCCAGAAAACCAGGACGCCCATCAGCACCATCGTCAGCAGACTCACAGTAACTCGGAAGCCCTTCACCACTGGCGGGAGCGACGGGTCCAGCTCGGAATGAAGCGTTGCCCAGACCAGGCTGAAAAGAGAAAGCATGCTCAGGCGCGTGATCCAGATGCCGAGCTGGGGCCGCGACGGTTTGACGCCGGAAAGATCGAGGCGCAGCGCCAGCAGGGGAGTCCAGGCGATCCAGGCAATCGAAACGATCAGCGGAATGTCATATAAGCTGCCGCTGTAGTAAATCTTGTGCCCGATTGCCCAGTTGGCGACGTAGGAACTGGAAGCGTACAGCGCGCTTGCGCCGAGCAATTGCCCGTAAAGTTGACGCCATCCGTCCCGAGCGGTGTAGGCAAGAACCGCGAGCGATCCCAGAAACACGATCTTTTCCGTCAGGTACGCGAAGTTGAAATTGACGCTGTAAACCGCTTCGTCGACATAGACGGTCTGCCACGGAATGACCGCATATACATAGACAAACACCCACCAGGTAAGCAGGAGAGTGAAGTCGAGCATGCGGATGCGTTGATCGCCCTCGTCTTCGCGGAGATGCGGGAGCACGGCGAGGGCGGCGATCATAGGCACCAGATGCAGAAATAAGACCACGTCGCCGAGAAAAGGATCAGGCACATCCTGCCGCTTGAAGACTTCGAAATAATTCCACATCCCCTGATACGTGAGCCAGAAAAACATGCCCACGGTCATCAGGCTCCAGAAGAGGCGGATCTGGACCGTAGGGCAGCGTGAGCTCGAGAGATTAGGTAGAAATGCGGCGGTTGCAATCAGCAGGAGACATCCCTGAATGAGGTCGCTGGCGATGGTGAGCGCCGGTCCTCTCGACATGAGAAGCGACGCCGCCACTTGGGCGAGCACGAACGCGGTCAATAATGATACCCAGAGTTTGGTGCGCGCGGCCAAGACAGTCTGCTCCGAAGTCTATTCTAGAGGTCGAATTGGGATCGGAGAGGTTACTAGAGTAATGACGCGCGGGACATAGAGAGGGATCTGGCCTTTGTGTTCAGAGCGTCGAGCTTCCAAGTCTCGAGCCCGACAAACGGTTTCCCAGGCACTCTACATGAAAAGCCAATTGGAGTTTGGCGGAGATTGCCTTTAGAATTAGCCCGCCACTCGCCATGAATCTTTTGCGGAGAGTTTGACCGCGGGAGTAGCCTGTCCTGAACCGTAGCTCAATGATCATTCCACAATTTCGCGATTTATGGCGCTTCCGGGCGCCGCTCAGCGCAGACGAAATCCGTCGCACGGAGCGCTGGCTGGCGACGGCGCGAGTAGCGCTGACCATTGCCGCCGAGGTCACCCTTTGGATGCAGCCGGAGCGCGGCACTGCGCATTCGCGTTGGCTGTATTGGCTGCTGACGGTCTACTTCGTGCACGCGGTAGTGGTCATGTTGCTGGTGCGCTTCCGTCCGCAGTCGACACAAGCTTTTCGCGTGGTAGTGCACGTTGCGGACATCCTATGGCCGGTGTTGATTTATTTGTTCGCGACGGCGCAGCGTGGACCGTTCGTTCTGTTCTTCGTGTTCGTGCTGGCGGCAGCCGCGTACCGTTGGGGACTTTGGGAAACGGTGGCTACGGCGCTCACAGCCGTGATCCTGCTCTGGGCCGAGACCTGGATCGTGCGATCCGGCTGGGACTGGCTGGCGCTTCCGCGGCTCGGAGTGAGCGCGCATGAGCTGGATTCCCAGCAGTTGGTGTTGTTCTCTGTCTATCTGATTGTGCTCGGTTTTCTCCTCGGCTATATGTCCGAGAACCAGAAGAAAGTACGGGCGGAGCGCGCGGTAATCACCCGCGTTCTCAGCTCGACGCGAGTTGAGGCTGGTCTGACCGGGACCATGCAGCAGATCCTCGGCGAGGTGATGAGCATTTATGGCGCGTCCCGCGTCCTGAGTGCCTCGCAAGAGGCCAACAGCTATCGAGTGTTCCTTGCCGAATTGACGCGTGGTGCGGTCGGCGCGGAATCACTCCGCTGGCGGGAGGCGTTGCCGGAGACCGAGAAAGCGTATCTGTTCGATTCGCCCGCCGATGCGATTTACGCGGTACGCAACAGCAATGATTTTCATACCGTGCTTTTGCAGACCGACGGAACCCGGCTTCGCGATCACGGCACCGGATTCTTGGATGCGCTGGCCCAAGTAGAAAAATTCGACAAGATGGTTTCACTGAAATTGGTGTTCGGTAGCGGCTGGTCGGGCCGGGTTTTCATCTTCGATCCCGCGCTCATGGGTGACCCCGAAGAAGAGATGCGTTTTCTGCTGGAGTTCGCGCAGCAGGTGGGGCCGGCGATTTATAACGTTTACCTGATGCGACGTTTGCGTGAGCGGGCGGGTGCGCTGGAGCGGGCGCGCTTCGCGCGTGAGCTGCACGATGGCGCAATCCAGTCGCTGATTGCGGTGGAAATGCAACTCGACGTGCTGCGACGCCAGTCGGGAACCCAGTCGCCGGTGGTGAAGACTGAACTCGGGCGCATCCAGAAACTATTGCGCGAAGAAGTGCTAAAGTTGCGGGAACTAATGCAGGCGATGAAGTCGTTCGAGGTCGATGCCGACCGGCTTCTTGGTTTCATTTCCGATACGGTCGAGCGCTTCCGGCGGGAGACTGGAATCGCCGCCGAGTTCGTGAGCGAAATGGAGCGTGTGGATCTGGCCCAAAAGGGATGCCGGGAACTGGCGCGCATTGTGCAGGAAAGCCTGGTGAATGTCCGCAAACATAGTGGAGCGCATCACGTCCTGGTTCGCTTGGCGCAACGCTCCGGCAACTTGCAATTGACGGTGGAAGACGATGGCAGAGGGTTTTCTTTTGCCGGCACGCTCTCGGGCTCGGAACTGGAAACGAGTGGCAAGGGCCCGGCAGTGATCCGGGAAAGAGTAAGACTGTTGGCAGGCGAGCTCACGATAGAATCGACTCCGGGGCACGGCGCGCGGCTGGAGGTACGGATTCCTCCCGCGAGAAAGGCCAATCATGGATAAGTCAACCGATAAGTCAACCTTGGATAAGTCGCACGCGGATCGGCCTGGCTTCGATCGCCCAAGTTCAGATCGCCCAAGCTTCGATCGGCCGAGCATAGATCGCGCAAATATAGGCAGGTCCAACGAAAAACCAACTATGGAGAAGCGCATTCATCCCATCCGCATTGTGATTGCCGACGACCACCCGATCTTCCGTGACGGCTTGCGACGTCTGCTGGAATCCGAAGGCGACATGAAGGTTGTTGGCGAAGCCTGCGACGGACGCGAGGCAGTGAAGCTGGCGACTGAAATCAAGCCCGACGTTCTTCTCTTGGACTTGGCCATGCCGCACCACACTGGCCTCGATGCATTGCGCGATCTGAGCACCCGCGCCACCGGAGCCACGCCGGTAAGAATCATCCTGCTGACGGCGGCGGCGGAAAAGAAACAGGTTGTTGAAGCGCTGCAACTGGGAGCCCGCGGCGTGGTGCTGAAAGATTCCGCCACGCAATTGCTGCTCAAGAGCATTCATGCGGTCATGGCCGGCGAGTACTGGGTGGGACGCGAGAGCGTCTCGAATCTGGTGCAGTATCTCCGCAACCTGATGCAGAGCACCAACGAAGAATCGAAGCAAAAGAAATTCGGCCTGACCCCGCGCGAGCTCGAGATTGTCTCCGCCGTGGTCGCCGGCTATGCCAACCGCGAAATCGCCGAGTATTTTAAGATCAGCGAAGACACCGTAAAGCACCACCTCAGCAACATTTTCGACAAACTCGGGGTCTCGACTCGCCTCGAACTGGCGCTTTTTGCCGTGAACCAGGGATTACCGCTGAAGACGATTGTGTAGAGGTGAAGCGATCAGTGCATGATGGTTCTTCTCCGGCTTTCCCGCCAGATCAGATATACCAAGACGCTCATCAGCACGACTGAGAATTGCAGATGCGTCCACTGGGCAATGGGCCCTCCTGCGAGCGGCGCCAGAAACAGCAAATACAGAACGAGCTTCATCCACGAAGTTGAAACCGGCGCGGCCGAAAGCGACGAAACCGAAATCGCGTCCGCTGATTCTGGCCGCTGGTCGAGAATCCAATCCGACAGCAGCAGAAACACGGGAGCGAGAATCACCAGGTCGTAAACAATCAGGTGCGGAGCCACCAGCACGCTGCCGACGAGCAGCGCCGAGTATCGTACCGACAGCGGCAGAGCTGCACGGCGAGACCAGACTGCCGCGATCAATGCCAGGACTATACCGGCGCTGACCAAGTAGAGGACGAACGGCACCGTACGCCCGGTAACGAGCAGCGCCCAGAAAATTCGCAGGGAGTGAGACTGAGACGGCCGCGGCTCCAGCACCGAAACGTTGTAAGCCACGGCGTGCATGGCATGCATCCATGCCCTGAGCGATTCGAGGCCATTTTCGCGGCCGTAATAGATCAGGGGCACAGCCATCTGCGCAGCGGCTGACAGCATTCCTCCAGCAATGACGCGCCACGCGCCCGTGAAGACGAAAATGAAGGCGGCGGCGATTCCCAGTTGCGGCTTGGAGATCAGGCATCCCAGTGCCACCCCCGCCAGAAATGGACGGGCATCTCGTAAAAAGAAAAATGCCGCAGTGAAGCACGCGAGCGCTAGCGCCGACGTCTGCCCCCACACAATCAGATAGAAGAATCCGGGAAATGCGACGGCCAGAAGTAGGACGGTGGATCTTTCGTTTTGCAACCGTGGGCAAGCTCGCCATAGCCCATAGCAACACAAGCAATAGACCAGCGCGCTGAACATCAGCCAGATCACAAGGGCCGTGCCATAGGGCTGAGCCGCCAACGGCGCGAAGAAGATAGAGACCTGCGGCGGATACATCGGGATATAAGTGATTCCATCTGCCGCCGGAATGCGTCGCGCGGTAATTTTCGCTTGCGCGTCGGTGTCGTAAAGGTCGGCGCTGCGATGTGTCAGCCCGACCGATCCGAGTGTATAGAGGTGTGAAAAGTCGGCCCCCTTCAGATTGCCATTGCGGTCGTGCATACCGGGAGCAGCGAT
>DATEBK010000371.1:0-2569 GCA_035287825.1 Terriglobales bacterium
GAACGGATGGCCGTGGACGAGAGAGTGCGGGAAAAAGCCGACGAACTGACCAAAGATGCCGGCACATCCACGGAGAAAGCGCGCCGGCTCTATGATTTCGTGGCGCGCAATGTGCGCTATGTGAGCATCTCGCTTGGAATTGGCCGCTATCAACCGCATTCTGCTTCTGACGTTCTGCAAAATGGTTATGGCGACTGCAAAGACAAGCACACTTTGTTTTCGGCGATGTTGCGAGCGGAGGGAATTCAGAGTTATCCCGTCCTGATCGATAGCTCACGCCAACTTGACGCGGATATTCCTTCCCCGGCACAGTTCGACCACGTGATCACGGCGGCGCGGCTGGGAACCGGGCCGGAATTGACCTGGCTCGACACGACTCCCGAGGTGACTCCGTTCGGCCTGATTCTTTATCAGCTACGAAATAAGCAGGCGGTGCTGGCGTCGCACGACTCCGAAGCAGGATTGCGACGAACGCCGGAGGATTCGCCGGTCAAGACCTTCATGCATTTCACGCTCGACGGCAGCTTCACGGAATTCGGTGCGCTCGACGCCACTCTAGAAGTCACTGCGCAGGGCGACCGCGATTGGCCAATGCGCGCAGGCTTTCGGCGAGTCTCGCAGGCGCAGTGGAAGGACCTGGTGAAGGCGCTCTCAGCGAGTTGGGGATTGCCTGGCGACGTCAACGATGTCCAAGTCGATCCCATCGAAGACACAAGCAAGCCTTTTCATCTAAAGTATCGCCTGCATGAAGACAATTATTTCATCGTGCCGTCGGCAAACGTAAACTTTCGGCCTATTCCGCCGTTGGGACTACCTGCGATACGGAGGTCGGAGAAGAGCACGGATCCGTTGAACATCGGTCCTGCCGGCGAAACGGACTATCGGGTGCGCCTGCAATTTCCCGGGAACTTCACTCTGCATACGCCAACGGCGGTGAAAATGTCGCGGGACTATGGCGACTATTCGTCGTCCTACACGCTGAATAAGGGACTTCTGGAAGGCGAGCGCAAGCTCATCGTGAAGATGAACGAGGTAGCGGCGTCCCGGCGCTCCGACTACGAATCTTTTCGCAACGCTGCGCATAGCGACGAAGATCAACTCTTGTCGTGCACCATTCTGACTCCTTCGGGACAAGGGACCCAGGCCGCCCGGGTGGAAGGAAGTCCGCAAGAATTGCTTAAAGCGGGGATGAGGGCATCGCAAAGCAAGGACTATCGCAGGGCTGTCGACTTGCTGAAACGCGCGGTGGATGCTGATCCAACGCTGGCGACTACGGGCATGGAGGATGGCTGGTACGATCTGGGACTTGCCTACGCCGCGGCCAACAATCACGTCGAGGCAATCACCGCGTTTCGGAAGCAGCTTGAAGTTAGCGCGAATCACAAGCGCGCGAATGGCGATCTGGCGGTGGAACTGCAACTGGCGGGCAAAACCGACGAAGCGATCGCTGCTTATCGCAAGCAACTGGAGCAGACTCCATACGATAAGACGACACTGAAGGATCTCGGCATGCTGCTGGCGCAATCAAAACAGGATGCCGACGCGCGCACGGAACTGGAGGCAGCGGCGGCTCTTCCTCCTGACGATCCGCAAGTAAAAATGGCGCTGGCGCAGGTGTATGGCCGGTTGGGCGAGAACACAAAGGCGCAGGAGTTGATGAGAGGTCTCACCGGCAGCACGACCGGGGATTCCACTCAGGACATGTTCGCGTCGGCGCTGAAAGACGACGCTGATCCGGCGCAAACCGAGAACGACGCCCAGCAAATTCTTTACGATATTGGAGGGCAATTTGACTCGGGCGAGTTCGACCGGCTTGGTCCAGGAGCATTTTCGGCGATGAAGCTGGTGGCGCTAGCATGGGCGCGCATGGGATGGGCTAAGTATCATCACGGCGAGAATTTGGCGGCGATGCAGTTTCTAAGCTCTGCGTGGCTTTTGAGCCAATCGGGAACGGTCGCCAACCGGCTGGGACAAGCGCTCGAAAAACAAGGCCAACCGGAAAAAGCGCGTCACATGTATGCGCTCGCGGTGGCCGCCGGTGGCAGTGAAGTGCAGGATTCACGGGCACGTTTGGTGAAGCTGGCGGGCGATCCCGGAGTAGCGAGGAAAAATGCCGACAAAGAGATAGAGCTGGCGCGATCAGAACTGGTGCAGGCGCGTACGGTTAAGCTCGGGTCAGTCACGAGCAAGCCAGTTGCGGCGCGCTTCAATCTTGTGTTCGACAGTTCACCGCGTCCGGAACGCGCCGAGTTCGTAGATGGTGACGACGGCCTGCGGGCTGCCATCGAACAATTACGGGAGAAGGACTTCCCTGTCCGATTTCCGGATGTGTCGTCGGTAAAAATTGTTCGACGGGCGACGATGACCTGCGGCGCTTCCGGCTGCAGTATCGAGTTGATTCCGATCGACAAGTGACCATCCAGAATCAAATGGAACAAAACTAAATGACGGAGCTTCAAGAAACAATCTCATCGCGTCTGGCAGCGCGCTATGCAAAACTCGCGGGTGTGCTGCACGAACTCGCCGCGCCGCTGACGGACGAACAGTTCTGGGCGAAGCCGTTTCCCTT
>DATEBK010000372.1:0-2793 GCA_035287825.1 Terriglobales bacterium
CGCTTACGGTGACGTTAACCGATACCGGAAATTGCACGCCACCCGCCGCCGCGACGCTAACTGTTCCGACATAAGTGCCCGGCGAAAGGCCGGCTGGGTCGACGGTCACCGAGACGGATGCTGACGAAACAGGTGGGATAGTAATCGATGCCGGTGCAACACTCAGCCAGCTTTGCCCGCTGCTGGTGACTGAGAGACTTACCGGTTTATCGGTTCCATTGTCGATCAGAATGGGCTGCGAAGTCGTTTTTTTGCTGCCTTGTTCGAACGTGTAGGCGAGCGCTGCCGGGCCGACCGTGAGGGGCGCCGATGGCAGCGTTTGTGCGTGAACTTCGAAATTAATCGAAGCTGCCGGGCCGCCAAGGCACGCCATCGGAACAGTGCCCGTAATTTCGTCTGTGGTTCCGTCGCCGGTAAACATGCACCCACCCTGCTGGGTGAAAGTTAGCATCATCTGACCACCCGGGCTGACTGCGCCGGTCGCGGTGCCTTGATTAGTGTTAGGCTTCTGGATGCCACATCCTGCAATTGTGCCGGACGCCGTGAATGTGCCGGTGACAGCACCGCCGCTTTTGATCAGCGATTGGAGGGCGGGCTGCAGCGTGAGCGTCGCCGTTCCCGAGTCCGAAAACGGAGTGGTTGTGCCGTCGCTACACATAAGCGTCCCCGTGCCTGAGTATCGTCCCGAAAGGACCGTGCTGGTCTGTGCTTCGATCGGCTGCGGAGCCACCAACAATCCCAGTTGCACGCGCAGGGCGGACGTGACCAGACAGATCCAGAACAACGAACGTTGGGCCATGAGACTACTCCTCCTGCCGGGCAATAGGAAATGAACATTATACGAAACAAACGGTACCAGGCGATGTGGGCGGGTGCGCGACATAGAAATGGCTAATCTGAGGCCATTCTTTTTTATGGCTCTGGTCTGAACGTATATGATACGTTCAGTAGTGGAGGTTCCCTATGCCATCCCTGGCGCAACTAGAACAGGAAAAGCGCGATCTGCTGCGCACCTTCTCCGAACTGGGCGACCTGCGTCCCGGCTCGATTACCGGCATCGTCCGTCGCTGCGGTAAACCAACTTGTCACTGTGCTCAACCAGATGATCCTGGCCACGGCCCCAATCTGCGGCTGACCTACAAGGTCCAAGGCAAAACAATCAGCGAAGCCCTGCCGACACCGGTTGCAGTGCGGAAAGCAGAACGAGAGATTGCCGAGTTCCGAAAGTTTCAGCTGCTCAGTCATGCTTTCGTGCAAGTCAACGAGCGACTGTGCCGGTTGCGTCCCGTCGAAGAAACCCTGACGCCTGAGGAAAAAAAACGGCGGAAGCGGTCCAACAAGAAATCGCCCAAGAAGTAAGCCGCCTGCTTCAGGTTATTTTTACCGGAGTTCGCAAGGCAGGCCGAGTGGATCTGGAGGCCGTCGAGATGCTAGTGCGCGGCTCCATGCATCGCGCCGGGGCGGAGATCCTGGGCCGGTTGCTGTCGCAAAGTTCTGGCGAGTCCGGTCAGACTCCGTGCGCCTGCGGCCATGCGGCGCATTATCACGATACCCGGCCTAAGCAGTTGCTCACCGCCCTTGGACCGGTGCGGTTCCAGCGCAGTTACTACGTCTGCCCACGCTGTCACCAGGGCCAGAGCCCGCGCGACCGGGAACTGGATGTGGAAGGCGTCTCCTGTTCGCCCGGTGTGCGGCGCATGCTGGCGGTGGTCGGCAGCGAGTCGAGCTTCGATCAAGGCCGGGAGCAACTGGAACTTTTGGCCGGGATCGAGGTCACCGCCAAAGCCGTCGAGCGCCATGCCGAGGCCATCGGCGCTGATGTTGAGGCCTGCCAGCAGTCCGAGATTCGCTATGCCAAGCAACTGGAACTACCCGTGGTTTGCGGACCCGCCGTGCCGCTGTTGTATATCGAGATGGATGGCACTGGTATACCGGTGGTGAAGGCCGAGACCGAAGGCCGCGCGGGCAAAGTGGACGGCCAGCCAGCGCACACGCGCGAAGTGAAGTTGGGTTGCGTCTTCACCCAAACCACCACCGATCCGGAGGGTCGGCCCGTGCGCGATGAAGACTCCACTTCCTACGTCGCCGCCATCGAAACCGCCGAAGCCTTCGGTCTTAGACTCTATACCGAAGCTTGGCGGCGCGGTTGGAGCCGGGCCCAGAGAAAGGTAGTGATCGGCGACGGTGCGATCTGGATTTGGAATCTCGCCGATCAACACTTTCCAAGCGCGGTTCAAATCGTCGACCTCTATCATGCTCGTCAGCACCTGTGGGACCTTTCCGCTAAGTTGTTTCCTAACGACAGCAAGGGTCTCAAACGATGGATCGCCCGCTGTCTCGATCGACTAGAGCAGGGCAAGATTGAAGCCTTGGTGAAGATCCTGCGCGATGCTCCGCCCGGCACCGACGAACTCGCTAAAACCATCGCCAACGAAGCCGAATACTTTGAGCGCAACGCAGAGCGGATGCGCTATCCGGTTTTTCGAGCACAAGGTCTGTTTGTTGGTTCCGGTGTTATTGAAGCCGGTTGCAAGGTCGTCGTCGGCGCTCGGCTCAAATGCTCCGGAATGTTCTGGACCGTTCGCGGCGCCAACGCCATCATCGCTTTGCGTTGCTTCCGAATAAGTCGCAGGTTCGAGGAGTATTGGGCGGATCGCTCAAGAACGGCGTGATCATCCACATTTATGTCGCGCACCCTCGGCGAAACGCATTTTATCCACGTGTTTTGCGCTCGCGGCTCGGAAAGACGCGTTACTGAGCCGCGACCGTCAGGGAGTCGGTGCGAACCCGTCT
>DATEBK010000373.1:0-11657 GCA_035287825.1 Terriglobales bacterium
GTAATTAACAGCAAAAGGAGAATCGAATCCTGGCCGTGCATCAACGCGATGACAACCGGCGTGAACGCAGTCGCAGACAAAAGCACGAAGGCGGAACTAAGCCTCCCCGCTTCCGCAAATGTCGCTCTCAGCAACCCCAAACTCAATCCCAGCATGACAAAATTCAAAGAAGTCCAAAGCAGGTACGCCGGGAGATAACTCAGATAGGTGAATGGCAAGAAAATCAACACTTCAAAGGGAGGATGATTATAGGGCAGCGCCGACAGCCGAATCGGAACATCCGGCGCAAACTGTTTTTGTAACTGATACTGCGCCTTCAGATCGTACAGCCGCGTCGCCTGGCCGCTGCGAACCATCTCGCCGCCGCCGTAGAAAGCTGTGAAATCCTGATAACCCCGCTGCAAGCGCGGGGAGTATTCGACTACATTGATGGCGATGATCAACGTCAAGACGAGAAGGAACATTCCGGCCAACCGTTGCTTGACTGAACCGTAATCTCCGCTTCTCATTCGCGCCTTTCGGGAAACCGCCGAACCCTTCAGAACACTTGATTCTATAATTGCGGTCACCATCACGATGAATGTTCCCACCAGCAAGCGCGCATTTTTTGGCGGCATCCTTCTTTTTGGTTTGCTCGCCATGACTGCTCGCAGCGCCACCGACCCCGATCTCTGGTGGCATCTGCGTACCGGCCAGTGGATTGTCGAAACAGGACACGTCCCGCACTCAGACCCGTTTTCTTTCACCCGCGCTGGTCACGCCTGGGTATCGCACGAGTGGTTGTCGGAGGTGATTTTTTACGAAATCTGGAAACGCGCCGGCACAGCCGCCCTCATCATATTCTCCGCCGCTGTTATCACTCTCGGCTTCTTCCTGCTCTATCGACGCTGCCTCACCTCCAATCGAGCGCCCGTTTGGGCGGCCGCAGCTACGGTCCTCGGCGCGCTGGCCGCTGCCCCGTGCTTCGGCGCTCGCCCGCAGATGTTCACCTTTACCCTGGCGAGCATTCTTCTCTGGCTCCTCGAATGCGGCGAGAACCACCCCAAGCTTCTGCTCTGGATACCGCCTCTCTTCCTTCTCTGGCTGAATTTGCACGCCGGCTTTGCCCTCGGCCCGGCGCTGTTGTTTGCCTACGGCATTGGATTAATCTTCGAAGCCGCATTCGGCGGCACGTCGTGGCCTGAAGTGCAGCCACTCCTCTTGCGCGTCTTCTTACTTCTATTGGCGTGTTTCGCGCTCGTGCCTCTGAATCCCAGCGGAGTTCATCTCTATTTCTATCCGCTGCGCACTTTGCTCTCCTCCGGAATGCGCTCCTTCATCGCCGAATGGCACTCTCCGAATTTTCATGACGGCCTTTATCGTCCGCTCCTGATCGTATGGCTGCTGCTGCTCGCAGCAGTCGCCAGCGCCCGCTCCCGCCCAAAAGGTCGCGTGCTCGCACCCCTTGTCCTCACCGCATTCGCCTCGCTGGATGCGCTCCGCCACATTCCCATCTTCATTTTGATTGCGATTCCGGTCATCGCCGCCGCTCTCCCGCGCCAAGCCATAACTCCCGCGCAGCCTCCGGCATCATCGCGTCGTCAGCGTCTATTCGGCGCTATCGTTCTACTGCTGATGGCAATCCTCACGTTGGCCAAATGGATCACTCTCGCCCGCACTCAAGCCGTGAGCGAGGCCAGGCAATATCCTGAACAGGCAATTGCCTTCCTGCGCGCGAGTGACTATGCCAGCCGCAATTCACTTCCCAAGAACGACGCCCAAAGAATTTTCGTCTTTTACGACTGGGGAGGCTATGCCATCTGGAAGCTCTATCCCGAATACCTCGTCTTCGCCGATGGCCGCGCCGATCTCTATGGCGACGACATTCTTCGCCAATTTCGGACCGCCGTCGAACTCCACTCCGGTTGGCGCGAAATCCTCGACAACTGGAAGATCGCCGCCGTGCTTGTACCTCCTTCCACGGCCTTAGCGCAAGCCCTTATCCTGGATCCGAACTGGCATATCGCCCAGCGCGACTCCGAGGCCATTCTGCTGCTCCGGACCTACCCCGGCACCGAAAAAACAGCCGTTTCCACCGGCTTGACGTCGGAAATGCCAAAAAGGTGAAAAAATATTCCCAGAGCCATCCCGAATCTGCGAAACTAGGGCGCATATGGGAATTGGCTTCAACGCCCTTCCCCGAATCAATTGCAAGCCTCATGCCCGAAGGAGTCGAAAATGACGGATTTGTGTAAATTCCTGTGGCGCAGTGATGAAGGCCAGGACATCGCAGAGTACGCCGTAATGCTGGCCGTAATTCTGGTGATCGTAATCGGTACGGTCCGTCTGATTGGCAGCAACGCGAACAACGTGTTCTCGCAAGTCGCCAGCCAGGTTGGGTCGAACTAGCACTCAATCTGCTGATCAGAAGAACGAAGATCAGGGCAACGAAGATCCAGACAACGAATCGGTCCGGAATGGTTTCCCGGCAGGAGAGGAATGAATCGAAGCCGTCTGCTGATGATTGGAGGCTTGGCGCTGGCCATCGGTCTGCTCGTCAGCTATTCCGTCTACGTCAAGCTCCGCAACCAGGCGGGTGCTGACACCTCTGCGAATGACGTACCGGTCGTTGTCGCTGCCGATGACGTTGCCGTCGGAACCAAGTTAGGAGCAAACGACGTCCGCGTGGTCACCATCCCGCAATCGGCCGTTCCTCCCGGCGCCTATTCCGCAGCGTCCAAGGTTGTCGGCCGCGGCGCGGTTTGGCCGATAACTAAGGGCGAGTTTATTCTCCCGATCAAACTGGCGGCGGCCAATGCCGGAACCGGCCTGCCCTCGCTGATCCCGCAGGGAATGCGTGCCGTTTCTGTTCGTGTCAATGACGTGGTTTCAGTAGCCGGCTTCGTGCAACCTGGCTCGCACGTGGATGTCATGGCCACCGGCGATTCTGGCGGCAACGATCATCAAACAACCACCGTCCTTGAAAATGTTTACGTCCTCGCCGTGGGCAAGAACTTAGAGCGCAACGCTGCCACCGATACCCAGACTGCTTCAGTGATTACCTTCGCGGTTTCGCCCGACGATGCGCAGAAGCTGGCCTTGGTTTCGCAGGAGGGCCGCATTCAGCTATCGCTGCGCAATCCGCTGGACACAAAACAAAGCACCATCGGCGCTACCCGCGCGAGTTCGTTATATCCCGGCGAGAAACCGGCCCCGGCCGACTCGAAACCCAAGATCCGAAAAGCCGCGGTGAAATCGACTCCGCCACCTCCGCCCGGCCCGTACCAGGTGGAAACAATTCGCGGCAGCAAACGGGATGAAACCAAGTTTGAAGACAAAGGCGACAAGTGAACCGTCGATGAAGCTTCTCCTCAGTGTTGTGATCCTGCTCGCCGGAACTATCCTTCTCGGCGCGGCAGCGACCTCCGAACCTCCCGCCGTCGGTTCAACTTCTTCCCAGGACGCGCCCGCTCAGACCCCCGACAACGCTCCCGCCGCTCAGGGTCCGAATGCAGCTGCATCCCAGAACGTGACCCCCGGCGCCGCTCCCTTGCGCGTGATGGTCGGCAAGTCCCTGCTGATTAACACCACCGAAAGACTAAAGCGCGTCTCCGTCACCGACCCCTCTGTTGCCGACGCGCTTGTCGTCACACCAACGCAGGTTCTGGTCAATGGACTTTCTCCCGGCGAAGTCTCCCTCCTCATCTGGGACGAGGCAGAACGCTCGCGGAGTTTCGATCTTCGCGTCGATGTCGATGTCACCGCCGCTTCGGAGGAAATTCATCGTCTTTTCCCCACCGAGCAGATCAATGTTACCCCTTCGCGTTCAGCCATTGTTCTTTCCGGTCACGTCACGACCGAAGAGGTTGCCAAGCACGCGGGCGCGCTGGCTTCCGCCTATTCGAAGAACGTTGTCAATGTGCTTACCTTTGGCCCCGTCGGCGCCGAAGAAGTTCTTCTCGAAGTCAAATTCGCGGAGGTCGACCGCACCGCTCTGACCCAGGTCGGCTTCAACTTCCTTTCTACCGGATCCGGCAACACCCTCGGCGCCCTGGGCACTGGCCAGTTCGGCGGAGTCAGCGGTATCGGCAGTATCACCGATACGGGTTCGGGCAGCCCCTTTCCCAGTACGGCGACGGTGTCGAACGTACTCAACATGTTCTTCTTCAATCCTCAGGTGCATCTCGGCGCGGTGATCGAGGCTCTCAAATCGCAAAACCTCTTGCAGATTCTCGCCGAGCCCAACCTCATCGCCGTCAATGGCAAAGAAGCTAGTTTCCTTGCCGGAGGCGAATTCCCCTTTCCCGTCGCCCAGCAGAACGCCAGCGGCATCGCCACCGTCACCATTCAATTTCGCGAGTTTGGCGTGCGCTTGAAATTCACCCCAGTCATTCAGCCAAACGGAAGCATCCACCTGCACGTCGCTCCCGAAGTCAGCACGCTCGATTTTGCCGACGCCGTCACCGTCGCCGGAACCACCATCCCCGCCATCAGCACCCGCAAAGCCGACACCGAATTCGAATTGCAGGATGGCCAGAGCTTCGTCATCGCCGGCCTGCTCGACAACCGCGTAACCAATGTTGACAACAAAATTCCTTGGCTCGGAGATATTCCCATCATCGGAAATTTCTTCAAGAGCAAGAGTGACCAGAAGAGCAACTCGGAGTTAATGGTGTTGTGTACCGTGCACCGGATTTCGCCATCCGTCCAGCCGCCGCCCGGCCCAGCGATGCCGGTGCCGAATCTGGACAAGAAAAAATTTGACGGCAAAAAGCCCGCCGACGCCAGCAAATAGTCGCGCGTGAAGACGCAGGGTTTAGGTTTCGTTTCTGCAGTGGAGTAAAGTCTCATGCCGGAATTGTCAGTAGCCGTATTCTCCACCGACAATGACCAACGCGCTGTGCTCCAGGTGTTGGTCGACGGCACCAGCGTAGCTCGTACGGTTTTCAGCGACCCCACGCTGCCCCTTGCTGCGAACGACCCCGTCTTGCGCAAGACTCTTGGCTTTGCGCCCGATGTCGTTTTGGTTGACATTCCCGCCAACGATATCAACGGTGCGCTGCGGGCCATCGAATTGCTCCATCAGGAACTCCCCGACTCAGCCGTCTTCGCTGTCGGTCCCATGACTCAGCCACAGCTGATCGTCAGCACCATGCGTGCTGGAGTCCGCGAATATATTGAGCGCCCCACCACCACCACCGATCTACTGGAAGCCTTCGTCCGCCTCACTGCAATTCGCCGCCGCCCCGGCCGCGAAACCTCGCGCGGAAAAGTCTTCACGGTTGCCAATGCCAAAGGCGGCAGCGGAGCCACCACCGTCGCCGTCAATCTCGCTTTGGCCCTGCAGTCGATCCATCCCAGCACCGCGCTGGTCGATCTCGCCCCGCTTGGTCATTGCGCCCTGCATCTCAATCTCAAACCTGCATTCAGCGTTTCCGACGCCGTCGCCAATCTGCATCGCCTCGACTCTTCCCTGCTCCTTAGCTTCATGGCCCGTCACGATCGCGGCTTGCAGGTGTTGGCCGGCGCTTCGGCACCCACCGCCGTCGAGCCTTCCGCCTCCGATTTCGCGCATCTGTTTGACACCATGGTCGGACAGTTTCATTACATCGTGGTCGACGCATCCTCCCGTCTCGATAGCGCCACGCGCCTGGTCAGCAACCTTTCGGAAAAAGTCCTTCTCATCGGACACGCCGACGTCGCATCCCTCTGGAGCGCCGGTCGCGTCGCCCAATATCTCGGCGAGAGCGCATCGCGCGACCGTTTTGCTCTCGTCCTCAACCGTTATCGGAAAGTGGCTGGCTTCGATGAAGCTGAAACCGAGGCCGCCATCGGAGCGCCCGTGCTCTGGCGAATTCCCAATCAGTACTTCGCCGTCTCCTCCGCCATCGATCGCGGTGTGCCCTTGATGCAGCAGGGCAACAGTGATATCGCCCGCTCCATCTCCGGCCTCGCCGCACTCCTAACCAAAGATGATCTGGAAGTAAAACGCACCGCCTGGTCGTTATTCAAGACGGTTTGAACTTCAACTCTCATGACAGTAGGTTTCGGCGCGTGGTTCAAAACCCTCGAGGACCCATTAACTCCGAGGTAACCTTCGTGCACAAGCGCGAATAGCTTAGAATTAGAGCGACCGCAATCTGTATATGGCCAATCTGCAAGCCTTCGAACGGAGCGAGTACCAGCAGGTCAAAGCCGACCTGCACCGCAAGATCCTCGATCGCCTCGACCTCGAAAAACTCGGCCGCACGACGGGCGATTCCGCGCGCGATGAAGTCCTCGTCCTCATTCGGAGTTCGGTAAACAGCGAGGCCGTTCCGCTCAGCTTCGCCGAGCGCGAGCAACTCTCGCGCGAAATCCTCGACGAAATCTTCGGCCTCGGCCCGCTCGAACCGCTGCTCAAAGATCCCACCATTTCCGATATCCTCGTGAACCGCTTCGACCGCGTCTACGTCGAACGTGGCGGCAAGCTGGAAATCACCGGGCTGTCGTTCAAAGACAATCAGCACCTGATGCAGATCATCGACCGCATCGTCTCCCGCATTGGACGCCGCGTCGACGAGTCCTCGCCCATGGTCGATGCTCGCCTGCAGGATGGTTCGCGCGTCAATGCCATCATTCCTCCGCTCGCGCTCGACGGAGCCTGTCTCTCCATCCGCCGCTTCGGCCGCGATCCCATCACTGCCCGCAACATGCTCGACAACAAGACCCTCACCGAGCCCATGCTGGAACTGCTCTCCGCGATGGTCAAAGGGCGCCTTAACCTGATCATTTCCGGAGGAACCGGCGCCGGCAAAACCACCGTCCTCAACGTCCTGTCCGGATACATCCCGAACTCCGAGCGCATCGTCACCATCGAAGATGCCGCCGAACTGCAGCTCAAGCAGGAGCACGTCGTTCGCCTCGAAACCCGGCCCCCCAACATTGAAGGCAAGGGATCGGTCCGCATGCGCCAGTTAGTCATCAACAGTCTGCGTATGCGCCCTGACCGTATCGTAGTCGGCGAGGTGCGCGGTGAAGAAGCTTTCGACATGCTGCAAGCCATGAACACCGGCCACGAGGGTTCGCTCACCACCGTCCACGCGAACTCTCCTCGCGACGCTCTCGCGCGTATCGAAAATATGGTGTCCATGGCCAATCTGAATATTCCCGAGCGGGCCATTCGCCATCAGATCGCAAATGCAGTCCATGCCGTCGTCCAGGTCGCGCGTCTCTCGGACGGCACCCGCAAAGTCATCACCGTCTCCGAAGTCACCGGCATGGAAGGCGACATGATCGTTCTGCGCGACGTTTTCGTCTTCGAACGCAGCGGAATCGACGAGAGCGGCAAAGTCCGTGGCGTCTTCCATTCTATGGGCTATCCGCCGCAGTTCGCCGAACGGCTCGCCACCGCCGGTTGCCGCCTCAGTCCGGCGCTTTTCGAATCGCGGATGGAGGTCTAGCCCATGCCCCTCCTCATCGCCGTCCTCGTATTTCTCGTGGTCACGGTAGCTTTTTTCGCCGGCATTTCTTTGTTCGATCAGCGCAAAGCCCAAGCTCGCATTCTCCGCGACCGCCTCGCCGCGACCCAGGAACCAGCCGAACAAACTACCCCCGATGCGGCTTTTGTTCGCGACGAAGTCCTCAGCCAGATCCCCGCATTCGATACCTGGTTGCGCCGCTCCGAACGCGTTTCCCTCCTGCAGAAAATGCTCGCCCAGGGAGATGTCGATGTTCGCGCCGGAAATTTCCTGTTCTTTTGTGCGATTTCCGCTCTGGCCTTCGCTGCCGTCGTCATCTTCGCTTCCGGCAATGTGCTTTTTGGCTGGGTCGGAGCGCTCCTTGGTTTTTTTCTCCCCTACGCTTATGCCTCGCATCGCCGCAATAAGCGCTTCCAGAAATTTGAAGAGAAATTTCCCGAAGCCATCGACACGCTCGCCCGCGCCGTCCGCGCTGGACACGCCTTTACCACCGCCCTCGAAATGATCGCCAATGAAGTCTCTGAGCCTGTCGCCGGCGAGTTTCGCCAACTATACGAAGAACAGAAATTCGGCCTGCCCGTCCGCGATGCCCTGCTCAATCTCGCTGACCGTATTCCCCTCGTCGATGTGAAATTTTTTGTGACCGCCGTGATGTTGCAGCGCGAAACCGGAGGCAATCTCGCGGAGATCCTCGACAACCTCTCTTACGTGATCCGCGAGCGTTTTAAAATCCTGCGCCAGGTCCGCGTCCACACGGCCCAGGGCCGCCTCACGATGATGCTGCTCATGGCTTTGCCGCCAGCGGTTGTGGTCACTATGCAGGTCCTTAACCCGGGCTTCATTCGCCCGCTGTTCATCGACCCGGTAGGCCATGCTCTGATCGTCGGCGGCATCACCCTGCAAACTTTAGGCTACTTTGTCATCCGCAGAATCATCAGGATTCAGGTGTGAGGCGAAGACGGTTCGCTTCATCCGGAATTGAGAACGATCTTTATGGGCTTAGTATTGATTGGCAAATGGTAAACGGAAACTGACCTATGCCCCTGGCGCTGGCGCTCTCCATTTTCGTGTTTTTCTCCATCGCGGTGATTGTCTTCGCCTTTGGAGCAGCCGCCTCCACGCCATCGTCAATCCTCGGATCGCGCCTTCGCGAAATTGGATGGCAGCGCCCCAAATCCGTTGATAAACCCGCCATCCGCGAACGCATGCAGCAAGCCCTCGATCCCTTGAGCCGTGCATTGCCTGTCTCGCCCAGCGGCCTTTCCCAAACCCGCGCTTGGCTGATTCAGGCCGGATATCGCAGTCCGCAGCACGCGACCATCTACAACGGATTGCGCGTCCTGTGCGCCGGGCTCGGCTTCATTTCTGTTTTTCTTTTCACCGGATTCGATTCGCCCATGCTTCTCGCCGGCATTACCGCGCTGGGTTTCTTTCTTCCGCGCTTCATGCTCAAGAAGAAACTGGCCGCCCGCCAGCGCCGCATCCGGCTCGGCCTTCCCGACGGCCTCGATCTTACCGTCATCTGCGTGGAGGCCGGCTTGTCGCTCGATCAGGCCATGATGCGTGTCGGCGAAGATCTCCGCACTGCGCACCCTGAGCTGAGTGCCGAATTCCATCTCTTCGATCTGGAGGCCCGCGCCGGAAAGCCGCGCGTCGAAGCGCTCCGCAATCTCGCCGAGCGTACCGGAGTCGATGACATCCGTTCGCTCGTTGGCACGCTGATACAGACCGACCGCTTTGGAACCAGCGTCGCCCAGGCCTTGCGGGTGCATTCCGACTCCCTGCGCACCGAGCGCCGCCAGCGCGCCGAAGAGCAAGCCGCCAAGACCACCGTCAAGATGATCATCCCCCTGGTCCTGTTCGTCATGCCCTCGCTGATCTTTGTCACCGTGGGGCCCGCCGTAATTCAGTTGCTGAAAATCTTCGCTACGGGTACTCGGTAAAGAAATGCCGCCGCGCGGCCCCAGGAGCTTCGCCTTCAACCGCACCCGCACCACCTATCTCGCGACCGATCTCATGATCGCCCGGACCCACTGGTCCCGTTTTCGCGGACTCATGGCTACCGACTCCTCCCGTTTCTCGCGCGGCCAGGGCCTTTGGATCAACCCCTCCCATGGCATCCACACCTTCGCCATGCGCTTCCCGATCGACGCCGTCTACCTTGACCGCGACCGCATGGTCATCCACCTCGAACAAGACCTGAAGCCGTGGCGCATGGCCGCCATCCGCGTCCAGGCCGCCTCGGTGCTGGAGTTGCCCACCGGCACCATCAGTGAGTCCCTGACCGCCCTCGGCGACCAGGTCGATATCTACCTTGAAGACCCCATCCACACCGAGGCCGCCTAAGCCAAGAACTGCAAAAATGGAGATGTGTTCCACGTGGAACACTTTGCATATAATTATGTACGTACATTTATGTACGTACATACTAAGCGGTTTAGAGCTAATGGTTTGAATGGACTTTGGAGGGATTGTCGACTTCAGAATCGCGTCATTGTGACCTCCGGTCACACATAAAAGGTAGCGAATTAACCGCGCTTGCCGACAAAATTGCGTCATATCTCATATCAAAGTCCTGATCACCTAGAGAACTGGCGGATGGTTTCCCTCAGGAAATCCGACCGCCCTTCTGGCACACTACACTAGTAGGAACTCCCCGAAGATCGCCGCGCGAAAGCGTTGCAGTCCTTAACCGAAAGCACATGGCCGAGACGCTGACTGAAATCACGATCGCATCATGACCGAAGTCGACACCGTTATCGAGAGCGTCCCACAGCAGACCGAATCGCCGCGGCTGCTTGTCGAATGGTCGTCGCGATGGGAAGAGTTTAAGTCTGCGTTTCGCCCGGCGTTGACTCGGCCTCCGAAGGCGCTGGCTGGGGAAGCGCCGATCGGCATGTTTCCGTATCGAGGGATGCTTGCCGCGTGGGTGCTGGAGTGTCTTCTGCTGATCGCTGCGCTGGTGCTTCCGGGACGCTTCGCCAGCCTGGAGATTCCGCTTCCGCCCAATCGTCCGCAGTGGGACGTGATTTATTATTCGGGCGACGAACTGCCACAGGTGCAGGATCGCGGCGGGGCGCAAGCGGGCAAGGCTGGACGCGCCGGCGGCCACGAAGCCCACCATCGCACGCAGACGATTCGTGTCGCGCGGGGCGACATACCCACCGAGAAAGTGATCGATGCGCCCAAGGTTAATCTGCCGCATTCCGATTCGGCGGTCGCGAATCTGCTAGCGTTCAAGCCGATTCCCGGACCGCCTCCGGCTGAAGGCTTGCGCTCTTCGCTGGTTGCGCCCGCACTGCCACAGATGAACGTTGTGCCGCCTTCGCCAGAATTCACGACATCGGCCAATCGCGCAGCGAACAGTTTGACCCCGAGTGTTGTTCCGCCCGCGCCGAATGTTTCGCGAGATAGCGTGCGTGGTGCGAATCCGCTCGCGCCAACCGTGGTTGCGCCCGCTCCACGCGACACGCCGCGCGATTTGGCGAGTTCGCGCATTCCGCTGACGCAAACTGTCGATGTGATCGCGCCACCGGTTTCCGCGCCTTCGCGGGATGAGTTATCGAAGCCCAAGCTCACGCTTCCTGCGCCGGCAGTGATAGCACCACCTCCGTCGCAAGTGAGCCGGGATCTCAACAGCTATGGAAGCACCGCTACGGGCGACCTGAAAGTGAAGCCCGTTCCTCCGCCACCGAGCGCGCCTGGCGGAGGCGCAATCGCGCGCGCGAATACCGGCGCTCTCGCGCCGCAAGTTGTGCCGCCACCAGCGAGCATTGGGGGCAGTGGTGGAGGAACCGGGCGGTCTAGCCAGTCGGCATCGGCGATGCTGGGACCAACGGACGTCATTCCACCACCGCCAAGCCTAGGCGGCGGAAAAGCGCTCGGCGGCAGCGGACGAGGCAATAAAGGGGCGGGCGCAGGGGGTGCACTCGATCTGGGTTCGGCCGCGGCTCCGCCAAGCAACGCCGGCGGGAACGCCGCGGGGTCGGGAGTGGTCGTCTCCAGCCAACCGGGAACGAAGGTAGGATTGCCGAACTCGACCGGCGGAGGGGCGCTCGCGATGTCGCCGAGCGGGACAGCGAGTAGTGGACTTGGCGGGAGCGGCGGCGGAGCGGGCATTGGCAAAGGCAATGGGCCGGGCAGCGGATTGCAAGGTGAGGGCTCGGGCGCAGGGCGAGAAGGCGCGGGACGCGGCTCCGATCCAAATGCACATAGCGG
>DATEBK010000374.1:0-4163 GCA_035287825.1 Terriglobales bacterium
GCTCCGGATTCACTCCGTTAACGAGCAGCCGCAATCGGCAGGCGGGACGTGGGCTTGCAAAAAGTCGGCCACGCGTTTGTAGGCGTCGATTTGATTTTCCACTTTTGAGAAGCCGTGGCCTTCGTTCTCGTAAACTTTGTATTCGGCTACGCCGCCGCGCTTTTTGATTGCCTCCACAACTTGCTGCGCTTCTTCTTTGGGGCACCGAGGATCGTTGCCGCCTGCTAACAGGTAAAGCGGCGCTTTGATCTGGTCGACAAAGTTGATGGGTGACCGATCTTCATAGAGGGCCTTATTCTTGGTGAGATCGCCCATAGTTGCCAGATCGGATTGCTGCAGTATGGGATCTTCGTGTTGAATCTCCGTGAACCAATTGACGAAGGGAACAATGGGAACACCTGCCGCCCACACATCAGGAGCCTTAGTGACACCCATCATGGTGAGATAGCCGCCGTAGCTGCCGCCCATGAGGATGAGTTTTTTGGGATCGACGTAGTCTGTTTGCTTGATCCAGTCAGCTGCTGCCAGCACATCCTGTAAGTCGCCGCCGCCCATATCGAAGAGATTGGCTTGCTGAAATTCTTTGCCGTAGCCGGTCGATCCGCGATAGTTGGGGGCGATGACGATGTATCCCTGATTGACCATGTACTGCGCAAAGCGGTTGAACGTGTTGGTCGACTGCCCGGCCGGACCGCCGTGCACGTAGACGATCGCAGGATGCTCGGGATTGCGCGGCAGGTTATAGGGCACATAGACGAACGCGGAGATCGTCCATTTGCCGTCTTTGCTGGGGTAATTGACAAGGTAAGGTTCAACCATGTCTTCGGCGCGCACACCGCCAACGAATGACGATGTAAGTTGGCGCGACATATTCGGGGTCGACGGCTTGTCGCTGAAAGTGTAGACCCACAAGTCGCCGGGAGCGGTGGGGCCAGTGTGTGAGAAAAGCAGGCGCAACCCGTCATGGACGAAAGGCGTAGGGTTGCCCGCAACGTGGTTCACTCCCTTGGGCAGCCCGAGATCGTGCGTCTTTCCTGCAGCGATGTTGTAGAGGTAAATATCGATGTTGCCGTCGACGTTCGCAGTGTAGGTAAGTAGTTTGCCATCGGGAGAAAAACTCTCAGCCGAAGTTTCCCATTTGTCATGGGTCACCCAGCGGATTGTTTTGCTCGCGATATCGAGCAAGCCAACGTTGTCGTAGCCATTGCCGGCATTGGACGTGATCAAAACAGTTTTGCCGTCGGGCGATATATCGCTGGCGGAGTAAGTGCATTCGCCTTCATGTGGCGTTAGCAGCGTGCTTTGTGCGCTGGCAACGTCGACCAGAAATATGTTCGAGTCGGTGCCCTTTGACTGCTCCTGCGAATAGACAATGGCCTTGCCATCCGCGGCCCAGATTGGGGCCACGTTCATCCGGTCTTTGGCCGTGCCGGTCGTAAGATGTTTGACCTCGCGCATGACCGTGTCATAAACGTCAATCTCGTACACGGACGAAGTCTTCGGTTTAACGATGTAGGCGAGGTAACGGCCATCGGGCGACCAGGCAGGACTTTCCTCCGAGATTTCGCGCGTGTGGGTCAGGTTCACGACCTGTCCGGTTTTGGGCGATACCAGGAAGATGTCCCACTGTTCGTCGCCGTCGTAGTCGGAGGTGTAGGCGATCCATTTGCCGTCAGGCGACCAGGCCGGGTTGGTCTGGCGTTCGTTGCTGACGGTGAGTTGAGTCGGCCATCCGCCATCAGCGGGCACGAGCCAGATGTTATTGCGCCCGCTTAGATTGCTGATGAAGGCGACCGTCTTGCCGTCGGGCGACCAGGTCGAACCGCCGATTGAGCGGGTCATGTAGAGCTTCTCGATCGTAAGAGTCTTCTCGACGCGCGCGTCGGGCTTGGATGCGATCTGCTTGGGATCGGTAATTACTTGGGGTGATGGCAAACTCTGGGCGACGGTCAGAACGCTCATGAGAACGACCATAACAAACGGGGTCAGAATGCGCATGATGCCTCGAAGTGTCTCCTCTCGAAACTTGAAAACTCGACTTCAGGCTTAGCGGAGTGTTGCGGAGACGCCAGCCCGTCTCACTCGACGGCCACCTGGTAGTCTCGCCCTTCCCAGCGTCCGTCGTTTTTCCAGTAGAACGTGAACGTGATCTGGCGTCCGCTGTTGAGCGTTTCCGTGGGCAGATCGACGTGCTGCAGGTTCCATCCGCTTTCTTCGGAATCACGCTCTTCTTTGGTCTGCCAGTTGTCGAAGCTCCAGTACACGGTTGCCGGCTCGAGCAGCAGAATACGGAGTTTTTTTCCGCGGGGCATGGTGCGGCTCTTATTGTTAAAGCGCCAATTGAAATATTGCCCTACCGTTTTCTCTTGCAGATAACGGTCGACCGTCTGGGGAGGCTGATCAAAGATTTTGCCGTCGAGCAACGAGCGGCGCAGCTTGATGTATTCCGAGTGTGCCCAGACGAGCGGACAGGCAGACCCTGAGGCTTTCCCGGCGAACAACTCACGCTCGGGAATGTCTCTTGTGTCCCAGACTTGTTCGGGGATGAGGCGGGTGTCTCCGGTCGAATCTTCCATCACTCCGAGCAATGCTTCTGCGGACGAAGCGCGACCGGCGGCCAGTTCATAGTGGGCGCGTTCTCCTGCCAAGAGCGGCCATGGGCGGCCAATTCCGGTGCCATCGAACGGAGATCCGTCTTCATGCTCGCCATAGCCATCGCGATTGTAGCGGTACCAGTTGGGACCTTGAGGAAGTTGCACGCGCAGCAGTTGGTCGATGATTTTGATGGTATTGAGAATTCGGGGATCATCAGCCGCACGCAACCCGAAGCGCACCAGGGCCAACGCATCGGGACTGACGATCTCCGCCGTCGCCGCATTCGCACTGAACGCCCGGTTCTTGATGGCAACGAATCCCTGAGTTGGCGAAGCGTCGTCACCGCCGTCGTCAGGAGTAATACGTACATAATAGCCTTCAACTCCAACTTGCCGGGCAAGGTCGGTGTTCACCGCATAGGTCCAGCGTTCGATGTTGTCGTTCCAGGTGTCGGCCATCTGGCGCGCAAATTCTGCGGGACCCGATTGTCCCACCGCATCTGCCAGATTGGCGGCCACCAGAAGGGCAGAGATTTCAGCGGCGAGGGTGAAGGGTGAATAACCGCCGTCTTCCTCCCAGCGATCCTGCTGAGTAACGGGACCGTTGGCCAAGATGTAGGCGGCCGCTTTACTCACCATCGGCCACCAGCGCTTGCAGTCCCCGAATGCGTTGGGAGCCTCGCGCTGCAGCAGGTCGGCGAGCAGAATTGGGAAAGCGGTCTCATCCATTTGCGAGCCATTCCAGTAGGGGCGCCCATCCAGCCACATGTTCTGTGCCCAATGGCCGTCGGCTTCCTGCGTGGCTTCGAGATAATGTAAGACACGGAGAGCGTCGGCGTCGGCGCCCGCAGCGAGCAATCCGCCGGCACTCTCGACCAGGTCGCGCGGCCAGATGAGGTGATATCCGCCGAGGTCTTCGTCGCCTTTGTTGAATCCCCAAGGGACGGAGAGGCTGGCGATGATCCCGCCGAGGAAGTCTTTGGATTCGTGGGCGCGAAGCACCGCGACGCTGGTGCGGTATAAATCTTTTTCCCTTCGCTTAGCGTCGAGCTTCTTCAAAGTATTCTGCCAGTGTTGCCAGTGCCGAACATACTCTGAACGCGTCTTCTCGTAGGTCGCGAGTAAGGAGGAGAGCGCCTGCTGACCGGCTTCGGCCCAGATTCCGCCAAAACCGAGGGCAATGATAAATTCGCCGTTGCAGGCGGCAAGATCAATTTCGGCCGTCAACGCGATATTGCCGTTTTCGGCGCGATCATATTCCCATGTCATTTGGAAATGTTGCGACAGGTCCTGCCAGCCGTCCGATACTCCCGCAAATCCAACCGAACGCCTGGGCATAGGCGCGGAACAGGCCATGGCTAAGGCGCAGGAATCGCGCTGCGCGAAAAGCATGGGTCTCCCCTTGTAATCGCCCACCCAGCCAGTGTTGCCGTATCCCATATTGGCCAGATGCGAGGCCAAAAGAGTGTAGACGCGGTAGTCGCTCAAGTTGCCTTGCAGCGGCACGAACTTTATTTTTTGCAAGACCACGTTGCGCAAGGGGTCAGTCAGCACTTCTTTTTCGATCCG
>DATEBK010000375.1:0-5834 GCA_035287825.1 Terriglobales bacterium
CATCGGCCAAGTCCGCGTCTCTGACCCCATGAAGCTGGCTGCAATCGACGTATTCGATTGCGCGATCCTCGCAATTTGCATGGTAAAATTACACGCATGTTGGCCTGAAGGTCTTAGGCCAGTTCCGAAGTAGGCGCGTAGCTCAGTTGGTTAGAGCGCTACCTTGACACGGTAGAGGTCAGGAGTTCGAGTCTCCTCGTGCCTACCAAATCTTTCAATCACTCCTGACGTTCACCGCCCGACTTGTGTCGCATTCACCGCTTTTGCGCTCTGACGAACACCCTCTCCGGCCCATTGACATCCCAAAAAAAAGAGGGCCGATTTCTCGGCCCTCATATTCAAGTTAAGGCAACTCTGTTTACGGCGTAACCGTAAGCTTGATCTTGGCCTTTTCGGTTTTAGTCCCGGACACTCCGCTGATCGTGATCGTCGACTTTCCGGTGGCTGCCGAACCGCTGACCGTCAGCGTCAGCGTGCTGCTGGTAGTAGTCGGGTCGGTGCTGAACGACGCCGTAACGCCGCTCGGCATTCCGGTCGCGCTCAGAGTGACTTCCTGATCGAAGCCGCCGGCCGGTACAACGGTGATCGTGCTGGTACCGCTGCTGCCTTGTGCCACCGACAACTTCGCCGGCGAAGCCGTGATAGTGAAGGTCCCCAGCGCATTCACCGTCAGCGAGATTGTGGTCGTCGCTTTCAGGCTGCCGGAGGTACCTGTAATCGTCACGGTCGCCGTTCCTGCCGCAGCCGATTTGCTAGCCGTCAGCGTCAATACACTGGTGGAAGTAGCCGGGTTCGGACTAAACGATGCGGTCACTCCTTTCGGCAGACCGGTCGCAGTAAACGACACGCTACCGGAGAATCCGTTCACCGGATTAATGGTGATGGTGCTCGTGCCGCTCGCTCCACCCTTAGCGATCGTGACGGCGTTGGGTGAGGCCGAGAGCGTGAAGCTTTGCACCAACTGATTTACCGTGAGGCCAACAATAGTAGTGTTGGTCAGGCTGCCCGACGTGCCGGTGATGGTGAATGCGGTTGCTCCCGTGGTGGCCGAGTCGCTGGCCGTCAACGTCAGCACCGTGCTGCCGCTCGCAGGGTTCGGACTGAAGGACGCAGTTACGCCGCTCGGCAAGCCCGACGCCGAGAAGGTGACACTGCCGCTGAATCCATCCTCAGGATTGATGGTGATGGTGGTCGTCACCTGGCTGCCTTGCGTCACGCTGACCGTAGTCGGCGAGGCGGACAAGGTGAAGTCCGGTCCCGCGGGTCCCGTCAGTGCGTTGATCAGGAGCGCGCCGTTCGGACTGCCCCAGCCGCCGCATAGGTTGTAACCGGTTGAGCACGTGAATCCATTGCTTCCGTTAGCGTCGCTGGTGATGTCGTGGAAATCCGCGTCACCGTCCGACAAGCTCAGCGGATAAATGACCGGGTTGATGAAGCCCGGCGCGAAATCACCCTGAGCCGCGGCTTGTTGATTGACTAAAGCCAGATAGCCCGCCCACATCGGAGCCGCAAAGCTGGTTCCACCGTACTCGTTGGCCGTGCAACCGTCCTGGTCGGCGCAGACATAGAAGCTAAAGTTCGCGTTCGCCGAAACATCCGGCACATCCCGATACTTCGCCGACGCGCCATTGTTGCCATTGACCACGCCCGGAAGTTGCTGCCAGTACGGGATATCCACATTGTTGCCCCAGCCGGCGCCGCCGTCTTCCCAAACGGTTTCCGAAGCCCATGCACCACCCGGACCGGTCGTGTCTAAGTCCGTCCCGCCAACCGCGATCACATAAGCGGAATTCGATGGCCATGGCGCTTGGTTTTCATATCCGCCACTGTCGCCCGCAGCCTGAAAGAAACTCTGACCCTGTGCCGCCATCTTCTCGAAGTAAGGGTCGTCGGTACCCGGCGCCGGGCTCCAGACCCAGGACGAGCTCAAGTTCAAAGGCAAAGGCGTGTCCGTAGACATGCCGCCCAATAGAGCCGTGTCGCTCGATCCAACGTACACATATACCGTGGTCACGCCCGGCGCCATGCCGCCCGCCTGGGTAATGTCTATCGTCTGTTCCGTATCGTCGCAGTCCTGCGATGCCAGGCAATTGACGCTGGTCCCATCGGTGGAAATGCCGGTGACAGCAAAGCTTCTCGTTTGTCCTGCATTGCTGTAATAAGTGTTGACATCGGCAATATCAAATCCGGCGTACTCCAGTAATCCGATGTTCTGGCCCGCGCCCGTGAGCGCCGTTCCTTCATAGTAGGCCGCGCGCATATCGCTGCCGCAGAACGATTGTTGCGGACACGAACCGGTCGTCGCATTCGATTTAACCTTGATGTCTCTCTTTTGCAGCAAGGAGTGCGGGATCGAATAATTGTCCAGTCCCGAAATGTGCCAGAGCTGGAACGGGAGGTCTACCGTGGGCTCCCGGTCTACCGCATAGAATGTGCCGTTTCCCGTGGGGCGCTGGTAAACGCCCATGGTGACATGGAAAGCTTTTTCCATGGCGCCGACCGTACCCTTGAACTGAACGTCGAACGCATCGCGAGAGCCACCGGTCATCGTAAAGCCATTCGCCTTCGCGAAAGCGAGCAGGGCATCGTAGTCTTCCTGGCTGGGTCCGAATCTCTCCGTAAACTGCTCCACCGTCACATAATGCCGATAGGAGGAACTGGCGGGGTCGTAGATTTCTTTCAGGAAATTTTCCAGCTCCGGTTGATGGCGTAATGCCATAACAATGTCGAAGTGCATGGATTGTGCTGCGGGGAGCCGCCCGATGGGTTGCGCTTGCCCATCGGCAACTACGTCGCGCACGTGACTCGTCAGCAGGGTCTGCGGTTGCGCCTGACAAACCATACTCATGACGGATGCCATCGCGACGATCATGAGCAAGAACACACATACTCTTCGAATCATGACTTCTCCTAATTGTTTGCGGAACCTGGAAGTATGCTTTCAGTTGTCGAACGCCGTGGAAATACGCCTGCTACGCAGAGCCGGGGTCAGCGCGTTGCCGGAATCTCCGGTTGATTTCAAGAGCGAGCACCACTTTACCTCAATTTCAACGTCGTGCGAAGAGTGAAAAAGTTTGCACCGTTGGACTACGAATTCAGATCGCGCTGAAAATGGAAAACTTCGAAAGCCCGGCTGCAAGCGGTGTTCGCATCACCGTGTTGACCTCGGATCTCACGGAACTGTTACCACCCTCGTCCGCGGGTTTGACCTCCGCCATTCCCGCATAGCACAATGCCAATTCGCCGCGAATGCGGCGATCTTGAGGACGTGCATGAAATCGCGTGTTTGCGCTCTCGTCATCTCCGTTGCCATCATCACTTCACTCGCCGCCCAAACCGCGACGCCACCGGCCAAGCGCTCAATTACAGATAAAGACATCTTCTCCTTTATCTGGATTGCCAACCCGCAGCTTTCGCCGGACGGATCGCGTGTCGCGTTCACCCGCGTCAACGTCGACGAGAAGCGCACCGGCTACGAAACATCGATTTGGATGGTCTCAACTTCCGGTAATGACGCGCCCGTCCGCATCACGAACGGCAAGCATGACGCGCAGCCGCGCTGGTCGCCCGATGGCAAGCGACTGGCCTTTGTGCGCGGAGGCGAGAAAGACGATGCCGGCAAACCCAAGCCCTCGCAAATCGCGCTGCTCTCGCTTTCGGGCGGCGAGGCCCGCGTAATCACCGATCTGCCCAAAGGCGCGGCTGGACCCGTGTGGTCTCCCGATAGCAAGCGCATCGCCTTTTCCAGTACCACTACTCCCGAGGATATCGATAAAGCCGCGCGCGCCAAAGCTGGCGAGAAGAAACCCGGCGCGAAAGCCGAACCCGAAGACGACCACGAATCCGACATCCACGTCATCAGCCGCGCCGTCTACCGCAACAACGACGAAGGATTTCTCGATCCCAAGCGTCACGACCACATCTGGGTGATCGACGTCCCCGCCACTTTCGATGACTTTCCCAAGCCCGTGCAGCTCACCAGCGGCAACTATGACGAAGGCGAAATCCGCTGGACCAATGACGGCGCGCGCATTTATTTTCTGACAACCCACGTCGACGAGCCGTATTACGAAACTCCCAGCACCGAAATCTACTCGATCCCGTCCGCCGGTGGAACCGCAGAGAAACTTACCACCATCCCCATGGACATCGGCGATTTCACCCTCAGCCCCGATGGACGCCGCGTGGCCTTCCTCGGCGCCATAACGCATCCCATTCATTCGCACTCGCTGACCCACCTCTGGGTCATGGACCTAAGTCCCAACGCGCAACCGCGCAATTTAACTTCGGACTACGACTACGACGTGGGCGGTTCCGTTTTCGGAGACAATGCCGCTCCCCGCGGCGGCAACGGCGCTACTCTGCATTGGACGCCCGACGGTCGATCCCTTTACGACATCGTTAACAAAAAGGGGATTACGCCGATCATTCGTATCGATGCCCAGTCCGGCGCGGTCACCGAAATTACCCACGGCGACCAGGCCGTTCTCGATTTTTCCATCACACCTGACACCCGCAGCATCGTCGGGCTCATTTCCACTCCCGTCGCGATCGGCGATCTTTTTAGTATCAGTCCCGATGGTGCACAAACGCGTCTCACCGACTTCAACGGCAAACTCTGGGCGCAACTAAACCTCACCGCACCCGACGAGATCAACTACAAAAGCTTCGACGGCTTAAATATTCAGGGATGGATCCAGAAGCCGCCCGACTTCGACCCGCACAAGAAATATCCGATGATCCTCGACATCCATGGAGGCCCGCACGCCGCCTACGGCTGGGTTTTCGACCACGAATTTCAGTGGATGGCTGCAAAGGGTTATGTGGTCCTCTATGTCAATCCGCGGGGCTCGACCGGCTACGGCGAGGATTTCGCCAATATCATCCAATATCACTATCCCGGCGACGATTACCGCGATCTAATGATCGGGGTCGACGAATTGCTCAAGCGCGGCTACGTCGACGAAAAGAAACTCGGTGTAACCGGCGGCAGCGGAGGTGGCGTCCTCACCGACTGGACCGTAACCCAAACCAATCGTTTTGCCGCCGCTGTTTCCCAACGCGATATTTCCAACTGGGCTTCATGGTGGTATACCGCCGATTTCACTCTCTTCCAACCGGCTTGGTTCAAAGCTCCTCCATTCGAGGATCCCCAGGACTATACCAACCGCTCCGCCATCACCTTCGTCAAGAACATTCAAACGCCGATGCTGTTCGTGCTCGGTGAGTCCGATTCGCGCACTCCACCGGATTCCGGTGGCGAGCAGCTATTCCGCGCCTTGAAATATCTGCACCGCCCAACGGCGATGGTCATGTTCCCGCGTGAAACCCACGAACTCTCCCGTTCCGGAGAACCCTGGCACCGGGTTGAGCGTCTCGACCACATCGTGGGCTGGTTCGACAAATGGCTGATGGGCATTCCGCATCCCGAGTACGACGTTAAGCCCGATGCTAAGACCAACGCGGAGAGTACAGCAGCCAAAGGCAATTGAGCGTGAGTTCCACAGACGGCAGCGCCAGCGAATGGGGATCCTTGATCCTCTTCGCTCTGCTCGCCGCCGCACTGATGGTCTATCCAATCCTGCGCGCCTTCTCCGGCGTCGAGGTCAGCTACAACGAAGGATGGAATGTCTACAACGCCGCGGCCGCCGATCATCACCTGCCTCTCTATACACAGAAGTTCGGCTGGACGACCGTTAACTATCCCGTGTTGTCTTTTTACGCTGCTGCCTGGCTGCATCGCACCGGCCTCAGCTACCTGACCGCCGGGCGAATTCTATCTCTCGTGTCGCTGCCGCTCTCGTGCTTGCTCATCGGGCTCGTCGTCTGGCGAT
>DATEBK010000376.1:0-11740 GCA_035287825.1 Terriglobales bacterium
CTGATTTCGCGAACTTTATCCCTCCATACGCCGGAATGTCCGCTAATGTCCGGTTATGTCCGCTCTTGTCCGTTGACCACGGACAGAGCGTCGCGCATCATGCGCGTGGAGATCAGACCGTTGACCGGGGAACGGACCAACCTAACCGCTTTCCAAATGGTTCGGGTCGCTGAGGACAGGCGCGAGAAATGAGCACAAGGAATAAGACAGCACAGGAGAATTTAATGACCAAGGCACGACACGCAATCAATACTTTTTGTACTGGCATGGCATCTGCTCTCGCCGTGTTCTTAGTGGCTGTAGCCGCGACAGTGATTTCTGCCAAGGCCCAGCCTCCCTCTCCGGCAACGTTCGTGAACCCGATTTTGTACAACGGGGGGTCGGTGATTCCCAATTACAGCCCGATTCCTATCAAAGCGGTTGCCCTGGGTGACTTCAATAATGACGGGGTACCGGACCTGCTCACGCTGGATGACAACGGCAACACGGCAGGAGTGGGGATTATGTTGGGCAACGGCGATGGCAGTTACGGGGCGGTTGCGTCCGTTACGACGTTTTCGTGCACCCTGGAGGGCGGCATCGTCGTTGGCGACTTTAATAACGATGGCGATCTGGATTTCGCGGTGGTGTCGGGTACTGCCGGGGGCGACTGCAACTTCAACCCAGGCACGCTGTGGATTTTTCTGGGCAACGGAGCGGGCGGCTTCACTCTTAAAGCCTCGTATTCAGAGCTTGGCCCTGCCGCCAATAATGAGATAGCGGGCGGATTGATCGCCGTCGATCTCCGCAACAACGGACACCTCGATTTAGTGGCGATCGATCCCAACAACGGCGTCGATGTTTTTCTGGGCAACGGCGATGGAACGTTCGCGGCTCCAACGGCGGTCGCGATCAGTTCGCCTGGTTCTACGGGGGCAATCACAGCGGGCGACGTCAATCATGACGGAAAACCAGACCTAGTAGTGGCCTCGAACGTGAGCAGCGACGGCATTTATGTGCTGATCGGCAACGGCAATGGCACTTTCCAATCTCCGGTGTTTTACCAGCAAGGTTCAAATTCGGGCGCGATGGCGGTAGCCATTGGGCAACTGATCAAGAATGACCATGGAGATGTGGTGATGGGAACCGGCAACGGAGCCTACGTCTACATCAACAATGGTGACGGCACGTTTAAGACCCCTCCAGCATTATATGGTCCGTCGTGGATCGACTCGATCGTGATCGCGGATATCAATGGCGACAAAAAGAACGACTTGATTGTGAGTTCTTATTCTTCGTCCGCGGTATGGACGATGCTGGGAAACGGAAAGGGCGGCTTCGCGGCAGGACAGTCATTCGCTACAGATGGGTATCCGAACAATCTGGTGGTAGCCGACTTTAATGGCGACAAGAAACTGGATTTCGCGACCTCCAACAATGCGGGCGAGTGGGTTACGGTGGGCCTGGGAAACGGGGACGGCACGTTCCGCAGCAGCCAGAGTTATGGCTATAGCTGGAATGCGCCCATCAACGGCATCGCAACGGCGGACCTCAACGGCGACGGCAATCTGGACATGGTGCAAGCCGGCGGCGGAACCGGCGTGGGAATCACGGTGATGCTGGGCAGCGCCCATGGCGTGTTTGGAGCTCCCACTTCGGTTGCGGTGGGCTGCGGCGACGCCAACCGCGGCGGGGTCAGCTATATCGCATTGGGCGACGTCAACGGGGATGGCAAGGTGGATGTGGTGGCAAACATGACCAACGCCGGAGGCGGATGTCCGAATAACGAGGTTGCCGTGCTGCTGGGCACCGGCAAGGGAAAGTTCAAGAAGCCTGCTTACTATTCCACCGGAACGACGCAGCAGTCTAACAGCATCACGTTGGCCGACTTGAGGGGCGATGGAAGGCTGGACATACTGACCTCAAACGGAGATGGCAGCCTGAGCGTGCTCCTGAATAATGGTTCGGGCAAATACGGTGCAGCCAATGTGATCAACGGCGCCAGCGGGTCGGAAGCTGGAAGCATCGTAGTGGGCGACTTCAACAATGACGGCAAACTCGATGTCGCGCTTACTAACTACAGTGGGACAGCAATCAATGTGCTGCTGGGAAATGGAAACGGCACATTCGGGGATCCGATCAGCACGCCTTCGGGGATCAACCCAATCGGGCTCGCAGCCGGCGACTTCAACGGCGACGGCAAACTGGATCTGGCGCTCACCAGCTGGGATGCTTCGGGCGAACTCACGATTTTCACCGGGAACGGAAACGGAGCGTTCACGGCGGGCGCGAGTTATCCATTCAGCTGGACACAATGCTATCCGAGTGGCGGAGCCAACCCGTACTGGCTTGGCGCTGCCGACCTTAACCAGGATGGCAAGCTGGATCTGGCGGTTGCCGTTCAATACAGCGCATGCGATACGGAGTACAGCGGAGAAAATAGCTGGGGAGCGGCGCTTGTCTATACCGGCAACGGCGATGGCACCTTCACTTTGGACGAAGGGCCGTGGATGGGCGGTGTGGACAACTCCGGCATTGCCCTGGGGGACTTTAACAGCGATGGCATGATCGACATGGCCGTTGCCGGTAACGCGGCGTGGACAACCCAGGAATGGGTGACGATACTGCAAAACAGCACGCAGCCGGTGAGCGTGTCGCCGCTTTCCATGACCTTCGCAGCGGAGGCCGTGGGCAGCAGCAGCAAGGCGCAAACGGTGGTGATCACGGACGATGAAAAAACATCGCTTGCGATCAGCAAAGTAGCGCTGGGTGGAGCGGATGCAGGCGATTTCGTCCTGAAGAATGAATGCGGGAGCAGCCTGCTGACGGGCGCCAACTGCGCGCTGTCCGTAACCTTCAAGCCTACAACTAGCGGCACGCGGACTGCGACGGTGGCCATCACGGATGGTGCGGGGACACAAAACGTTGCGCTGACGGGTACGGGCAAGTAGCGACCTGGAAGCAAGAGACCACCGATGCGGGAACCGATCGGGGTGCATGGGGGATGTGCCTCAGCATCGGTTCCCGCGCGGCGGACTTTTACAAAGGAGAAAGCTATGAAGGCTGTATTTGACTCGTGCTGATATTGCTTTTACTAACTGGAATGGCTGCGGATGCCCTGGCCCAGAGTGGCGAGGCGAAGCGATTGGGGTGGGCAAGGAACTGCACTTTCCGTCATCGAAGATTGCGCTAACCGCGGAAGAATTAAACAACGCAACGCCGAAAATGAACCATTTGGAGGAAAAATGAAAAACCGCAAGCTTTCTACCCTGTTGCTGATGCTCTGCCTCGGCACCGGATTGGCGAACGCAGCCAATAAGACTATCAACATCTCTTCCGTGGCCAACAATAGCTGGTGCGGGGACTTAGGAATCTACAACCTCAACTGCTCCACATTTCCTTACGGCACAAAACACTACAACGGTATCCCGTTCGTTATCGCTGGCGACAAGAAGGGTACGGAGAACAATGCCTGGTTCTCTGACTTCGCGGCCGGAGGGGGCAGCGGCGTGGTCTCGGTCACCATTCCCGTCAATGTGGCCAAGGTCAAGACGGTCTACACGCTCATGAATACGATCTGGGGATCAACGGAATCGGGTCTGCTCAGCATTACCTTTACCGGAAGCGAAGGAGCCACCTGGACCTTCGACCCTATTGGCGGAACGAATGTCCGCGACTATAACAACGGCAATTACACGGATACCTGCATTTGCCAGCTGCCAGGGGGTGTAGGGCAATCGGGCACCATCAATGCCTGGGTGAACGGCCTGGGCCAGCGCCTGGACGAACAGATTTATGAACTGCCAGCGGCGTTTGCGACGCAGACACTGGTAAGCATCACCATCACCGACAGCGGAAATGAAGGCGTGCAACGCAGTTTCCTGGCGGCGGTAACGGTTTCAACCACCGGTCCGTAAATCCGCGATAGCCAAAACGCCAACGTAAGCTATTTCGACAAGAACCACCCTGACTAACCAATTTGGAGGAATCATGAAGCGACACAATATTTCAGTTCTGATGCTGATGATTTGCCTCAGCACGGTATTAACGCATGCAGCCAAAGTAACCACCACGTCCATCGACATTTCGTCCTTCGCCGACACTACCTGGTGCGGTGCTCCCGCAGGAGGGTTTATCAACTGCTCCACGTTTCCTTTTGGCGAGCAAACCTACGATGGCATCCCCTTCCTCATTCCAGGAAACGCGCAGGGGACGGCGAGCAACATTTGGGCAGCCGACGTCGAGGCTGGCGGCAACAGCGGCACAGTCTCGGTAACGGTTCCCATCAACGTCGCGAAAGTTAAGACCGTCTACACGCTGATGAATACCATGTGGGGCACGGGCGCATCGGGCCTGCTCAGCGTCACTTTCACCGGAAGCGGCGGGGCCAACTGGACTGTCGATCTCACCGGCAACGTAAACGTCCGCGACTACAACCAGAACGGCAGCACCACGAATAGCATCCTGTGCCAATTGCCCGGAGGCGTGGGGAAAACCGCCACCATCAACGCCTGGGTCAATGGCGAGGGACAGCGCCTGGACGAGCAGGTTTATGAATTGCCCGCCGCGTTTAAGAACCAGACCCTCGTCAGCATGACGATAACCGACAGCGGAAACGCGGGTGAGCAACGGAGCTTCCTGGCGGCGCTGACGGTTTCCACCGCCGCCCCCTAAGGCGCGAGGGCGTACGCATTGCACGACCCAGCTTGTTGTACAGGAGAAAAAATATGAAGGCTGCATTTCGTCTAGTATCGTTATCGATGTTGCTAACAGCAATGGCCGCAGTCGCCGGAGCCCAGAGTGCCGCCCACAACAAACCGGCTGCGCTAGCGAGCTGGGAGCAGCCTGGATTCAACGCCGCTCACGTCGGCTATAACAGCAAGGAAAAGACCTTGTCCGTGAGCAACGTTTCAGGACTCACCCAGACCTGGCTCTTTCCCACTAACGGCGAGATCAACGTTCCCACGCTGACTTTGGGCAATACGGTGTTCGTGGACTCCACCGACGGCAACTTGTACGCCATCAATGCAACTACGGGGAAAGTGATTTGGACATTCGCTGGAACGGAAACGGGGTATGCATATGGAGGGACGGCACAGGGCATGGCCATTTCCGGCAGCACGATCTATGTCAACTGTCAGATCGACGATCTCAATGGAGGGCATGCCGGCGTCTGCGCCCTGAAGGCCAGCACAGGCAAGCTGCTTTGGAGTTGGGCGATCTTCAACGACGGGGGAACGCAGGTTAGTAGCGGCCCGTACAATGGCCCGGTTATTTCCGACAATGTCGTGGTCATCGGCGAAGCCGACACCTTGAGCGAGCGCGCGGGTTACATCGTTGGACTGAATGCGAAGACGGGCGCGCAGCTCTGGACGACTGGCAATTGTGGCGGTCCGGACGGGGCCAATGATTGCTACTCTCCCACGCCCTACAATGCGGCGGTTTCGAAGGGTGTGGTTTACTACGGCACTTTTTATCCGAACGATGGTACTGAGGGTGTTTGTGCGGTGGAACTCGCCACGGGGGCATCGCTATGGTGCGCTGAGACGGGCGACAACGGCTCGCCAGTTGCGGTATCCGGCAATGCCATCTACGTAAACACATTTAACGGCTCGGTCTATGCGTTCAATGCGAAGACGGGAGGCCAACTGTGGACGGTGACGGGCTTGGACTGCGGCAACGTTGCCAACCGTCCCGCGGTGGTGAAGGATGTGCTTTACGTCGGCGGCACTTACTACGGCCAGCAATATGCTCTTTCGACTAAGACCGGCAAAGTGCTGTGGACGACCTCCGGCAGCGGTGACTCGACCTTTGGCTCTTCTCCGTCGGTGGCTAACGGCGTGGTCTATGCCGAGTGCAATGGAACCTGCGCGCTTAACGCTTCGACGGGAGCGTTGCTGTGGGACTCCGGATATGGTGGCGGGACGGTTTCTGAGCCGGTGGTGGTGAATGGAACGCTCTACGCGGTCTGCGGCTACAACAATCTGTGCGCCTACAACGTGCCGGCGGAAGAAACACGGAAATAGGCGCCGCCTTTGATGCAGGGTTTGAGCATGGCCCCACTCATTCGCAGAAAGCGCGGATGACTGGGGCAACTGCATTTATCAGCCGTAGCGCTTAGCCGTTTTCGACGCGATCCTTTATGTCGGAGTACGCGGCAGCGATGAGCCTGTTTAGCGCCGCGGCGTTTGCGGGCGTTTCGGGTTTCAGCTTCACATGGCGCATGAACTTGCCCGTGCCTTGCAACAGACATTCCGGATCGGGCAGCGCTGCGCCGTGAAAGAACCCAACATTTACGTGCGAGGTGAATACATTGACGTAGCCGAAGGGCGCATCTCCCAAACATGCGACCGGACAGCCGTCATGCAGAAGCTCGCGGACTTCGTCGCCGCATTTTCGCATCACCTCGAACCACTGATGCGCGATGGCTCCCAATGAGCCGGTATGGTCTTTCATCCACGCGTCGATGGCGGGATCGCGCTCAACAGTGCCGTTGAATCGAAGCAAGTCCGTTTTCACTTAGTGCGTGGCCACCATGGTTTCAGCCAGCTTATGCAATGCGTCCTGATTTACTGGTCGCGTATAAAACATGTGGCCGCCGGGAAACTCATGGACCTGAACGCGGTTCGCATCACCCATGATCGGCATCTGGTCTACGCTGAGCACTGATCCCATGAACGGGCAGGAGAGGTCGTTCCATCCATGCACGATGAGCACGCGCAGTTTGGGATCGGCCGCAACCGACTCGCGCAGGTCTCTCACCGCACCCTCACGCAGGTCGTCGTTGCGATCCCATTGCCGGTTGACGTCACGCGAAAGAGCCTCATAGCGGGCATCGGTTTTCCAGCCAACCGTTCGGGTGATGAAGTCCACCATGGCGGTGGTCGTGGGGGCGATGATGCTCTCCAGAATCGGATCGCCAGCCTGTTGTGTCGGGGCATAGGGGAACGGATCGGGTGCAGTCACGTTCGAGTCGTAGACACTGCCGATTAATCCCTGCGTCCGGTGCACCTCGCGAAGATAAGCGCGAATGTTCAACCGGCCGCCGGCAAACTTCACGAACTTCGGATCAAGCCCGGTCATTTCGGTGACATGGGCAATCATCGCGTCGTTAGCTGCCTGATCGCTGCGACCTTTGAGCAGAGCCTGTGCGTAGTCTCCGCGGGTGTACGCCATCACCTGCTGCATCGCCGCGTCGGTCAGCTTGCCTTCGGACTCCAGATGTGCAGCGGTTATCGACGGCAGGTCGATCAACCAGGGAATCGGCGACAAGTCTCCGTCGCCTTCCTCGGGGTTCAGATATGGACTCACCAGCACCAGGCCATTCATAGCAACGCCGAGCGTGGATTGCAAATAGTGCGTGATCAGCGGCCCGCGATACCCGCCGTAGCTCTCCCCTACCAGATATTTTTTGTCCAGCAGGCGATCGTTCTGAACCAGCCATTTGTAGATCACGAGCGAGAGATATTCGATATCCGGCTTGGGACCATAGAAAAGCTTCTTTGTCTCCGCTTCGTCGACCAGGGAACGCGAAAACCCCGTGCCGATCGGGTCGATGAAGACGATGTCGGTAAAGTCGAGCCATGTGCCGGGATTGTCAGTCAGCGTCGCCGGGTCCGAGGGCGAGTCGCCTTCATTAGCAAAGGCAATATGCTTCGGGCCGATCGCGCCAAGGTTCAGATAGACGGACGAGGCTCCCGGGCCGCCATTGAGGGCGAAGGTGACAGGGCGGTGCGAGCCGCTGTCGCCTTTTGGCGAGTCCAGTGTGAATGCGGTGTACATCACAACACCGGTGGGCTTGTCTTCTTTGCCTTTGAGCGTGATTGTGCCGACCGTCGCGGTGTAGTGAAGCGTCTTGCCGTTCACAGTGATCGTCTGCGGCACCGACTTGTCCGCGGGCAGCGGATTCTTGGCTGGCTCGGCGGGCTTGGGTTCAGCGGATTTCGACTCCGCGGATTTTGCCGCCGCAGGCGTTGCGCCGGCATCGTCCGACGGCTTGGCAGATTGGCTATGCTGGGCAAATGCAGGAAGGGCGAAGAACACGAGTGCAAGAACGAAACGGGTCCAAGTCATCCTGACAATGTAATCTACAAGCACAGACTGAAGCAAAATCCCATCTCTGCTTATGACCTGGAGGTTTATTGACCTCGGGTCGAGTCGCCTGATTCGCCGACGATGGTCCGACGATGGCTTCATGCAACTGCTGCTGCATTTTGCTGTTCAATATTGCATCTGACCTACAATGGACGGCTGCATGGCTGTGATAAACCTGAACACCACCGGAGGATAGGGCAATGCGCATCGCAAGCGTGGGTCATGCAGTCTTTGCCGTGACCATGATCGGCCTCGGAATCCTCGGCCTGACGACGGGCAATTTCACCGCGATATGGCAGCCAGTACCGAAGACGGTGCCAATGCGCGAAGTGCTTGCCTATCTCTGCGCGATTATCTCGCTGGCATCTGGCCTAGGCCTGCTCTGGCAACGCACGGCGGCTCCGGCGGCGCGCGTGCTGCTCATTTTTCTTCTGCTCTGGATGGCGGTGTTGAGAGTGCCAAGTTTCCTCCATACATTCACGGTGGGTGCTTACTGGCCATGGTGCCAAACCGCGATGATAGTGGCGGCCGCCTGGGTACTGTATGCCTGGTTCGCTACTGACTGGGACAGGCACCATTTCGGTTTCGCCTCAGGCGACACAGGGGTGCGCATCGCAAGGGTGTTCTACGGACTGGCCTTGATCCCGTTCGGAATCGCTCATTTCACCTATCTGCAAAACACTGCCCCGCTGGTGCCTAGTTGGTTGCCGGCGCACGTGGCCTGGGCATACTTCACCGGCGCCGCCTTCATCGCGGCGGGCGTAGCGGTGATCATCGGTGTGTGTGCACGGCTGGCGGCCGCGCTCTCGGCATTGCAGATGGGAATGTTTACGCTGCTGGTGTGGGTACCCATTGTGGCTGCGCCGGGCCCCAAGAGCGCTTTTCAGTGGAGCGAGACGGTGCTCTCGTGGGCGCTGACGACGTGTGGCTGGGTAGTAGCGGATTCCTATCGTGAGATGTCTTGGCTGGCGGTGAACAAGCGTTAACAGGAAGTCGTGACTACACCTGCTCGTCCTATGGCTTGCGTCGAGGCCAGGTGGCTAGAATGCTCCCGCTACGTTTCTACCTTCGGATGTATTCCTGCAGAATCAGCACAGCAATACCGATCGCCGCGAGTATCACGGTGTATCTTGTCAATCGTTTCAACAGCGCCGGGTTCTTGACGCTACGATAAAGGATGGGGAGATTCACGAGAGCGCTGGCGACCGATGCCAGCACCACGCCTTCGGAGGCCAGTGCCGGCTGCATCTGTCGATGGCCAACCATGTTGGCGGCGGCGGCGGACGTACTGGCGCTGCTGACCAACCCACCGAGCACGCTTATTCCGAGAAAACCGATTTTTCCCAAGTAACGCTGACCTAGAGTACAGAGGATCTGAATCACCAGGAAAAGTGCAGCGAAGCTCAACACACGTCCGAGAGAAACGGGCAGCTCAAGGTGAAGCTCGGTTCGCCCGGCTTCATCGCGTTTGCTGGAGCGGCGTACAAAAGCGAGAGCCACTGCAGCCATGACAAGCAGGGGCCCGGCTGCAGTTGCTACTGCCGCGGGCGACAGCAGTGCAAGAATAACCAGGTTCCGCACAAACATCGCAATAATCGTGAGGAGCATGGCCGAAAGCGCAACACCCGACGCGGCGCTTCCGGATCCGACCGGTCTTGCCAGTTCGAGGGCGGCGGCACTGCTATTGACGAAGCCTCCGAGAAAACCGCTCAGATATACGCCTCGGGTGCCGTACATCTTCAGCAGAACGTAGTTCACGAACCCAATGCCGGCAATGATAATGACAGTTATCCAGGCTTCTCGCGGATTGATCAACTCCCATCTGTCAATGAAGCGGTTGGGCAATATGGGATAGACCACCAACCCAATCAGTCCCAGGAGAACCGCGCTTCTGATTTCCTCGGGTCTCAGTCCGCCTGCAAAGCGGCGCAACTCCCCTTTCCACGCCAGTAGCATGGTCATCAGGATTGCTGCTGCCACTGGGGTAAAGAGGTGACCTTGCCCGGCTAGTGCTCCCAAAACAAAAATCACGAGCAACGCGGTTGAAGTGGTCGCTTCCAGGGATCGATCAACGAGGACAGCGCGCGCATTCGCAGCAACCACGATGAGAAATACTCCGACCAGTGACGCGATAACCAACGTCGGCCCGAAAAGAGCTGCAGTCGCTCCCAGAAGCGCGGTCAAAGCGAACGTGCGCGCACCGAGGTCCTTGTTCGACCACTCCCTCTCGATCCCCACCAGTAAACCGATACCGAGCGATACGGCAATTTTTGCCGCGACTTCAGCCGGTGGAAACCGCGTAACGAAGATTGCGGCAGGCGTTCCCAGAACCTCCATAAAAGAACAATACCGCAGAGTTTTCGAAACGGAGCTGAAAAGTTTAGGATTCTATACTTTGCCTATCGCGTAAACATGGGTTCATATTCCCATCGAGAACCGTGCTCGGGCTGAGTCGTTTCGGTTCGCTCCGTCATCTTTTACCGTGTCGTTAATTCTATTTTTGAATTCATGAGGAAAGAACTATGCCGAAGATGAAAGTCGTCCAAGTCAGTAAGGCGGGCGGTAATTTTGAATTGATCGAGAGAAACATTCCCGAACCCGGCCGGAATCAAGTGAGAATTAAAGTTGAAGCGTGCGGCATCTGCCACAGCGACGCGCTGGTGAAAGAAGGCTATTGGCCTGGCATCCAGTATCCGCGCGTTCCCGGACACGAAATTGCCGGCCGTATCGACGCCGTGGGCGCCGATGCTACGAACTGGAAGCCCGGGCAGCGTGTGGGCGTGGGATGGCACGGCGGCCACGATTTCACCTGCGAGGCCTGCCGCCGCGGCGATTTCATCAACTGCAAGAATGAAAAGATAACCGGCATCACTCACGACGGCGGCTACCAGGAATATATGATCTCGCCGGCCGAGGCGGTTGCTGCCATCCCCGATGATTTGGCCGCCGCTGATGCCGCTCCGCTGCTTTGTGCCGGCATCACAGTTTTCAATGCGCTCCGCAATTCCGGTGCGCGCGCGGGAGATCTGGTGGCTGTGCAAGGCATTGGAGGACTAGGCCATCTGGGAATTCAATACGCGCGCCAAATGGGCTTCCGCACATTCGCCATCGGACGCGGCAAAGATAAAGAAGCGCTGGCGCGCAAACTCGGAGCCTGGCATTACGTCGATACTGCAGCGGGCGATCCGGTTGCGGAGTTGCAGAAATTTGGCGGCGCTCGCATTATTCTCGCCACTGCTCCCGATTCGAAATCGATGGCTGCGCTGTTCGACGGACTTTCCGTCAACGGCGAGATGGTCGTTGTTGGCGCTAGTCAGGATCCCATCCCGGTCACACCTATTCAATTAATCAGAGGCCGCAAGGCGCTGCAGGGGTGGGCCTCGGGAATCGCGACTGATTCCGAAGACACCATGCAGTTCAGCGCGCTCACCGGAGTTCGTCCGATGATCGAAAAGTTTCCGCTGGAAAAAGCTGCTGAAGCGTATGAGCAGATGATTAGCGGACGGGTGAGGTTCCGAGTGGTGCTGACGATGTAATCTGGCGCACCGCCTAGAAACCTACATCAATTCTTCCATGCACTTTGCCAGCACTTCCCTGCTCGGACGGGTCACAGATTCGGGCAGAGTTGCGAGCGGCTGATCGGTCACGTTGAGCATGTCGATAAAGC
>DATEBK010000377.1:0-3885 GCA_035287825.1 Terriglobales bacterium
GACTCTAGCTTCATTGCTGGCGCGCTCCGGCGTCGGCACCCTGCGGATCCTCGACCGCGACTACGTTGAACCTAGCAATCTGCAGCGCCAGACCCTTTTCGACGAGAGCGACGCACGGGAATCCGTGCCCAAGGCCATCGCCGCCGCCCGCCAGATTGCCCGCTTCAACTCAGCGATAACCGTGGAGCCGCACGTCGCCGACCTTACTCCATCGAATGTCGATTCCCTGCTCGGCGGCGTTGACCTTCTTTTGGATGGCACCGATAATTTCGAAACCCGCTATCTCATCAACGATTACGCAGTGAAGAATTCCGTGCCTTGGATTTACTCCGCCGCGGTCGCCAGCTATGCCGTGACCATGAACATCCTGCCCGGCGAAACCGCCTGCCTGGCCTGCATTTTTCCTGAGTCTCCTCGCGGCACAATGGAAACCTGCGAGACCGCCGGCGTTTTAGCTTCCGCCGTAAATCTGGTCGCGTCCATCGCCGCGACCGAAGCGCTGAAATTTCTCGTCGGCGCCCGCGCCAAAATGCGGCGCACTCTTCTCTCTTGGGATGTCTGGACGAACGAGCACGCAGAACTGGCAACAACACCTTCCCGCGCCGATTGCCGCGGCTGCTCCTTGCGAGACTTTATTCATCTCGCGGGTGAAAGCCGTCCGCATATCACGCTTTGTGGAAGAAATTCGGTGCAAATCCACGAGCGCCAGCGCCCGATTGACTTTACCGAACTGAGCGTCAGCCTCAAACCCCATGGCAACGTTCGCCACACTGACTTTGTGCTGAAATTTTGGCCCGAGCCCTACGAGATGACGCTATTTCCCGACGGCCGCGCCATCATCAAAGGAACCACCGATACCGCCGTAGCCCGAAGTCTATATGCGCGCTATGTGGGAAGCTGAGTTAGGCCGGAACCTGCTGAAATCCCGCGCCAGTAGCCGGTTCTCGGCCCCATTCCGACGCAGCATCCTTGCAGACTTTGCGCATTAGATTGCGATTGCACTTAAAAAAATAGGCCTTTTCTCCTCGTTAATGCGGGCATAGCCGCCCGCATGACTGGCCCGTAAACTGCATCAGATGCTCAGAAGCAGTATCCCTCGGAGGCAGTATGCGACCCTATTTGGTTCTGGTAACAGCGGTTTTCGCAGTGGTTTTCACTTTCGTTTTCACGACGTCGGCCCTTGCCCAGCTACCCTATGCGGGCGGATGTTTTTACGGATGCGGACCCAATGTTCCGCGTCTCACCACACCAGAAATCTCGTTGCAGCAGTTTTCGCCCAATCCAGTTGGAGCGAGCAACGCCACCACCGGCCTGATCGCCGGTGCAACCAACTCAACTCTCTCCCAGATTCAGGGATCGACGAGTTCCGTTTGGACTGTTCCTGTCTGGTATCAGGGTGGAGGCGCTCCGATGATTACCCCGCAGATCGACCTCTATCCCGAGCGCATCGGACGTGAAGGTCATCCTATGCACGAAGGCCCGCGTCCAGCAGCGCAGCGGGACGGCCGCGTGGCTGAAACGCGCGAAGTCCGCACCCAATTCCGCACCCGCGAAGACCGTATCCGCGAAGAAAAAAATGCTCCTCAGCAGGAAGAAGCCCGCGCCGATTGGGCTTTCATCACCGGGCCCTCCCGAACATCCACTCGCGTCTACGGCAACGATGACGTCACCCGTCAGAACGATAAGAACGGTGTTGTGAAATACGACGGCAAGACTGAAAAAATGTAAACGCCCCTCTGCTTCATCAAGCCCTCGGCTAAGCCTTTTCCTGCAGGCCGAGGGCTTTTCACCATCGCGGCACCCTCCCGTTAACGGTCATTCTCTTTCTCAATCTGTTATCTTCATCCGTTTCTCGAGGTCCGCTAATCCAGAACATCGACCTGGCACCCTTCAACCTTTTAGTAGGGTGGGCCAGCGATTATGGCCACGCAGCGCCGAAAATCCCGCGGATACGGCTTGTGGATGGCGCTGGGATTCCTGGATGTCCTTCGCCTTCCGATCGCGACAAGCGAGAACTCGGTCCTCACGGCCATCGATTGGAAACCATTACCGCCAAGGCCTAGGCAAGCATCTGATTTTCTGTATCAATGCGACTTGGTTACGAAGGTCATCCTGATGTTAGATTAACCGGGTACTTTGGTCGGATAGATCACTCGGAGAACTACGGTTTTTGGTATTCTGACGACTTGGAAACGGTCGAGATCGCTTCCGCGACTCTCTCGGCAAATTTGTACAACGAAAAGAGTTCAAAGCCGCATCAGAAGCTGTAGCGGCCGGAAAAGGCGACTTGACCGACCCGAAAGATCGCATCACCGAAGCAGAGGCAATTGAGCAGGCTAAGCAGGGCCACGAAGCCGCGTTCGAAGTCCTGTATCAGCTGCACAAACGCCGTGTGTACTCCCTATGTTTGCGCATGGTCTCCAATCCCGCGCAGGCCGAAGATCTGGCCCAGGAAGCATTTCTTCAGCTCTTTCGCAAGATCGGTACCTTTCGCGGCGAATCTGCTTTCTCTACCTGGCTGCACCGCATGACGGTAAACGTCGTCCTCATGCAACTGCGCAAGAAAGGATTGCCCGTCGTATCGCTCGAAGAGACGCTCGAGGCCGACGACGAAGCGCCGCGGAAGGAATTCGGCACCAAGGATGCCAAACTAGCTGGCTCCATCGATCGCCTGCAATTGCAGCGTGCCATCGACAAGCTGCCGCCGGGCTATCGAACGGTTTTTGTTCTGCATGATGTCGAAGGATTCGAGCATAACGAAATTGCCCAGATTGTGGGCTGCTCAATTGGTAACAGCAAATCGCAGCTGCACAAGGCACGGTTAAAGCTGCGGGACTATCTGAAGTTCATGAGAGCCGAAAAGGCCAAGACTGGTTAGCAAGAGTTGCAGTATTCGGGAGAGGGTTGTTATGACTTGTTCAGAAGTACAGCGAGTTCTGCCGGAGTTCCTCGACGAGTCTCCGGAAGGCGCGTTCCCCACTGCTCTTGCGGGCAGCGCTTTCGCAGATCATATGAAATCATGTCCGGCCTGCTCGGACCTGGTTTCAGATTTGAATCTGATCGCAAGCGAAGCCCGGCAGTTGGCCGCCTGCGAAGAGCCGCCACAGCGGGTCTGGGTGCAAATCGCCGCTCAACTGCGGGACGAAGGCATCATTCATGAACCGGATTCGGATCAGGTCGGGCGCCCGGTGTTGGTCCCTTCCGGAATCCGCCGGAACGCCTGGAGCACCTGGTGGTTAGCGCCCATCGCGGCGTGCCTGGTGGTGGCCGGCGCTTACGTCATAAGCCACAAACCGGCGCCGCAAGTGGCCATGCAAACTCAGCCCGTTACCGTGGCCGCGCCACCGGCTGCTGCGACTACCGCAACCCCAACGCCGGACGCTTCCTCAACCCTAGCTTCCGCAAAAAATACCCTCCCGAAAACCGCTGTTCCTCAAGCCCCAGCACAGAAGTCCGCTCTGCCGGCCCACGGAGTAGAATCGGCTGCCAACGCAGACATGGATCTTGAGCCCAGCGCGGATGATCAACAGTTTCTGAGCGTGGTATCCACCCGTGCTCCGTCACTGCGCGCGACTTATGAGAGTCAGTTGCAAACCGTCAATGCCGACATCCGTGAAGTGCAGCTCTACCTGGCTCGGAACCCCTCGGACACGGACGCACGGCAGGAGTTGATGGACGCATATCAGAAAAAGGCATTGCTTTACCAGATCGCACTCGATCGTATTCAATAGTGGAAGGGCGGACCGGCGATCCCGGACGCAGGGGCGGCGTTTTCATGGCGAGTCTTAGGAAAGCCGGTGCAAGTCTTATGCCGGCGGGTCACAAGTTGACGAATTGCAGGTCGGCAAATTTGCAGCCGTCCCACATTTACGGCATCAGGATTCA
>DATEBK010000378.1:0-1532 GCA_035287825.1 Terriglobales bacterium
ATAAGAAGCTCGTCATGGTCGTGCCTGAACCCAGCCATACTGCTTCTGATAGTTCGTCGGCGCCGTTATACATCGAGAGATTGCGGTTCGCGGCCGTGCCACTGTCGACCCATTTCGTGCCGTTCACTTGCAGGGCCGACCCGCCGGACATGTTTGCGATGAGGTAGGCAGCGAGTTCTGGATAGCCGCCGTTCACTGTAGGCCGCTCCATGATCCACTCAGCCTCGGTACCGTTGAAGGTGGTTCCGTTCAATGGAACATAAAATTCGGTGCTAATATTCTGGGTCTGGTCGATGATGCGGAAGGCTCCGTAGGAACCATTGGGATTCGGCGCGCCAGAGCCCGTGCTGATCCAGACTTCAACGGTCATGGCATCGCCAGGGTTCACCGAGAACACTTCCTGTTCCGTCGGTTGATTGGGCAGCAGTTCGGACCAGGCATAATAATCGCTGTAGGTTACGCCCCCGGATTCCCAGGCATCTTGCTCGGTCCCTGCCTGCACCAGATCTTTGATGCCGTCGCCATCGAGTCCAACCCAGAACGCCGAATAGTCGATGCTTCCGTTTGAGGAAGCCGTCGGGATGACCGGAACCCCCCAGTCAGCAGTGACCGCGCTATAGGTCTTCTTGGTTGAGCTATACGCTTCCAGTCCGCTCCAATTGAACCTAATTTCGTTTACCGGAGCCGCCGTAATATCGGAGCGGCTTACCAGGTGCGATCGAAGGATGGTCATCGGCCGCGCCACTTGATCGAGCCACTTTGCATATTGATCGGGAGAGGTCAGAACATTGGGCCGCTCCGGATAGTCGCGACGCGACAATTCTTCGTCAGTCATCGATTGCGCTTCCGCCTCGGTTAATCCTGCGCGTACGGTCGAGCCCTTGGGCATCGGAATGTTGCTTTGCGGCACCGGCATCTCGCGGGTTGGCGTGGTGCTGGCGAGCAAATGAAGCGGATAGCCCACAGTTTTGCCATTCGACGAGCAATCGAGCTGAACCCGGCTTTCAATGCCTTCGTGGGCGGTTGCGTGGATCTTTACGTAGCCATCGCCATTGGCATAAAAGCGCATAGATTGCGTATCGCTCGTGCCTACGGCGTGCAGATCGCAAGCCGCGTCTGGTTGAGCCCTGAGGACGATCGGGGTGGAGACGTCAGGAGTGATCGTGAATCCCTTTTCGGAGGCAACTTTTACGTTCGAAGCCGAGGCGCTGAGGCCGGACAACAGAAGCGCGGCCAGGGTGAGCAGGCGGCTCGCGTTCTTCGGCGAGTCTGCGGCGGATGTTTGACGGCTGAATAGAATGTTGGCAGATGCGTTTTTCATAAATCCTCCTATGAATCAGCTCACTTTGGAGCGGATGTGTCGGGCCTCCGCAATCGGTTACCGTGAAAGCCCTTCACTTGGTATAGCGGGGAAAAAAGCCGGCAGGGATCATCGACTGGCGCAAATTCCAAAACCGTCGTCCCGGCCTGAGATTATCGATCAGAGGCATCTTCCCCGCGGGCGTATTCACCGGAGTGTTTACATCAGTTGG
>DATEBK010000379.1:0-7072 GCA_035287825.1 Terriglobales bacterium
TGTCAAAACAGAAATACGGTGGCGCCTCGGGCCACGCTTCCACGATGGCGTCCGCGAGCGCCTTATCGCCGCAGGCAATAACCGAAGGCCAGCAGTCCTTCATCATCGCGACGAGCTCGGCAGGCGCCTGCCGAGCATAAAGGGGCACCACAGTCAGCCCCTCGGCCATGATCGCGAGATCCATCGCCACCCATTGCATCGAATTGTTCGCAAGCAACGCGCAGCGGTCGCCTTTCTTCAGCCGCAACCGACGCAGATAAGCGCGCGCCATCAGCACCTGCGCCAACAACTGCCGCCCGGTGAGTGAAACCGCCTGCCCATCGCGCAACTCCTGCAGCACGATGGCATCGCCGCTCTGGTCCAGGCTGGAAAACATTTGTTCTAGAAAGGTCATCCAGTCTATCCGTAGGCCGCGACCAACCCGCGCAGCCCCTCGCTCATGGGCGGCAGATAATCCTCCCAGCTCCATTCGCCACGCCGCGTGGGAAACTCGGGATACCGCCTCTGCACTTCTTCTTCAAAATACACGCCCATGCGCGCCATCAGCTTCAAGTTCCGCACCACCGTCCGCGCGATTCCGTCGGCGATCCGCTCTCCGTCCCGACTCAGAATCTCGAGCGCCGACAACGTGCGCTCCTCAAGGTCATGATCGTCCACATTCATCAGCAGTTCCGGATGGCCGCGATCGTTCATCAGGTTTCTTATGCGCTCATCCATGGTGATGCCGGCGGACGGAACCAGTGCCGGCATTGAAGTCACAATGCCGTGATAGCGCGAGGACACCATCATGCGGCACGCGCGCAGAATGCTGACCAGTTGATACATGTTGTAATCGTCCGAAGTCAGCACTGGAACGCCGCCAAGCTTCTCCGAAATCCGCCGGCACGCACGCGCGTCCATGCGCTCGGTGGCTGCCAGGATCACAAACACGTTCTGTTTCTGGCGAAAGGCCGCCACGGCCTTGGCAATCGAACTCAGATAATGTTCATAGGCCCGATCGGCATCAGGCCCCGCATTGTGGAAATACGGTCCGCGATAGTGACTTTCTTTGTAAGCGCCGGTCAAGCTATGCAGCGCAGCTTTTGCGACCGAGGCCTTCACCGGCCATTCGAAGGGGTTGATCGGACACACCACCAGCACCGGCGTCTTGCCGTCCCAGCCCACATCGCGCAGCGCCTTCTGCCCATAATCAGCGCCTAGCGGCTCAAACGTCCACGCCGTATCCGTGCCCAACTCGGTCGGGACCCCGAGTTCGCGCAAAATCTTACGCGACTCGTTATTGCGAGTAATTACCAGCGAGTTTTTGCAATAACGTGCGCACATCTTAGCTACCAGCGGATCCATCTGCCCCGCTTCGGCACCATACCCAACTGAAAGTTTGTTCTCGGCCGCCGCAATTCCCAGAGATCCAATCATCATCGTCGCTAACGCATTGGCGAATTTCGATTTGAACATCGAACCTTCGCAGGCCACAACTCCGTGATGCTTCGGAACTTCATTCGCCAGAAACGGAGGAAAAATATCGGGCAACCGCACCTGCGACGTACCTTCGAAGTATCCGCGCGACCGGTCGAAATTAAACGTCATCATGCTGAGGGCAACATTCTCCGGCCCAAGAATTCGCCGTATCTGGCGCAGCATTTCTTCCACTCGCACATCCGATCCGGTATTGCGCGTGCCGTTATAACCTGCGAACAGCAGCTTCAACCTGTCACCCGGCTGCCACGGCTCTCCTTTGCCCATCATCCACTGAATTTTTTTGCCTTCGATAATGCTCGAAACCCAGGCTTCCAGAACGAAGTCCATCATGCGGCGGACCCTCCTGCCTTCGTGCTCTCCGGCCAGGACTGGTACGGATATTGGAAGTTGTGTTCGCGGCTGAACCGCAGCAGCGGAAAACTGTACTGCGAAAACGGCGCTGGCTTGCGCCCCATCTCTGTCATTACCCGCGTATTATCGAACACCGTGTTCCAGGTTAAGTACGGCAGAAATACCTTCATCAGCGCCGCGCCGTGCCCCACCGGTCCTTTTCGTTTCGCCAGCGTGTTGACGACCGATGCGAATGGCTTCTCCAGGACGGGCAAGAATACCGGTCCGCGTTTGTTCTGCTCCGCCGCCAGCGCTTGGGTCAATTCCTGAAACGTCTGCGATCCGTTGCCTGACGAAAGATGATAGGTATCATGCTGGGGCTCGGTTTTCATGTGCAGCGTAGAAATCGCATCGGCCACGAAATCCACATTCACAATGTCAATCTTGTCCAGCGGACGAAACGGCAGTACCGGCAGTCCGGCCAGAAACACAAACGACCGCACCATGTCGAACTGCGTCGTCTGCGGATAGCGGCTGTCGCCCAACACAATGCTCGGGCGGAAGATTGTCAGCGGCACATCCGGGAGCAGCTCGCGCACCATGTGCTCGCAGAATTTTTTCGTTCGTGCATACGGATCGTAATCCGAAAGCTCCCAATCGATCGACTTGTCTTCAGCAACAACCTCGTGGCTGCGCTTCCCTGCCACCGCGACCGTACTTACATTCGAAAACCGCCGCAGGCCGTGATAATACTGTGATCGCCGCGCCATTTGGATCACTTCGAGCGTTCCCCGCAAATTTACGTTCAGACAGCTTTTCTCTGATTTCCTATTCAGCGAAGCCGCGCAGTGGATCACCGAATCGGTGGTATGTACAAGCCGGTCGTAATCGCTGGGATCGAGTCCAAACTGTGGAGAGGTAAGATCGCCGCGAAAGATTCGAATCTTGGCTTGGAGGTATTCGTAGAATTGCGGGAATTGCAGGTGAAGCTGCAAAGCCTGCCAAAGCCGCTGTTCAGCGTCCCGCGGATCGCGACCGCGAACCAGCAAATTCAAGGTGGCGTCATGCCGCTCGAGGAGATTCGCAGCAACATGCGCGCCAATGTATCCGGTTGCACCGGTCAGGAATATCGCCACGTTGCTCCGTTCGTTCCAGTTTTCATTCCGTCCCGATTTTCACGGGCCGTATCATCGGCTTTGCCGGGCGCTGCCGGCATATGTAGCACCCGCGGTACTCGCGCTTCGAGCGGACGCCCTTCAATCAACGGATACGTCCAGTGCCGCAACGCGGGAATATGGATGTCGATCCAATACTCCCACCAGTCCAGACCGGCAGTGTCGTACCCGAAAATCTCTTTTTCTTCGGGCGTCAGCGCCTGTGATAATTTCTCGACGTTGTCGGCGACAAAATCGTGCTCGTTGTGCAGAATAAACGGCTCGAACAGACCCACTAATTTCTCAACGCGTTCAAGATTACGCTCTGTTTTCGCCAGCGGCTTCTTCATTGCCGAGGGCAGCGGAGCCATCACTCGCTGAATCGTTTGGATAATCATCCGCTGCGCGGGGGCTGACATGCGCTGATATCGTTCCTTCGAAACCGGAATCGCATCCATGCGCAGCCGCAGCCAGTACTCCAGACCCTCCTGCGCGCGGTAGTGACGCCGATGCCCGAGCGAAGTCAACTCAATCGACCGCCCCATATCGCACGGATTGGTGACCGAAGTCGCCAACTGATACATCGGATCGTGCCGCCGCTCTACCAGTGCCGCGCTGATCAGGGTCATCCCGGCGCATACCGCGTCCACTGGAATGATATCCAGCCGCTTGCGCTCGTTTGAAGGCAACTGCCGAAAGGACGTTCCCAGAAGATACGACAACGACGCCGAAGTGTTAATGCCCTCATTCCATCCCCGAAATGGCTTCGTCACCGATGTCTCGACAATCGCTGGACGCACGATTGCAATCGGCAATCCTTTGCCATGCTTGGCAATCATCGACTCTGCCAGACTTTTCGTGAATGTATAAGTGTTCGGCCAGCCCAATTCCTGGGCGCGCCGCGTACCTTCTTCTGTCAGGAAATTCTTGGTCCAGCGAACCCTGTTCTTGCGGATCTGGTTTTCGAGCGCCTGCCCGCTCAACCCTTTCGCGGCGTGCTCCTTTCCCAGGGCTTGCTTCCGCAGTTCCTCGGTAACTTCCGGACCCTCAGCACGCGCTTCCGCCGACTCCACCAGTTCATGCAGACGCCGCCACTCTTTTTCCGCATCGAAGTTTTTCAAATGCGCGGGCGTGTAATTCAGCCGCACCCGCTCACTTACCCGTCCATCGCGCTGTCCCGCAACATAGCAGGTGGAAAGATGCAGCAAGGCCGCGTGATCCGACTCGCGGATAAACTCGATGAGGTGATACGTCGAATCCACATTCACTGCCAGAGCGTCCCGCAAGTCGGGATTAAAATCCGTCAGCCCGGAACTGTTGATGATGAGATCGAGATCGCTCCGCAAGCGGGTCCCCGTCTCGGAATCCAACCCCAATCCCGGTTGCGAAACATCTCCCTCAACAACTTCAATCTTGTCTGCCAGCAACGATCCCAACTGGTCGCCGTATTTTTCGAACAGAGGATCGAATACCGGCGATTCCTCAATCATTTTCTCAAAGCGCTTCTGCCCCGGACTCGACTTCTGCCGTCGAATCAGCAGGATGAGCTTTCCGATTTCGGGTAGATCAATCAGCGTGTTCGCCAGCCAGACCTTGCCGATAAAACCCGTGACGCCGATCAGCATCACGCGCTTTCCTCCGAGTGAACCCCGCACCGAAAAAGGACCCGGATGCCGCTTGTCGTCGAAGTAAACAATCGGTCGAACCCGCGGGGCTTCCACTCGCACCGCTGGCACAATTGCCGAAGCTAACGCCTTGGGACCACGCAATCCCAACGCCCGCACCCAGCGCGCGGGACTCTGCTGACCATCGGGACCGGCCTCTCGAATCCGGGCGAACAAACCTCGCGGCCTTATCACCGGACTCAGAAGCCGCCCCGTCGCGACGCCGTCGCGGAAGTCGAGCCGGTTCGAAATGATCCAGCGTACTCCGAGATGCCGTGCCAGCGGACGCATCACGTGTTCTAACCCCTGGCTTACCAGCACCACTTCCGCCCCAGTCGCCTGCAACGCCTTAAGTCGCTGCACGCCTTCGTCTTTAAGCAGCGGCTTCAATTTGTACTCGAACTCCTCTTCGCCGAGCAGATCGAGTCGATCGCGGGTAATGCCGCGGAGCACCGAATGCACGATCCTGGTCGCCGCCACGCGATTCGCCGCATACAAGAAAGGCCGCAGGAGCGCCATGACCAGCACCAGCGACCGACGCACCGCCCGGGCGATAAATGTCTGACTGTTCCAGGTAAAAAACGCGATCGGACGGACCGTCGTCAACTCCAGAAGGCTTCCTTCTACTCGCCAGTAAACCGGCGAGAGAGGTCGCGGCCGAGATGAAGGAGAATTAGACGATGAAGGAGAATTAGACAACGATGCGTCCGAAGCCGGGGCCGCTCGACCAGTGTCAGGCGACATCGTCGTCGGCATTCCTTCGAGATTGTTTACAGGTTCCACGAATCTAAACTCCGCCTGCGTCTGATTCAGAGGTGCGTTGCTGAAGGCGACCTTCGGCCGCTCCTGGCGCCCCGCGGAAACTAGGCGGAATCTCTTATTTTAACCTCTCCCCGCGGTGGACGCAGAATAACTGACTATGCTGGCCGCTCCATCCAGCACACATCCCAATACTTACCGAACTTGCGGCCATTCTCATGGAATACGCCAGCGACCTCGAATCCGAAGCGCCTATGCAACGCCTCACTCGCCGGGTTCGGAAGCACATAACCCGCAACATAACGATGGATGTCCTCGCCTTTCAACCGTCCAAACAATTCCGAGTACAATCCCTTCCCAATCCCCTTTCCTGCCGCTTCGAGAGCGCAATAGATGGTTGTCTCCACCGTCGTTTCATAGGCTGCTTTAGGACGAAACCTTGTCGTCCCCGCGTATCCCACCACGATTCCATCATGCTCGGCAACTAGTAGTTGATACCGTCCCGACACTGCAAACTGAGCAAACCAAGCCTCTCGCCGCTCAACCGTATAAGCCTCAACGTCAAATGTCACCGGAGTATTGAGGACGTAGTAGTTGTAAATCTCGGTGATTCGCGGCAAATCGCCGCGTACCGCTGGACGAATCCGCACCTCGCTCATTGCTGTCCTCGAATCTGCGACTGCAAACTACCGCAGTACCCATCCCACGGCGGCTGCCGAGGCAACCACCCAGGCTGAGTTCACGCGAAACCGGAGCAGGGCGATCAAGCTCACGGCGAAGATGACCAGCGTGGTCCGGTCCATAATCGATGCCTTGCCCAACTGCCACGCTACCACTGCCATCAACCCAAGCGACCCTGCGACCACGCCATCGAGCGCTGCCGCCGCCATTGCCGATTGGCGCAACCGCGGAATCAGCGGTCCGCTCACCGCCACCAGCACAAACCCCGGCAGGAAAATTCCGGCTGTTGCCACCGCCGCGCCCCTCCAGCCCGCAACAACGTACCCGATAAACGTCGCAGTCGTAAACAATGGACCGGGCGTGAACTGCCCCACCGCGACCGCATCAATCAACTGCCGATCCGTCAGCCAGTGCAGGCGCTCTACGAATTCAGTCTGCAGAAATGCCAGCAAGACATATCCGCTGCCAAATACCACCGACCCGACTTTCAGAAACGACAGAAACAGCCGCCCCAGCCCGACCGGAAAAGTCGCGCCCAAAGCCGTTGCCGCCATAGCCGCGGCAGCAATTTTCGGAAGTCCGACAACGGGCTGAAATCCAAACGCACTCAGTGGCCGATTCTTCAACGCCAAAGCGGCCGCCGACGTCAACGCCGCACACACCAAGGCGAGCACCGGACTTGCCCCGAAAAAGCTCAATCCGGCTGCCAGGATCGCAATCACACCCAGCCGAGCCGTCGGCACGCCCGTTCTTCCCAGTTTCCCGAGCGCCTGGATCACGATCGCAACAACGGCGGGCTTGATCGCGTAGAGCACGCCTTCGACTTTGGGCAGCGCTCCAAAGCGCACGTAGGCCCATGCAATCACCGACACGATTAACGCAGCCGGAATGATAAAGCAACAGCCAGCCACAATCAGCCCGCGCCAGCCCCGTTTCATCTGTCCCACAAAAATCGCGACTTCGGTGGAACTCGGCCCGGGAATCAAATTCGCGGTGGCCAGCCGG
>DATEBK010000380.1:0-16098 GCA_035287825.1 Terriglobales bacterium
AAGAAGCTCTCTACTACGCCAACGGCGGCATTCTGCAATACGTGCTGCGGCAGTTGCTTGCAGGAAAAGCGCAGCCCGAAGCGGTCACGGTTTAGGCATAAAATTACTCGCTTACGAAATCCTACCGAGCGCCCGTCCAAATCTGATACATGACCACGCCAACCATAAACATCAGATAAATCCGCAGACCCCAAAACAGCACCGTCTCCGTCCGCGTCAGCCGCCGTCGCGGAACATGATGCCGCTCTTTGGCCGCAATCAGTTGATCCGGCTCCAGCGCCGTGATCACCGACGCGACTTCATCACGGCTCATAGCGCCGCTCACGTCCGGCTCCCGCGCAGAATCAACTTGTTTTTCCATCTACCTTCCTCCCAGCATCGCCAGCGCATTCGGCGCAATCACGCTGACCCCAAACAAAAGACCCGCTCCCACCAGAATGGTCACCACCGCAAGTGCCAGCGCGTTCGCCCACGTCGGACTCACCAGTTCGCCCATGATTTCGCGGTCGTTCACCAGCATGTACAAAAACAGTAGCGCCGGAGGCATGGCCAGCACCGCGATGACATTCACCACCAGCACGATGTACACCAGCGGAATCCCCGGAATCAGCACTAGTCCAGCCGCCGCAACCGCTTCCACCAGCAGCACAAGATAAAACGACTTCCCCTCACTGAACGGTAGATTCAAACTATGTGGACGCCGCGCCACTTCCCCGAACGCATACGCCGACGAAGTCGAAATCGTAATCGCCGCAACCATTCCCGCCTCAAACATGCCTAACGCAAACAGTGCTGCTCCCCAATGTCCAATCATCGGCTGCAGCGCCTGCGCAAATTCTGCGGCTTCGAAATTCGCCGCTGTCATATGCCGCAAAAACAGCGGGGCCGTTGCCAGCATCGTCGCCAGCGCAGCAACTGTCGCCAAAGCCGCGCCCAGCGCCGTATCCACGCGACCCATGCGGATATCCCGAATGGTGAGTCCTTTATCGGCGATCGCGCTCTGCTGAAAAAACAGCATCCACGGCGTCACCGTCGCCCCTATGTTCGCGAGCAGAATCAGCACCGTCTCCTGCGTGACGCCGCCGGGTAACGGGCTCCACGTCACCAGCGCGCGCCCGACCGCTCCCCAATTCGGATGCGTCAGCAGCGCCACCGGCACAAACGCGAGATTGAAAATGGCAGCGCCTAGAATGATCCGCTCCCAGGTCCAATAGCGGTGAGTCATAAGCGCGACGGAAAGCACCAGCAACGCGCTGCAGACCGCAACCGCCGGGCGGACGCCGAAAAATCCCAATCCCGCGCGGATGGCGATAAATTCAGTGACCAGCGTGAGAAAGTTGCCGACCATCAGGTCGACCATCGAAAACCAGCCCCAGAACGGACCGAACCGCTCGAAGATCAATTCCGCATGACCGCGATGCGTGGCCGCTCCCAGGCGCACGGTCATTTCCTGGACTACACAGGCCATCAAGAAGGTGAGCACCACGAACGGCAAGAAAAACCCGACTCCAAACCGGGCCCCCGTAGCGGCATACGACAACATGCTGGGGCCGTCGTTCTCCCCGAGCATCACCAGAATGCCAGGCCCAATCAGCAGCCAGAACAGCCGCAATCTCGGCCGGAATCCGCGCCGCGCCCGTGTCGCCGAAACCTGCTCCCGGTCATGCGCGCGGTCGATGTCTTCATGGGTGATGACGACGGCGCTGCCCAGGGCAGCCAGATCCCCCGCAGCCGGATCGCCCAGCACGGCGCGGGATGCAATTCCGCTTTGCGGTTCCGGGGCTGTCTCTTGTTCCTTCATGCGGCAGATGGACGTGCGGCAGACAGGTTGCCACCTGCCGGGTAATTAGCCCAAGTATACATGAGATGATAAACCATGGTTAATAACTTCGGCGAACACGAATACCAGAAAAGGACAACAGCTTCGTGTCGGGAAATCGCTTTCGATATTGGGCGCCACGTTCGAAGGGATGCTTCTTCCGTATCACGCAGCAGAACTCTAACTCTCAGTTCTTCGGAGACGACTTTCCATTCGCCGCTTTGACCCAGACCTTCTCCGCCGCCGACACACCCAATGCGACTCGGCCAGCGCCAGTGGTCAGCGTGAGCGTCTGATCGTAATTGCGGTGTGCTACGTGAACCCTGGCTCCGGGACGAATGCCGCGCTGCTCCAGAAACTCCAGCAGGTGGCGATCGCGTTCGTAGATGCCGCTCACCTCAAAATTCTTTCCCGGTTCGGCCTGCGCTAATAGCAACAACCCGCGACGGCGGCGGCTAGCAGGACTTTCCAGTTCCGTCAGATTGCCGTGAGGACACGCGACACCACGCCCCAGTTTTGCCAGCAGTCGCGACTCAAAATCCGGCGAAACCGCGTGCTCCAACCGCTCTGCCTCGTCGTGCACCTTGTACCATTCCATTCCAAAAATCTCGACGAGCATCCGCTCGATCAGGTGGTGGCGAACCGTCAGCTTACGCGCGATCTTTCGTCCCGCAGGAGTCAGGCTGACACGCCCTTCGGAATTCACGCGCACCAATCCATCTTTCTTTAACCGGCGCACCGCCATGGTCACAGCCGGAGGCGAGACTTTGAGCCAGTGCGCCAGCGTAGCCGAAATGACCGGCTCGCCTTCACTCTCCGCTTCGAGAATCGCCTTAAGGTAGTCTTCTTTGGAAACCGTAATCACGTGAACCATATTATACGGCTTGCCATTAAGCATGGTTAAGCAGGATCTCCGATCACGATCCGTGTCCTTCGAACCATGAGCCCCCATCGAATTCGTCCTGGTTACTCGCAGCGCTCGCGTTTGACATCATCATCTCCCGCCCCTAACCTTGATTGTTCGACTATGAAAATTCTTGTCATCGGTAGCGGCGGACGCGAGCATGCTTTGGTCTGGAAGCTGCGACAGTCGCCGCGGGTCACGAAAATCTACTGCGCGCCGGGGAACGGCGGTATCGCCGGCGAGGCCGAATGCGTCGCGGTCGATGTTAAGAGCCTCGATTCCATGACTGCGCTTGCCAATCGCATTCAACCCGACCTTACCATCGTTGGTCCCGAACTGCCTCTGATGCTCGGCGTTGTCGACGAGTTCACGCGCCGGGGCTGGCGTACCTTCGGCCCATCTCAAGCTGCCGCTCAGCTTGAGACCAGCAAGAGCTTTGCTAAGGAATTTCTGCAACGTCACCGCATCCCCACTGCGCACTATGCGATCTGCGATTCTCCCGATCAGTTGCCTGATGCCCTCGCGCACTTCCATGCGCCTATCGTGGTAAAGGCCGATGGGCTCGCTGCCGGCAAGGGTGTCGTCATCGCCCAGAGCAAAGACGAAGCTTCGCACGCCGCGGCTGAAATGCTCAGCGGCCGTATGTTGGGCGAAGCCGGAGCGCGCGTCGTGCTCGAAGAATTTCTGCAGGGCGACGAACTCTCGTTCCTGGTCGTGAGCGATGGCGAGCGCGTTGCCCCACTGGTCGCAGCACAAGACCACAAACGCGTGGGTGACGGCGACACTGGACCCAATACTGGAGGCATGGGCGCATATACCACTCCCTCCATCATCGATGAGAAAATGCGGGACTGGCTCGTGACCCACATCGCGCGCCCGGTGGTCGCGGGCATGAAGGCCGAGGGCGCGGAGTACAAAGGCGTTCTCTATTGCGGGTTGATGATGACGGCCCGGGGTCCCATGGTGCTCGAATTTAATTGCCGTTTCGGCGATCCTGAAACGCAGCCGATTCTGATGCGCCTGGAAAGCGATCTGGTTGAAGCGATGGAAGCTTCCATCGACGGCCGCACCAGCGACGGCGATTTCAGGTGGTCAAACGACGCCGCAGTCTGTGTGGTGATGGCTTCGGGCGGTTATCCCGAGAGCTACGAGGCAGGGAAGAAGATTTCCGGACTCGATATCGCAGCGAGCGTAAACGGCGTAAAAGTTTTTCACGCGGGCACGTCAAAACACGATAACGCTTTCTATACTTCTGGAGGACGCGTGCTCGGCGTGACCGCGCGGGCTTCTGACTTGCAGATGGCCCTCGACCAAGCCTACGAAGCCTGCGCCATGATCGGCTTCGAGGGCGCACATTATCGCAAAGATATCGGGGCACGGGCACCGAAGAAATAGCACCTTGTCCTTATTTTATTTTCGAATTTTTCCTGAACGCGAAGGATGACAAATTCTACGGAGAATGGAAAGCACAATTATGAGCAAACCAATCGTGTCAATCGTCATGGGCAGTGACTCCGATCTGGAGATCATGCGCGAAGCTGGAAAAGCTCTCGACGAGTTCGGGATCGCCTACGAGATGGATGTCACATCGGCGCATCGCTCGCCCGATCGCACCGCCGACTATGCGCGCAAGGCTGCGCAGCGCGGTATTCGCGTCATTATCGCGGGCGCGGGCGGAGCGGCGCATCTGGCGGGGGTTATCGCCGCGCACACGACTCTGCCTGTGATCGGCGTGCCCATTCCTTCAACTTCACTGCAAGGCATGGACTCACTGCTCGCCACCGTGCAGATGCCGGCTGGGATTCCCGTGGCGACGGTCGCGATCGGCAAGCCCGGAGCAACCAATGCCGGCATCCTCGCGGCGCAGATCATCGGCGTGGCCGACGCTGCCATCGCGAAGAAGCTCGAAGCGCACAAAGAAAAACTAGCGCGCGGTGTGGAAGAGAAATCGAAAAAGCTGCAGTCGTCGCTAAAGCAGTGAGCGGGTTTTATAGAACTTGTTTACAGAACTTGGGCTCGCTCACAGCTTCAAGGTCTTGAGATATTCGCGGAACTTATCTCCCAGATCCTCGCGCTTTAGCGCGAACTCGACGGTTGCTTTGAGGAAGCCGAGTTTGTCGCCGGCGTCGAAGCGGCGGCCTTCATACACCCAGGCGTAAACCTTCTCGCGCTGCAGCAGGCCGCGTATACCGTCCGTCAGTTGCAGTTCTCCTCCCGCTCCGGGCTGGGTGTTTGAGAGCGTCTCAAACACCGCCGGAGTCAAGACGTAGCGCCCGATCACGGCCAGATTCGATGGCGCATCCTCTGGCTTCGGCTTCTCAACCATGTCGAGCACTTCGAAGAGCTTGCCGCCGGAGCCCGCGACCTCCTTCGCCTTAAGTACGCCGTAAGAAGAAATGGCGGGACCCTCCACCACCTGCGTGGCAATCACCGAAGCATGCTTCTCGTCGAACACGTCCATCAGTTGCTTCAGCACGGGCACCTGGGCATCGATCACATCATCGGCGAGCAACACGGCGAACGGTTCATCGCCAATCAACTCGCGGGCCGTCAGGACGGCATGGCCCAAACCCAACGCCTCCTTCTGCCGCACGTAGGCCACGAATATCAGGTCCGAGATCTGGCGGACGATCTTGAGCAGGTCAAGCTTTCCTTTTTCCTCCAGCATCTTCTCAAGTTCGTAGCTGACGTCGAAGTGGTCTTCAATGGCACTCTTGCCGCGCCCGGTCACGATGATGATCTGGTCGCAGCCGGCGGCCACGGCCTCTTCGACCCCGTACTGGATGATGGGCTTATCGACGAGTGGCAGCATCTCTTTGGGCTGCGCCTTGGTGGCGGGGAGGAAGCGAGTGCCGAGTCCGGCGGCGGGGAAGACGGCTTTGCGGACGGCGCGGGTGTGGCGGCGGTCGTTGGTAACACGTCGGTCGGGGGCGGGCATCATGGCTTGGCTATTGTAAATGGGGGACATAGGGACAGGTGGCCGCACAAATGGAGATGTGTTCCACGTGGAACACTTTGCATATATTTTTGTACGTACAATGTATTGAGATTACGGCTTAAATCGCGCACCTGCGCGGAGTTACGGTTCAGGCCGAGAGCGAGAAAACGGCAATTACGTGTGACCAGTGGTCATATCTACTAAACTGCTGCGGTGGGAGCTTCCTGGGCTTCCAGTTCCTCAAGCAGATCTCTCAGGGTTTGGAGGATGCCTTCGGCGCTGGCGATCTTGATGGTGAATTTCAGCGTGCCGTCGGGGGTGAATTGGGTGCCTTTTTGAGAGGCCACAAATCTTGCGAGCTTCCCGGGATCGATGGCGGCGGTCGGGGCAAATTTGATGTTCACGAATTCGCGCTTGCGCTCGATGGCGTTCGCTCCGACGCGCATGGCTTGCAGTTTTAGCGCGGCGTAGCTCAGTAAATTGCGGACAGCACTGGGCGGCTCTCCGTAACGGTCGATCAACTCGGAGCGGACGTCGTGGAGTTGGGAATCGGTTTCGACTCCGGCGACGCGCTTGTACATGCGTAGGCGCTGATTCTCTTCTTTGATGTAGTCAGAGGGGATGCGAATGTTAAGCCCGAGGTTGAGCTGGATTTCGGTGACCTCGCCTCCCGACTCACCTTTCATTTCGCGGACGGCGCGCTCGAGCATCTGCGTATAGAGTTCGAAGCCGATCGCTTCGATGTGACCGCTTTGCTCTCCGCCGAGGAGATTGCCGGCGCCCCGCAGCTCGAGATCGAGGGCAGCGATCTTGAAGCCGGCGCCCAGGTCGGAGAATTCCTTGAGCGCGGCCAGCCTTCGGCGTGCAATCGGTGTGAGCTCGATTTCTGAGGGCAGCAGCAGGTAGGCGTAGGCGCGGCGATTGGAACGACCGACGCGTCCGCGGAGCTGATAGAGCTCGGACAAACCCATTCGGTCGGCGCGATTGATGAGGATGGTATTGCAGAGAGGAATGTCGAGACCATTTTCGATGATGGTCGTCGAGACCAGAATATCCGCCTCGTGATGCATGAACTTCAGCATCACTTTTTCGAGTTCGCCTTCCCCCATTTGGCCGTGGCCAACGGCAATGCGGGCATTGGGCGCCATAACTTGCAGCTTGGCGGCGATTTCCCAGATGGTGTCGATGCGATTGTGGACAAAATAGACCTGACCGCCGCGGTCGAGTTCCTGTTCGAGCGCCGACTGGATGAGTTTTTCGTCCCAGTTGGCAACGACCGTTTGAATCGCCATGCGGTCTTTGGGCGGGGTTTCGATCACGCTCATGTCGCGCAGGCCGACCAGCGACATGTGCAACGTGCGCGGAATGGGCGTGGCAGACATGGTGAGAACGTCGACTTCCATGCGCATCTGCTTGATGCGTTCTTTGTGGCGGACGCCGAAGCGCTGCTCTTCATCGACCACGAGCAGGCCTAGATCGGAGAACTTGACATCTTTTGAGAGCAGGCGGTGGGTACCGATGAGGATGTCAACTTTGCCGACGGCGACTCTTGCCAGAATTTCCTTGACCTGCTTTGGAGTACGGAAGCGGCTGATCATTTCAACGGTCAGCGGAAACGGGGCAAAGCGCTGTTTGAATGTCTCGTAATGCTGGAAGGCGAGAACGGTGGTGGGCGCAAGAATGGCAACTTGTTTGTTGTCGCTGAGCGCCTTAAAGGCAGCGCGCATGGCTACCTCGGTTTTGCCATAGCCGACGTCGCCGCAAAGCAGGCGATCCATAGGTAGCTGGGATTCCATGTCGCGCTTAACGTCGGCGATAGCCTGCGCCTGATCTTCGGTTTCGTTGTACTCGAAAGAGTCTTCGAATTCTTTCATCCACTCGGTATCGGCGGGGAAGATATGACCGCGCGCAGCCTGGCGCTGGGCGTAGAGTTTGAGCAACTCGTCGGTCATGTCTTTCATTGCGTTGCGGACGCGGGTCTTGGTTTTCGTCCACGCCTGAGTGCCGAGGTGATTCAGAACCGGCTTGGCTCCTTCTGAAGACCGGTATTTCTGGACCAGATCGAGGCGCGTAAGCGGAACGTAGAGGCGCGCGGCATCAGCATATTCCAGCAGCATGAACTCGGCAGCGCCGTCACCCTGGTTGATTTCTTTGAGTCCCTGATACTGGCCGATGCCGTGCTCGACGTGGACGACATAATCTCCGACTTGAAGATCTCGGAAGTCGGAGAGGAATGCGGAGACTTTAGACTTCTGCCGTTGCGGCCGGGATGCGACGAGGTCCGATTCGTCAAACAGGTCGCGGGCTCCGAAGATGGCAAGATGCGCTTCGGGCAAGACAAAGCCATCGGGAAGGTAGGCCTTGACCAGCGTGGTAGTGAGCACGTCGCCGGCAAAGTAGGAAGTTTCGTCGGCATAACTTTCACCGCTGCGGGTGCGGCTTCCGAGACGGTACGACGCGTTGTACTCCGTAAACATGTCGGCCAGGCGCTCGACTTCTCCGGTGTTGGGGACGGCGAGTACGACTTGGGTGCCAGCGGCAACGAGTTTTTGCGACTCTTCGATCAGGGCGGGAACGGCGCCGTGGAACCGCGTTGCGGGTTGGGTGAGAAATGCGGCGGGAGCTGACTCCGCGCTGGAGTCATTGGGACCGGACGCCCGTTCCACGCTCAGATATTCGAGATCGGCCCCAGGGTGGGTGGCGGTCTTTTCCCGCCAAGCCTGGGGAGTCATATAAAGATCAGCGGGGCGAATCAGGTTTCCCATTTCGCTGCGCTCGTGGGCTTCTTCGATGCGAGCCCAGACTTTGTCGAGTTCGAGATGCAGGGCTTCGGGCTCATCGAGAATAACGCGGGCATCGGGAAGAAGATCGAAAAGGCTGCGATCGGCGCCAGCTACGGGAGCGTAGAACTCCCAGCCGGGGAAAACTCCAGCTCCGGAATCGCGGGCGGCCTGCTCGATCACCTCGGGCGAACCGGTGATGCGCTTGCCGGAGAGACGCGCATTGATCGAGCCCAAGAGCTCAGATGTCACCGGGGTTTCGGTGAGTGGGAGAAGCAGGGCTTCGTCGACCGGGTTCGATGAGCGCTGGCTGGCGGGATCGAACTTGCGCATGGATTCGATCTCGTCTCCGAAGAACTCAACGCGCACGGGGCGATCGGCTTCGGGAGAATAGACATCGAGAATGCCGCCGCGAGCGGCGTACTGGCCGGGCATTTCGACGACATCGGTGGAGGTGTAGCCGACGGTGTTTAAATGCTCAAGAAGTTTTTCCAGATCGAAAACTTCTCCGCGGCGGAGAACGCGTGCCAGATCGGCGTAGTAGTCCGGAGGACGGAGCAGGATGGTGGTGGCGGTCACGGGCGAGATGACGATCGAGGCGCGGCCGGTGGCAATCTTCCAAAGGGCGGTAGCGCGCTCTTCCTGAATTTCAAGATGCGGCGATAGATTCTGGAATGGCAGCACATCGCGTGCGGGCAGGATGACGACCGAGTCGGGATCGGCGGCTCCAGTAAGTTCGCAAAAGGCGCGGAGTATGGGGAGCAATTCTTCGGCGGCGCGGTTGTCGGCGACGACCAGGATGAAGGGACGCTCAGCGGTGCGGCGCAGGAGAATAACAAGCAGGGCTTTGGCGGGAGCGGAGAGTCCAGTGACACGAATCCGCCCCGCGCTCTCCTTGAGGTGGGAGGCGACACGTTTGAAGGCGGAAAGTTGTTCAACCTCCGCGAAAATTTCGCGGACGAACGGCAAAAGCATTCTTATCTATTTTAGCAGTGTGGCTAGGGCGAGATTGCGGTGAGATGTGCGACCAGAGTAAAGTGCGGGCTTGTTCAGGCAACAGGAGGGCAGCGATGAAGCGCTACGGAACCGTGGGGCGGATTTCGATAATTTTGATTTTCACGTTGGTCGCAACAGTTTACGGCCAGAGCCAGAAGACAACAGTGGTGACACCATCTCGGAGTTCCGCCGACGCGCTTCGGGATGAGATTGTGGCACACGAGCGTGCGGGTCTGGATGCGCTGAAGACGGGCGACTTGACGTTGTTTGGCGCTTCGACGGCAGAGGATGCTGTTTTTGTGGACGCGCACGGTCCGGCGACTAAGGCCGAGGTAATGGAGCACACGGCGGGGTTCAGGCTCAAGGATTACACGATGGAGGACGTGCGGTTCGTCCGGCTGTCGGCGGAGTCGGGACTGATCGCTTACACCATCACCGAGAGTGGGACGAGCCACGGACACGATTTTAACGCGCGCGTTTATGTCTCTGCTCTATGGGTGAAACGCGGCGTCAAATGGATGTGTGTGTTCAGCCAAGAGACGGGGGCGAAGTAGGCGGACTCTTTAACTGGAGCAGAAGCGAACCTGAAATCCGCGAGGGCCGGCACGAGCGGCTGTATATGGCGGCTGTACATGATGACCGTCAGGCGCGGCGCAACGGGCGTGTGAGGCAGGTAGGGCCGCCGCCGCCGTTGATGGAAATTTCCGATCCTGTGAAGGTACTGACTTCGAAGCCGGCGTCGCGCAGACACTGATTGGTCTTGGCGTTCTCTTCAATGGCGATCAGCCGATTATTTCCGAGAGAGAGCACGTTGCAGGCGAGCGTATCGCGCTCGGAATAGTCAATTTCGATAAGACGGAATCCGCGTTCTTTAAATAACTCTACGGTTTCGACAGCCAGCCAGGGGAGATCGACGAGGATGGTGTGCTCCTCGAGCATGCTCATCAGCGACATCAGGTGCAAACATTCAGATGGGCCTCGTCCGTGGGGGAGCGGAGCGGAGACAACTTCAATTTTGTCGGGCGCGAGGAGCGAGCGGAGCTGTTCGATTCCTGTTTTATTGGTGCGATAGCCGTGGCCGACGAGAAGCGTTTGCGGATCGAGCCAGACGATGTCGCCGGATTCGGAAGTTCCGGGTGGCGTGATTGCACCTAGCACCGGCAGGCCTAGTTGACTGCAGAATGCGGCGTGAGTTTGCGGTTCGGGGACGCGATTCGGCTTTCCGGGATTCATCAGGATCAGGCCACGGCGGGTGGCGAATGAGGCATCGTGAGCATAAACGGCATCGAGCGTTAGATCTTGGGACGTGGGCAGAGTTACGATTTCGGCTCCGGCGTTGGCGAGGAGACGGCAGAGAGATTCGTGCTGGCTTTGCGCGACTGCAAAATCGGGAGCGTGGCGAAATCCCAGAGCGGGCCAAGTTGCGGACTTCTCCGGGACATTCCACCCGGCGTGAGTTGGAGGGCAGACCATGACCTGCAGAAGTTCGGCGGTCATGGAATTGCAAGTCATGGAATCGTGAATCATGGAATCGCGAATGCTTGAAGCAGTGGTCAGCGATCTAGCGGAGAGCTTTCGACTCTCAACACTCGTTGTCAACACTCATCACAATTTCTGATTCTGGCTTCTGATTTTGGAATTTCTCGCTTCCAGAATCTAAAGAAAGTGGCGCGCAAACGCAACGTGCAACTATGCGCTGTGGAAAATTGAGCGGCATCGACCTTTACCAAGCGGTAACCACCTTATTGCTTGCCTTAACACCCTCCTATGATGTACATATCAGCGGTATCTCATCCTCACACCGTGCTTGAAATTCAGGTCGCTGGCCATAAACCGCGCCGTTTGATTTCTTTTTCCGCCAGAATGCGGAAGAGTTCAGGAGCCCTATGAGAGCGATCTTGCGTCTTCTTCTTTTTCTTGCCGTCTTATGGTTGCCGGTATGCCAATTGGCGTTGGCGCAAGGCGCGGCGACAGGCGACCTGCACGTGAGCGTGAAGGATCCAAAGGGCAATGCCGTCACCAACGCCACCGTCATGGTTCGCGATGTGGCCAAAGGCCTGGAACGGAATGCGACGGGCGATGGCCGGGGCGGCTACAGCGTGCTCCAACTCGCCCCGGGAACGTATTCGGTCACGGTGGAATCGTCGGGTTTCGCCAAAGCTGAAGCGGCCGAAGTTCCGATCACGGTGGGCGGCCTGGCGGAGTTGCCGGTGGCGCTCGCAGTGGCGAGTGGCAAGGAGGTTGTGGAGGTCAATGCGCAGGCCGATCTGGTGGAAACTGCGCGCAGTTCCACGACCGATACGATCGGGCAGCGGCGCATCGACAATCTGCCGATCAACGGCCGCAATTACATCAATTTCACGCTCACTGATTCGCAAGTCTCGCGCGACAACGCTCCGAACACTGGGGTGGCGCCCACCTCCGGCCTAAACATCAGCGGACAACGTGCCCGCTCCAACCTCGTGAACGTCGATGGCGCCGACGCTACCGACAATTCGGTCAACGGCGTGCGCTCCACCGTTTCGCAGGAAGCGGTCCAAGAATTTCAGATCATCACCAACAGCTACGCCGCGGAATATGGCCGCGCATCTGGCGGTGTGGTCAACATTATTACGCGCTCTGGATCGAACGACTTTCACGGCGATGTTTATGGATATCTGCGCGATCGCGATTTCCAGGCGGTTAACCCGTTCAGTACCACTCCCAACCCGGCCTACACGCGAGTGCAGGCCGGCACGGCTTTCGGCGGTCCGATCAAGAAGGACAAAACGTACTATTACTTTTCGTATGAGGTCACGCGACGACATGAAACCGGATTCTCCTCGCTTCCCACGGCGTCTAATCCCGCGTTCGCGTCGTACTACGGCTTCACAAACGTCGACGTCTCGCCGATCTTTGGAGCACCTACGGGAACCTTTCCTGACATTCTGGCCACAAATAGCCAGGCAACATTCCTAGCCGCCAATCCCTATCCGCTACCGTCGTTACAGCTCTATGCCTTCATGGTCGGTGCTTCTTCAGGCATCGCTCTGAACGGCAGCTATCCGTCATGGTTCGCCGCACTACCGCCGAGTCTGGTCCCCGCCGGATTGCAGCAGTTTCCAACTTCGTGTAATCCGGCATTTGCCACTGCGGCAGGGTTCAATTTCTATTGCACCGGGCTGCCCGGCTCGTATCAGACGCTGGCTGCGCAGGCAGGAAACTTCCCGGTCTTCGAGGGCACAAGCCTCTACTCGCTTCGCATAGACCACAATGTGAGTGCCAGCAATCGACTTACATTGCGCGCCAATGTCAGCCCGAGCACAGTTACCGGCATCGAAGTCAACGGCGAGGATCAGCCTTTTGGACAGAACGCCTACTCGCGCACATCCGAACAGACCTACCGTGACGTAGCCGGGGTTGTGCAGGATACGTGGACGATAGGCACCAACAAGGTGAACGAATTTCGTTTCCAGTTTGCGCGCCGCGGCTTGGCTTACTTCTATAACACACAGATCCCAGACGGCAACGACCCAGCCGTAGACATTACCGGTTACGCTTATTTTGGCCGCGAGCCTTACTCCTACGCACAACGCGTCGAAAAACGCTACCAGTTCACAGACAATTTCGCCTGGAGCATAGGAAGGCACTACACAAAGTTTGGTGCGGACTTCAACTATATTCCGATTCAAGCCACCTTCACGGTCAATTACGGAGGGCTGTTTGACTTTGGCAGCGAGAGCCTGTTTCCCGGCGTCCCATCATTCAACGCGGTGCAAGCTTATGGTCTCGGCATGCCGGGGGGCTTCGTTCAAGGCATCGGCAACCCAACCGACTCGTTCTCGAACAAGCCGCTGGGGGTGTTCTGGCAGGATTCCTGGCGCGTGCACCACAATCTTACGTTGAACTACGGCGTACGCTACGACGTGGAATTCCCCCCCACATTCCCACCGCCCACGGGGCTCGCCAATACCGCTCAGACCGGATACAACATTCTGGGAATCCAAAAGGGGATTCAGACCGACACGAATAACGTCCAGCCTCGGCTGGGACTCGCATGGGATCCGAAGGGAGACGGGAAGACGGTAGTCCGCGCTTCATTCGGCATGTTCTACGATCACCCGTTGCTCGGCCTCTATTTTCTGGGCCAAGCCTCCGACGGTTCGGAGAGCGGCCAATTGGATTTTGCTCCACTCGGATTCTGTTCGGGCGCGGGCAGTCCAGGAAATCTGAATGCTATTCCGGTATTCCAGGGCAATCTCTTCAGTGCATCTCAATGCACACCGGGAGTTCCGAACTCCATTCTCGGATACGGAACACCTTCTGCCAATGGCAACCCGAACCCGCAGAGGTTCGATCCCTTCTTGTCGAGTTCGACCAACTTGTTTCTCAACCAGAACTACATCCAAGACGGCTTCCCGTTGCTGTTTCAGCCCTTCGGTTATCCGCAAGGGAAGAATTTCGTGTATGCCTACTCTCAGCAGGCGAATCTCACCATGGAACGCGACCTTGGAGGCGGTTTCGCCTTTAGCATCGGCTACAACTTCAATGGCGGACGACATATAAACCGGCCGATCAATGCCAATACACAGCGTGGCGACTTATTGGTGGCGAACTGGCAGGCCGCTTACAGTGATCCGAACTCCTATGCAACCAGCGGCGGACCGTTGGGCGTTGGGCTCGGTGCAGCTCCTTGCGGCGTCAATCCCAACAACGGTTTGCCATGGATTTCGGCTGCGTTGACCAACTTCTTCCGTCCTGGTGGCAACAATCCGGCGATCGCTAATGCCTTGATCGCCAATGGAGGCGCTGCCTGCGTGAGCACCGTATTGCCGCTGGTTATGCAGTATCTTCATGCTATCGGATACAGCACGGCCGGTTTCAATACGACTTGCAATCCGACTCCTGGCAACCTTCCGAGTCTGGCTGGTTGCGTTCCGTTCAGCGACATGGATGCCAACTATTCCAATGGCAGCTCGGTTTATCACGGGCTGACTGCTAATCTGCGTAAACGCTTCAGCAATCACTACGAGTTCCAGGCCTCGTACACGTGGGCGCATGCGATCGACGATTCCACCGATCTGCAATCAACGCAAACCCCGCAAGACAGCTACTATCCAGGGCTCGATCGTTCTAATTCTACTTTCGACCAGCGCCAACGCTTTGTCCTGAGCGGTGTCTACCAGTCGGGCAAGCTGAGTGGAAGCGGCTTCATGAGCAAAGTGTTCAGCAATTGGACGTTCGCTCCACTGATCGAATTCTCGACGGGACGGCCATTCAATATCGTTACGGGCAGCGATGACAACCTGCAGAACTCCACTCTCACGGTACGACCCAACACCCTCGTGAATGCCGCATGCACGGCTGCGGGAAACGAGCCAGTCAACTCGAAGTATTCTCCAACCGGGGTGTTCCAGGAACCCTGCTATGAGGCTTTCGCTCCCACTTCTGCCACACAGACAGTTTTTCCATTCGTCACCTTGCAATCGCTCGACGGCAACCTGGGGCGCAATGCGGGCGTCACTCCTTGGACAGTCTTCAACGACTTCCGCTTCGCCAAGAGGATCGCGTTCGGCGAGCGCTTTAACATGGACTTCATTACCGACATGTTCAACATCGCCAACCGGTACAACGTGGCGGCTGTGAGTCCGCTGTTTACCAATGCCGGTCAGGCAACCGCAGCGTATGATCCTCGCCAGTTCCAGTTCGCGCTGAAGCTGAACTGGTAAAATCAGGCTGGGACTGTGGGAGTTGAAGGGGGAAAACTGGTTGCTGAAAGAGATGGTCGGGAACTTGGGGCGCTGGATTTTCGGGAGTGTGCTGGCGCTGACGCTTTCTTCTGGTGCTCTAGCAGAAAGCAGCGCAGAAACCTACAAGGCTCATTGCTCGGCTTGCCACGGAACACATGGAGCGGGCGACACGATGCTCGGCAAGAACCTGCAGATGCTTCCGCTTGGCTCGGATGAAGTGCAGAACAAGTCGGACGATCAACTCGCGTCCATTATTGCCAAGGGTAAGAGCAGAATGCCAGCGTTCGAGCACAAACTGACGAAACCGCAGATCGCCGATTTGGTGAGGTATGTTCGGTCGCTGAAAAAATAAATCTATCCACTTACAAAAGAAAAGCCGCAGTTACTCTGCGGCTATTCTAACAGTCTTACTTGCCAAGTCTTACTCGTAAACTCTTACCGATCAATTCTTGCTCTCGCCGTCGCTTGCGCTGGATTACTGGTGCTTGTCTTTCGCGATGCTCCTGCTGATCCGGTTCTGCTGACGGTTGATGCCGCGCTGCTCGCCCTTGGTCAGATGGCCGTTGTTCTTCGCCATATCGGCCTTTTCGCGGTTCTGCACGGCAGTTTCGCGGTTTTCGAGATTGGCTGTCTGCTGCGAGTTCAGCTTGCCGTTGCTAACGCCGTTGGCGATGCGCTGCTGCTGATTTTCTTCGCGGCTGTTGACCTGATTAACGCGCGGATGACCGGGATCGACGACGCCAGGCCCCGCTCCGGAAGTGGTTGAGGTTTGAGCAGAGGCGGAGCCAGCGATCATAAGTCCACCCACTGCCAGGACTAACAGTGATTTGCTGAGTGCGTTGTTCATGTGAGTAGAAACCCTCAGCCGAAAGATTAGTTGTGTCGACTATTAATGACGAGGTTACCTCAGTGACAGGCCGGTAGTTACCAGG
>DATEBK010000381.1:0-22099 GCA_035287825.1 Terriglobales bacterium
CATTTTTTCTCGACCCCGCGGCCGGTGCGCGGCTGGCTCATCGCACAGCTCGCGCTTCGTTTTGGCGGTCGGCCCGAGGATTATGCTTCGGTATACGACGGCATCTTCCTGCTCTGCCACGGCACTTCGACCTTGATGATCGCCGCACCCGACGAAGCCGTGCGAGTTGCCACGCGAGAAATCTGTATCAAGGTCTGTGACAAGCTGCTGGAAAATGCAGGGCTGTTTCGTTCCGGTGAATGAAACGCGGTCGGTCTGCGCGTCTTCTCCTCCTCTATCGTTATATCCAGCAAACCTTTCTCCGCATCTAAATTGACGGCGCGTATAGAATCGCGCCAAGGCGCGCGGCAAAGACCGGGTGCCTGGGAGGCGTTTATGAACGCACTGCGGTCTCAACTGGCCTTGATAACTTTGCTCTTTTCGGCAATGGGCAGCCCCGCTGCTTTCGCGCAAGAGACTCCGAACGAGAACGGCACTCCGGTGCGAATGATTGTGACCGTTGAGCCACGTAAGGGATCAGAGGCGCCGGCGGTGAATCGTGAGGACGTGATGGTCTTCGAAGGAAAGGAACGCGATCAAGTTACGGAATGGGTCCCGGCCCAAGGGAACCATGCCGGTCTGGAATTTTTCGTCATGATCGATGACGGCGCTAGTTTTGCCCTCAATACGCAGCTGGAAGACATAAAGAATTTCATCTCGACACTTCCGCCCAACGCCAAGGTGGGTGTCGCGTACATGCAAAATGGCACTGCCAGAGTCGAGCAGGAGCCAACCACCGATCACGCTCTTGCGGCGAAGGCCGTGCGGCTGCCGCTGGGTTATTTCGCGGCAGGGTCCAGTCCGTATTTCTCGCTCAGCGATCTGGTAAAGCGCTGGCAGGCAAATGGTGACCGGCGCGAAGTCCTCATGGTCACCAGCGGCGTCGACCCATATTACGGATCTGGCGATACCCAGGATCCTTATCTTGAAGCCGCAATCGAAGATTCGCAGCGCGCCGGTATTGTCGTCTCGGCGATCTATGCGCCGGGCGGCGGCCACTTCGGCCACAGTTACTGGCTGAACTACTGGGGACAAATCTACCTCGCCAAGCTGACCGAAGAAACTGGAGGCGAAGGATACTACATCGGTTTCGCGGGGCCGGCTCCGAACTTTTCTCCTTACTTGAAGGATGCGGCGGAGCGCCTGAATCATCAGTACTGGCTGACTTTCGTGGCGAAGCCTCGCAAGAAGGCGGGCATGCAATCGGTGAAGGTGACAACCGAATTGCATAATGTTGACTTGGTGGCGGCGCGCGAAGTTTATGTTCCCGCGCCGTAATGAGTCTCCTTGACTTGGCATGCGTTGACTTGGGCGTGCCTTGATTCGACGTGCATTGACTTGGCACGCCTTGCCTCCTAATATGGTCGCTCGCGGGGCGAACCTTTCCGGGTGATTGGCCAAACAATTTCGCATTACCGCATCATCGAGAAACTCGGTGGCGGCGGCATGGGGGTGGTGTACAAGGCGGAAGACACGCGTCTTGACCGCTTCGTCGCGCTGAAGTTCCTTCCCGAGGATGTCGCTCAGGACCGCGCCGCGCTAGAGCGCTTTCGCCGCGAGGCCCGCTCCGCTTCCGCGCTCAATCATCCGAACATCTGCACCATCTACGATATCGGCGAGCAGGATGGCCAGGCGTTCATCGTCATGGAGTACCTTGACGGTTCGACGCTGAAACATGTCATCAACAATCATCCTGTGGAACTCGACACGTTGCTCTCCCTGGGCATTGAAATTGCCGACGCTCTTGATGCGGCGCACACCCAGGGCATTGTGCATCGCGACATTAAGCCGGCGAATATTTTTGTGACTAAACGCGAGCACGCCAAGGTACTCGATTTCGGATTGGCGAAAGTAACTCAGCCATCACGCTCGCTGTCTTCAGGAGCGGCTTCGGGCGCAACTGTGGATGCGACGCTCGCGACCGCAGTCGAAGAGCACCTTACCAGCCCCGGCTCGACCATCGGCACCGTGGCCTACATGTCTCCCGAGCAAGCCAAGGGCAAGGAACTCGATGCTCGCACCGACCTGTTTTCTTTCGGCGCCGTACTCTACGAGATGGCCACCGGCCTGTTGCCTTTTCGCGGAGAGACTTCGGCCCTGATTTTTCAGGCCATTCTCGATCGCGCGCCAACGCCACCGGTGCGAATGAATCCCGACCTGCCGCCGAAGCTCGAAGACATTATCAGCAAGGCATTGGAAAAAGACCGCAACCTGCGTTATCAGCACGCCGCCGACATTCGCGCCGATTTGCAACGCCTGAAGCGTGACACCGAAACTGGGCGCGCTGCTGCCGTCAGTTCCGGTCAGATGGCCGCGCTGCAAGACTCGGGATCGAGGCCGGCATTGCAGACGCCGCGTCCGCAGAATTTGCCGCAGTCAGGCTCGCAGCCAGTGGTGCCGCCGGTCTCGGCACCTTCAAGTACCGCTGCGGCCGCCGATTCGTGGGGAGCAGGGCTGCCCGCTTCGGCTACCTCTCCTCCCGCGACAAAAAGATCCTGGAAGGCCCCCGCCGTCGTCGCCGCATTGATCGTCCTTGCGCTGATCACGGTTGCGCTCGTCGGCGGGGGTTTATTCCTGCGCTCTCGCCACACGAACGCGCTCACGGAAAAAGATACTGTCGTTCTCGCAGATTTCGTCAACACCACCGGCGATGCCGTCTTTGACGGAACACTCAAGCAAGCATTAGCCGTCCAACTCGAGCAGTCGCCTTTCCTTAAGATCCTGCCTGAGTCGCGCATGCGCGAAGCCTTGCGATTTATGGGACGCCAGCCCGACGAACGCATCACCGCCGATGTGGCCCGTGAAATCGCCCTGCGCGAAGGCTCCAAAGCCGTGCTGGCTGGCTCCATCGCCGGTCTGGGCAGTTCCTACGTAATTACGATCTCAGCCATCAATGCCCAAACCGGAGACTCGCTGGCTCGCGAGCAGGTTGAAGCTGCCAGCAAAGAGCAGGTGCTTAAGGCGCTCGACGGAGGAGCATCTTCATTGCGGGCCAAGCTCGGCGAGTCGCTCGGCTCCGTTCAACAGTTTGCCAAGCCGCTGGAACAGGCGACCACTTCGTCGCTCGAAGCGTTGCAGGCTTTCAGCCTCGGCCAGGCCGAACATACGAGATTGCACGACCTTCAGGCAATTCCCCATCTCAAGCGCGCCGTCGAACTCGACCCGAATTTCGCCATGGCCTATGCGACGCTCGGCGTTGCCTACGGCAACAGCGGGGCCAAGAACCCCGGCCGTGAGGCGATGCAGAAGGCGTTCGATCTGCGCGAGCGGACCAGCGAGCGCGAGAAGCTCTATATTTCCGCCCACCACTATGAGGCTGCCGGACAAATCGACAAAGCCATCGATATTTACCTGCAATGGAAGCAAGCCTACCCTCGCGATAACGTGCCATGCGATAACCTGGCGCTCGCTTACGATGCGACCGGACAGCAGGATAAAGCTCTGGCCAATGCACTCGAGGCGATGCAGATCGATGCCAAAGACGTCTACGCGTACCAGAACGTAGCTGGAGCCTATATGTCCCTGGGGCGCTATGACGAATCACGGGCGATTCTGGAGCAATCGGTAGCGCAGCACGCGGAATCTTTTTCGACGATATTGATCGGCTATGAATTGGCGTTCATACGCGGCGACCAGGCGGAGATGCAGCGATTGCGCGACAAGATTGCCGGGACGGGCGATGAGCCCTACCTCTTAGAGTTTGCCTGCAACGTCAAGTATTTTCAGGGGCAAGTGCGCGCGGGTCGTGACTTGTGTAACCAGATGGTGCAGAAGTCAGAGGCCGAGTTGAAAGACTTCTCCGCCAGCGTGCGGGCCTACGAAGGTGCGATTGAAGGCGAGTTCGGAAATGCGGAAGAGGCCCGGCGCCAGGCCGAGCAGGCTCTGGCTATGACCGACAACAACGATATCAACGCCTTGGCAGCCCTGGCTCTGGCGCGAACCGGAGACGCCGCACGCGCCGATAAAATGATAACGGCTCTGGCCAAGCAATATCCCGATGACACGACGTTCAATAACGGATTGGTCGCGGTTGTGCGTGCCGCCATTGACCTGCAAGAAAAACAGCCGGCGCGCGCCGTTGCCGCGCTGGAACCAGCCCGAACTGTCGAGTTTGGAGGAGGACCGACTGCTCCCGTCGAATTCTGGCCTCTCTACCTGCGCGGCGAGGCATATTTGGACCAGCGCGATGGAACCGAGGCGCTGGCCGAATTCCAGAAAATCATCGACCACCGCGGACACGCTCCGACGAGTCCGCTTTATAGCCTGGCTCGGCTCGGAAGCGCGCGCGCCTATGCGCTCCAGGGCGACACCATCAAGGCCAAGAGCGCTTATCAGGATTTCATCGCCGCCTGGAAAGACGCCGACCCCGATGTTCCCATCCTGAAACAAGCCAAGGCGGAATACGCAAAGTTGCAGTAGCGGGGGTGGGGCCGCTCCTGATCGCGAAACGAAGGCCGGGATCCTCAACCGCCGTTGGCCAACACTTTTTCATCACAAAAAAGCTGTACCGCCATCACAGACACCCGCCGCGAATCGATGCGACAATGCCTCCAGATCGGTGCAGGCCCGATGTGTGCCCACATTGGCAGTCGTCGATAATGGCTTGTGGCGATAACTGATTGAAGAATAAAGACTTTAGCCTAAACCCTTATTTTTCAAAGACTCGAGCTAAAAATTGTCGCTAAACCAATGATTCCAATAGACTGGGGGGAGGGGGGGGTGGAGTGGCTTAACAGTAAGCATCAGAGTAAACATCGCCAGAGTAGGCATTGCCAGGTTCGCTACCCTTCAATCTATTCCTGTTCAGCCGGAGCGAAATAGACGAGGACTTCGAGTTCTTCCTCGATGTCGTAAAAACGATGCTCCAGTTCAGCCTCGACGAAAATGACAGAACCGGGGCGGACTTCGGCCTGGAGCTCGGAGCGGTTGGCGGAGTCGCCAGTTCCAATCTGCATCCGAGCGCGTCCTCTGACGACGTAATACATTTCGTCCTCGCGATGCGGCTTCTGAGAATCGACGCCTCCAGCCGGCAGAACATAGACGCCCGCGCTCATCGCCGGGATGCGAAGAAATTCAAAGTAACGTTTGCCCAGCTTGTTCCGCTGCCGCGACAGGTCGTCGATGTGGAAAAACTGAGGCATGGAACTTAAGACCTGAGACCGGTAGGTTTATCCCAGCGCGCCGTGAAAAAGGATTTCCGAGAATTGTTCGACTAGCGCTTCGGGAGTCAGCGATCCGTCAGGTTTGTACCACTGGTAAATCCAGTTGATCATGCCGAGCAAGGCGAGCGCTGCCGCCCGCGGTGTGACTATCCGAGTTTCGGGCAAAGCCGAGTTCCGCTTGCGATGGACATCGGCGACGAGGTTCTCGACGAAGTGCAGGTAATCTTTCTTGCGGGCATTGATCTTGCGCCGGAAGGCCAGCGGCAAGGGATGGTTCTCGTGAAGCATGACGGTGATCTCGCGGTCTTTGGGACTGAGCACGACCTGAATATGCAAACGGATTAGGGTTCGCAACCGCTCTTCAGCTCCTTCAAGGCCAGTTCCGCCAACGCGACGCGCCACGTTGATCACGCGTTCCTCGGTGATATCCATGGCGTGCGACATGATGTGAAACAGGATCTCGTCTTTCGACTGGAAGTGATGATAAAGACCGCCCTTGGAAAGCTTGAGGGCCGCGGCAACATCGTTCATCGAGGTCGCATCGTATCCGCGCTGCTGAAACAGGCGCGCCGCGGTGCGCAGGATTTCCTGGCGCGGATCGTGCCGCGGTTCTTGGCGAGATTCGAGCCCGGCTTCGCGAAGCATCACCAAAGATGTTATCGCGGAATTGGGTTTTCGCTCCACTTCGGCTCGAGGGCGATATGAGGAACGCGATTCGAAACGAGCGAGTTGTTACCCGTCGGTGCGCCAGCGGAATCGCATCACAGCAATCGCTCCGAACAGAAGCGTGAATAAGAGCAAGACGGCAATGGGTGCGATCGCAGCGGAAAATCCTAATCCGCGCCAGGTCATGGCGTCCAAGCCGTCCATCGCCCAGCGCGTGGGGACGACGACGGTGAGTCGTTGGAGCCATTTAGGGAAGACGAAAGTTGGCACCCACGAGCCGCCAAGCATCACCAAAACGAGCGTCGCCATGACGGAGTATCCGCGGGTAGCTTCGACGGTTTCGCCGAGAGCGGAGATCATCAGGCCAAAAGCGGCGGTCATCAGCGAGAAGGCCGCGCACACCAGCACAAATCCAGGAAAGCTGCCGAGAATGCGCACGCCGAAAACAACCCGCGCAAAAATGAAGAGCACGGCGAGAATAAATCCGGCGGTCAAGGAGGCGCTGACCGTTCTGCTTCCCAGCAGCATGGTGCGAGAGAGCGGCGCGGCGCGCAGTCGTTGCCAGAGTCCAGTGCGGCGCAGCATCAGTAACGCGATGCCAACATCGAGTCCCATGAAGAGGATGAATTGGATTCCCATCCCTCCGAACGAGTGCGCATAGCCGTTGTAGGCAACATTGCCGCCCGAAGTGATAGCTTCGTCGCGCGTCTCGAAAGGCATGGTGAGACCGCCGGATAAGGCTCCTTGGCGAGTTCCTGCCTGGCGTTCGTTTAATTCCTTCGCGCCACTCAGCACATCGCGCAAGGCCTTCTTATCTTCCAGCGAAAGGTCAGAACTGTTCTCCACTCGCGAGAGAGATTCGTCGAGCATCTGGCGGCCGCTGCTGCCGTTGAACATTTCCTTGCTCACACTTTCCATTACCGCACCGCTCAGAATGCCTTTGACCAAACCGAGTTCCATAGAGTGCGACGGATCGTAGAGCAGGGACAGATCAGGTTTATTCGCGCCGGTAAATAATGCGCGTCCAGCATCCCGCCCGAAGTCCTTGGGAACCACAATCGCGGCAGTCGCCTTGCCTTTGCGCACGGCCTCGCGCGCCGCATCGAGAGTGGATGGTTTGACATTCAGCATTCGATCGCCGGCGAGTTGCGCCATCAGGTCACGGGAGATGTCGCTGCCATCCTGATCGATCATCAACACGGCGACCTTACTTGTTTCCGCGTCTCCTCGTTGGCCTCCAAAGAGATAGCCGAAGAACGACGCCAGCACGATGGGAACGAGGATTCCCACGACCACGCTTCTGCGGTCGCTGAAGAACAGTTTCAGGTCTTTTCGAACCAGTGCCAGGAATGGGACCATCAGGCGTCTCGAAGGCTCCTTCCGGTGAGGGTGAGAAACACAGTCTCCAGGTCGGGCTGCTCGCTCGAAACGTGGTGGTAGGAATGCCCGTTGTCGGATAACCAGCGGAGCACGCCGGGAGCGGCGCCGGCGAGATCGTGAACTCCGACACGGAGAGTGCTCGCTGCCAGCTCAGCGGACTTGACATGCGGAAGCGCCAGCATCGGTTTCGGGTCAAATCCGCTGACGCGGTCAAGTTCAATGGCAAGCACGTTGGTCACCGGTAAGAGCTTGTGCAATCCCTGCAAGGTGTCATCGGCAATCACTTTTCCATGATCGATAATCACGATTCGATCGCATAGGCGCTCCGCCTCTTCCATGTAGTGCGTTGTGTAGATGAGCGTCTTGCCGCGCTTCTTAAGGGCCTCAAGATTATCGAAGATGGCGTTACGACTTTGCGGATCGACCCCGACGGTTGGCTCATCGAGCAGAAGAATCTGGGGATCGTGAAGCAGAGCAGCGGCGAGATTCAGACGGCGTTTCATTCCACCGCTAAATGTTGTTACTTTGTCGGCGGCGCGGTCGGAGAGCTCCACCAGTTGCAGGGCGCTGTCAATGGCTTGCTTGGCCTTTGCACCGGAAAGCGAGTAAAGCGCAGCGAAAAAAGTCAGATTATCGCGCGCCGAGAGCTGGTCGTAGAGCGCCATATCCTGCGGCACAAGGCCAATCTTGAGCTTGACGGGATCGGTATCGCTTTTGACCTGCCGGCCCTCGATCAGAACTTCGCCGGAATCCGGGCTCAGCAATCCGGCAATAATAGAAACGGTCGTGGTCTTGCCGGCGCCGTTGGGTCCGAGCAAGCCGATCGTGGCTCCGGAATCGGCGCGAAAGCTAACGCCATCGACGGCCACCAGTTTTCCATAGTTCTTGGTAAGGCCGTTGACTTCAAGCATGGATCAGCAGTGTATCACCGTAGGATTCGGGCTGATTTCCGGCTTGCAAATGATGGCGAGAGGAATTCCTTGCTCGGTCAACTGCATGTTCTTGAGACTCGGCGTCCGCTGACTGGCAGATTACTGGCGGACGGGAAATTTACTTTTCGTTTTTTGTCTTGTGTCAATTCCTTTTGTATCAATCGGTGTGACGCGGGGAATAGTTTTGGTAATGATCTCGGAAGCGGAATCCACTCCTGTTCCTAACCGCAGAACCGGTCGTTGAATTGCCTCGGGCGAAATGCGCAGAACTCGGCGTGGTAGGGCGTGAACGGCGAAGGTTCGGGCCTCAAATCGGATTTCCTGCAGGCCGTCTTTGTTCGTGTTAGCGCGACTCGGAATGTCTTGGCGATGGCGTAGTCGTTCAATGCGCGACTGCGCACGTTCGACAACGCGAACCAGTTCAGCGCCGAATTCCGGCGTGCGGTTTTTCCTCAAGCGCTGCTTGGTTTTGTCTGCGTTCAACCACGTCGGGTTTCGATCCCGTTCTTGTGGCGGTTCCTGTCGAAACACCTCGCAAAGATGTGCCGCGACGGCAAGTTCCGGTGGGGTGATGTTTGCTCTCATGCTTCTCGCCGGAACGTGATTCTGATGCTTTCGGAAGTAACGAGCGAAGGGGACTTCTTCGATGCGGCCATGAACACCGGCCTCTTCGACTGCCTCGAGTGCCGCGGACTGAGCCTGTGTGAGATCAGCCTCAACGCCGCCTTTGGGGAAAGTCCAGCGCCCACTTCGCGTCTGTACCAGCAGGAATTCGACGTCGCCTTTGCGGATGCGGTAACAAACGGCGGCGACCTCCCGGCGTTTTTCGGGTTGCCGTGACGGTCGCGTTGATTTTTCGGTGGAACCGACTCCCATGCCAACAGAGTGCGCGATGCAGTCCGTTTCTGGCTAGAGCAAAGTTGGTTCGCAGGTTTGCGCCTGCCGGAACCCCTCTACATACTTGTGCCATCGGCGATGCCTAGCGAAAGTAGGCTTACTTTGGCAGTGGAGAACGATCCCTTGGATAATCTGTATTGTTTGCGGTGCAGCCGGGAGTTGGAGGCGGGACAAAAATCGGTGGCGGTATATCTGTTCGCGCAGACGGTAGGAGTGAGGCCGCGCCAGAAATCCGCGGCACAGCGTATTTGTTTCTGCCCGCAATGTTCGGTTTCGCTGGCGATGGGGCCGGCACCAGAGGGTGCACTCAATATTGCCGCCTGGCAGATGATCCGCGACATTGTCGGGTCAGACCCGGCACTGACTGAAGCGGCATGGGAAAGTCTGCACGGGATCGAAGAGGGTTTGCTTCCAGCGACAGGAACTGATGGAGCGCGTCCGGCGCGGGCTGGAGCGTACTTCGAGTTCTAAGATTCCCCAAATCCTCTTGCTATTCTACTGTGACTGACTTGGCGAGATTGCGCGGCTGATCGACATCGCAACCGCGGCGCACAGCGATGTGATAAGCCAGCAACTGCAGGGGGACAATCTCCAGAATTGCCGATAATTCTTCGGGTGCCGGCGGAACGAAGAGGACGTGATCGGCTTCTTCCGCAATTTCGTTGTCGCCTTCCGTGGCCAGCGCAATCACGATTCCCGATCGCGCTTTCACTTCCTTGAGATTGGACATTGTCTTCTCGTAACGGACCATCGATTGCGCGCTATTAAGATCGCGCGTGGCGATGATGACCACGGGAAGATTTTCGTCAATCAGCGCGTTGGGGCCGTGCTTCATCTCGCCTGCCGGATAGCCTTCGGCGTGAATGTAGGAAATTTCCTTGAGCTTGAGCGCGCCTTCGAGAGCGATGGGGTAGTGGATGCCGCGGCCGAGGAAAAGAAAATCCTGCGCACGAACGTAGGTCTTTGCCAGCTCTTCGCAAGTTCCGTCATGAGTGAGAATCTGCTCTAGCTTGCCGGGGATGTGAGTCAGTTGTTGCACGGCAGCCTTCGCCTGTTCAGCGGTCATTGCGCCGCGTACCTGCGCCAGATATAACGCGAACAAATAAAGAGCGGTGAGTTGTCCGGTGAAAGCCTTGGTCGAAGCGACGCCGATTTCCGGGCCGGCATGCGTATAAACCGTTCCCGCAGCTTCGCGCGTGATCATGGAGCCGACGACATTGCAGATGGCGAGGGTTTTCGATCGCTTGGCTTTGGCTTCGCGTTGGGCGGCGATGGTGTCGGCGGTCTCACCCGATTGCGAAATCAGCATGGTCATCGTATCCGGTCCGAGAATCGGGTCGCGATAGCGCCACTCGCTGGCATAGTCGACTTCGACGGGAACGCGGGCGAGAGTTTCGATCATGTACTTGCCGGCGAGTCCAGCATGCCAACTGGTGCCGCAGGCGGCGATATTAATTTTCTTCAGCGCTTTGAATTCAGCCTCGGTGACCTGCATTTCATCGAGGAAAATGGCGCCTGAATCCTGCGATACGCGGCCGAGCGTGGTGTCGCGGACGGTGCGGGGCTGCTCATAAATTTCCTTGAGCATGAAGTGCTTGAAGCCACCCTTTTCCGCCATGATGGGGTCCCAGGTAATGCGCTGGGCTTTGCGCTCCAGGGGATGGCCATCGAAATCGGTGACGCGCACTCCATCTTGCGTGAGTATGGCAATATCGCCATCCGCGAGAAAGAAAAGATCGCGGGTGTGATCTAGTAATGCAGGCACATCGCTGGCGACAAAATATTCGTCCTTGCCCAGGCCGATCACGACCGGCGGGCCATTGCGCGCGGCGACAATCTTGTTCGGTTCATCGACCGAGACGACCACCAGCGCGAAGACGCCGGTCAGTTCTTTGACTGCCTTGCGTACGGCTTCTTCGAGAAGCGGTTTGTGGCCATTTCCGGTCTGAAAATAATGTTTCTCGACCAGGTGGGCGATGATTTCGGTGTCGGTTTCAGTGGTGAATTTGTGCCCTTCGGCAATCAGCTTCTTCTTGAGCGAAAGATAATTCTCGACGATGCCGTTGTGCACGACCACAATTTTGCCGGTGCAATCGCGATGCGGATGCGCATTTTCTTCGGTCGGGCGGCCGTGCGTGGCCCAGCGCGTGTGGCCAATGCCGTAGGTGCCGTCAAGCGGCTTGAGGCGGATGACTTCTTCCAGATTGCGCAGCTTGCCTTCGGCTCGACGGATCTGCAGGCCCGTGCCGTTTCCGGCCACCGCGATCCCGGCTGAGTCGTAGCCGCGATACTCCAGCTTTCTCAAACCCTCGATGATGACGGGGACGACTTCTTTTTTGCCCACATACCCAACAATGCCGCACATTGGATAACTTGCTCCTTGACGAATCTATCGGTGGGGAGTTACCGGCGGTTACTCTTCGAGGGAGAAACGAAACTCTTCTATCACCGGGTTGGTCAGAACTTCACGTGCCATTCGTTCTACTTCGACTTGTGCCTCTTCTTTGGAGATGCCGCCGTTGAGAGTAATTTCGAAATACTTTCCCTGGCGCACGTCATGCAAGCTCTTATAACCGATTTTCGTGAGAGCGCCATAGATGGTTTTGCCCTGCGGATCGAGCACACTCTTTTTCAGCGACACGTAAACGTAAGCTTTCATCTACTCCGCTTCCCGTTGAGATTATACGTCAGGCGGCGGGCGGCCGGACTGCGGTTTTCGTTATAGGAGGTATCCACGCGGACCATTCACTTTCGTGCGGCGGGGTCCGTAACTTCTTTAAAAGATGCCAGTTGGCTGTCGAGTTCGGCGATGGCCTGCTCCAGCATCTGACGGTGTCGGGGGTTGCCGGCGGCGTGAAGTTGTTGGCTGAGGCGTTCCCGGGAAAGGCGCAGTCCCTCGCGTTTGCGGTTCCGCTGCTGCTCGTCGGGAGGACGTGGTGCCCGGACGAGCTTCCGCTGCTCCGCCATCTCTTCCTGTTGCTGTTCGATGGACTTACTCTCCCAACCGCGCGCCATTGAGGAATCTTACGTCAAGTTCGTTGGAGCTGGCGATCTTGAGAATTTCAACCTTAACGGATTTCGCCTAGGGTCTTCACCCGATTCCACGCCGATCCGGTTTGTGAAAGTTTTTACGTGTTAGTTGTTGTGTAAAGTTTTGTAAGTTTGTCTTCTCGGGCCCATCTGGCCGCAACACTTCGTCGCAACGATGGATCGTTCGCCGATTCCTATCTCAGGATTGCGGGAGGTGCCAAGAAAAAAACTTGATTGTGATCCAGGGACGGAGTATGAATGTCTCGTCCTGAAGCGCACATATATCAGGATGAACGTCGCGGAACCTGAGGGGGCTCTCCGACCGGAGAGAATGAGATTGGTCTCCAAGTAAGAGGCCAACACCTGCGACGTAGGTTATGAGTCCCCGCAGCTCGGCAAGCTGCGCCGACCCTCCATTCTGCTCAAGAGAACTTGATCGTCGGGAACGCTGACCCGCTCGTGCGGGAGGTGTCTGAATGTCCGAAAACCCGGTTGGATCCGTAGGATCTGCACCTCGAGAACCTGATCGCTATCGTGTGCTGCTTGAGGTCAGCGATTTGGTGGCGGCATCTCAGAACTTGCCCGACGCATTCGAACAACTCGCCCCTTTGGTGATGGATTTAACCGGCGGGGAGTTGCTGAATCTTTCTCTGCACGACCCGCACCAGGATCACATGCTGACGCGATACTGGAAAAAAAATGAGGGAAGCGGAGAATTCGAATCCTTTCCCGTGGACCAAGCGGCGACGGGGTGGGTTTGGAAACATCAGAAGCCAATTACCATTTCAGACATCAAGCTCGAACGGCGCTTTGCCGGTTGCATCCCTGCCTTGCTCAATCTCGGGGTTCGGTTTTACACGGTCCTCCCGCTGAGTACGGCGTCAGCCCACCTTGGGGCCGTGGGTCTCGGTAAGAGCGTGCCCAATGAGACACTGACTGGCGCCGACACGGAACTGCTCTCGCACATCGCGCGGATCGGGGCCCTGGCGCTGGAAAAAGAGAATGCCCTCCGCGCATCCGAGGAGCAAAGGAATTTGCTCGAAATCAGCCGTCAAATGAGTTCCAACCTGGAACTGGAAAAGCTCTTGCCGGCCATTCTTGCTGGCCTCCGAAGTATCCGTCGCTATGAGCGCGCCGTTTTGTCTCTGCTGGATGAGAGTGGGAAGAATGTGCATTTGTATGGAGAAGCTCTGGAATGGGAGTCTCTGGTTAACCACGGAGCTTCGATCCCGGTCGAGGAAGCGCTGTCGGGACGGGCGATTCTGACGCGCAAGCTTGCGGTGTATACAGCGGAGGAGTTGCGCGAAATGAAAACGCCGCTGGCAAAGGCCATGTATGCACTTGGGGTCCAGTCATTATGCAGTGTGCCGCTCATTGCCAACGACCAGGTTTGGGGAGCACTGAATATAGGCACGATGCTGGAGAATGGCATCGGTCCGCAGGAGACCGAATTCCTGCAGCAAGTGGCCGCGCAGATCGCTGCCGCCCTGCGTAATGCGCACGCCTATCAGGAGATCGCGCAGCTGAAGGACCGCCTGGACCAGGAAAAACGCTTCCTGGAGGCCGAAGTTCGAAGTGCAGTAGTGTCCGGCGAAATTGTCGGAACCAGCCCGGCTCTGAAACACGTGTTGGATCTGGCTGCCATCGTTGCCGACACGAGTTCCACTGTGCTACTCACCGGTGAAACCGGCACCGGCAAGGAGCGCATCGCGCGTTTGATCCACAGCATGAGCCGACGGAGGGAGCGAAACTTCATCAAGCTGAACTGTGCCGCTATCCCCACCGGGCTCCTAGAAAGCGAGCTCTTCGGCCACGAGAAGGGCGCCTTTACCGGCGCTGTAAGCCAGAAGTTTGGGCGGCTGGAATTGGCCGACAAAGGCACACTACTTCTTGACGAGATCGGAGAGATTCCTCTGGAATTGCAGCCCAAGCTGTTGCGCGTATTGCAGGACCAGGAGTTCGAACGTCTGGGCGGAACGAAGACAATCCGAGTGGATGTTCGTCTGATCGCTGCCACCAATCGCGATCTGCTGCACGCGGTGGAACAAAAAGAATTTCGCAGCGACTTGTTCTACCGGGTCAATGTGTTTCCCGTGCATCTGCCGCCATTACGCGACCGGCGGGAGGACATTCCCGATCTGATCCGCCGTTTTGTCGAGAAGAGCGCAGTGCGGCTGCGCAAGCGGATCGACGTGATTCCCGATGATGCGATCGACGCCATGATGAACTGGAGATGGCCGGGCAACATTCGCGAGCTGGAGAACTTTATCGAGCGCTCGGTCATTCTGTCGGAAGGCAACCGGCTTAACGCCCCGCTTGGCGAGTTACGCGAAAGCTCCCGCCAGCCAGCCTCGGAGTCTGACATCACGCTGCGCGACAAAGAGCGTGAGCATATCATCGGGATCTTGCGGCAGACCCGGGGCACCCTGTCGGGTCCGCAAGGGGCTGCGGCGCGGCTCGGGCTCAAGCGAACCACCCTGCAATATAAAATGCAGCGGCTGGGGATCTCACGTGCGGACTTTGTCTGACTCAGGCCGCTGAAATCGATCGACCCTCGGCTCAGTGACCGGGGAGCGATTTAGTTCACGACCTACCCTTTGCGATTCAGCTTTACCTGCTTTTCATCCCAAGAAACGCGCAGCTTGCTGTCGGTCTGCCCAACTATCGGCAGTGGGGTCAAATGCGCGGCACTTGGTTCCATGAGCTACCCGGGCAATCCGTAATAAGCGGTGAATTTGCAGAGAGTTAGTCCCGGTCGAATGCGTGGCATGGGGCGTGCAAGATGTCGAGCGAAAGTTGGTGCCATTCCCGCTTCCCCCGGGCGGAGGACTTCACCAGTCAGCCTGCCAAACGGAGAGTGTGGGATGGGTGTGCCCCGGCGGTTTGCGATTCCCAGCGACTGTACCAGTTGCACGCTGCGGCGAACGTGTGATTTCTGCAATTTGCCCGAGCCGCTCCTGAGCGAGTTCAGCGCGATGGGGCATTTGACCCTCTACCCTGCGAATGCAACTTTGCTCTTGGAAGGGCAAATGACGCGAGGTATTTATATTGTCTGCAGTGGACGGTGCAAGCTTTCCGTCGAGGCCCGGGATGGCAAGACCATCATTCTGAAAATTGCCGGAAATCGCCATGTCATGGGACTAAGCTCAGTGGTCGCGGGCGTTCCTTCTCCGATTACGGTGACGACCATTGAGATGTGCCAGATCAAGTTCGTCGAACGCGACAGCTTTCTGCGTCTGATCGAGAGCGACGCCCCAACCGCACTGGCATGCGCCACACTGCTGGCGCGCGAGGTCGCAACTTCTTTCGACGACGTGCACGATCTCTTGCTGGCCCGCAGTTCAACCGAAAAACTCGCCCGCCTTCTGCTTTCCTGGGTCTCCGACGAGCCCCGTAATCGCGAACTTCGCGTGATCACGGAATTCACGCACGAAGAAATTGCGCAAATGATCGGATCTTCGCGGGAGACGGTGACCCGGTTGCTCGGCGATTTGAGGCGCAAAGATCTGATTCGACAGGAAGGCGCAATCCTGATCATTCCCGATCGGATTGCACTGCAAGCGATCGCGGCTTGAAAAAGATCCCTCCCCTGGGCGGGCCAGGCAATCTACGCGTCCGCCCTTTTTTTATTTCGAAATCGAAAATTAAAGTCGGGCTGGTGGCGAACGGGATCAGCGATGAGACTCCGGATTAGGCAATTACCAATTTTCTTTTTCTTTACCTGCGTGTGTGCAGGCTTTACAGGTTAAACAGTTCCCGTAAACGCCGGGTCTGAGCACGGCTTACTGGAACCTCGGTTTGTTTCTTGTCATCCATGCGCAACTGGTAGGAGCTCTTGAACCAGGGCACGACTTCGCGGATGTGATTGATATTGACCAGAAACGAACGGTGGGCGCGCCAAAAAAAATTGGGATCGAGACTGTCGAAGAGCTCTTCCAGCGTCCGGCAGTTCGACTGGCCTTCCATGCCCGCGTGGCCACTGGTGGCTACGGTGATGACTCCGTCTTCAATGGTGGCGTAACAGATGTCTTTTGGATCGGTGAGGAACAATCTGCCGGCCGCCTTGATCAGGATCTTGGCATTTTGCGGCTTCTGGGATTCCAGCATGCGGACAAGCGTCTCGAATTTTTCCTCTGGGCCGGCGCCTGCTTCGATCTTGATGCGAGCGCGTTCGATAGATTGTGATACGCGTTTTTTATCGAATGGCTTGAGAATGTAATCGACCGCATTCACCTCAAACGCCTTCACCGCGTATTGATCGAACGCGGTGGCAAAAACAATTTTGGGAAGAGGAACCTTGCGGTCGAGCAGTTTCTTGATGACCCCGAAACCGTCCAGTCCGGGCATTTGCACATCAAGAAACACGAGGTCGGGATTGTGCTCGCGGATGAGGCTGATGGCTTCAAGTCCGTTCTTTCCCTGCGCGACCACATTCACATCATCGGCGTTTTTCAGCAGATAGGCGAGTTCGTCGCGCGCCAGTTGTTCGTCGTCGACGATGACTGCGGAGAGTGGCATAGAATTCCGGACGGAGTGGGTGACGCCGACTTTAGCGGCTGCGATTGCCATGTTCCTATCTATAAAAATAGCTGCAGAGAAGTATCGCTACAGCTGTATGCAAGTATAGCTACAGGGTGGGCGCCTCGCCAGTCGACCTTCGACGAGGCGGATTTTCAATGGGCCGGGCATGGTCATTCTCAGTGCGAAGCTTGCGGCACGGTAAACTACTCCTCGTGAACATTCTCTACGGAATCAACACGGTGACGGAAGCGCTCAAGGCGCGGGGGCGAAACTTCGAGTGGATTGGCGTCGCCAAGGAACGGAAAGATATCCGGCTGCGGCGGGTGATCGACGAGTGCCGCAAGATTGGAGTTCCGGTGCGAGTTTTATCGCGCGAGGAACTCGACGAGATTGCGGGTACGGCTGCGCATCAGGGGCTTGTGGCCGCGACATCGGCAAAACAGTACAGCGATCTCGACGATCTGGTGGCGTCGCGGCGCGCCGAGCACTCTCTAATTGTAGTGCTCGATGGCATCGAAGATCCGCACAACCTGGGAGCGATTTTGCGCACGGCGGACGCTGCGGGAGCGGATGGGGTCGTGATTCCCGAACGCCGCTCCGCTGCGGTGACCGCCGCGGTCGCCAAGGTTTCGGCGGGAGCGAGCGAGCATCTTCCCGTGGCAAAGGTAACGAACATTTCGCGCGCACTTGAGGATCTTAAAGAAAAAGACCTTTGGGTTGTTGGCTTGGACGAGCGCGGCGAGCAAACTTACGACGCGATCGACTACAAAATGCACTGTGCCATCGTGATGGGCGCAGAAGGCAAAGGAGTGCACGATCTGGTGCGCAAGCACTGCGATTTCCTGGTGTCGATTCCGATGCTCGGGAAAGTGCCTTCGCTGAATGTATCGGTTGCGGCGGGCGTAGTTCTGTACGAAGTCGTGCGACAGAGACGCTTGGGCGCATCGAAGCAATCATGAAGCGGAAAACCTTGAAGTTCTGTTGTGTCCTTTGTGTCGTGTGCGGTTTGAGCTCTCTGTCGCGCGCGCTGGACCGCGAGGTTTTTAGCATCACCAAGTACGATTTAGAAGTGCGTCTGGATCCTGCGCAGCAGAGGCTTGGCGCTCGCGGGACCATCACTTTGCGAAATGACTCCAGCCAACCGCAGAAGCTTGCGGCGCTGCAGATCTCATCTACCTTGAGTTGGCGTGCGATCCGCGTGAACGGCAAGGTCGTGCAATATGTTTCCCAACCCTATACGTCAGACATCGACCACACGGGCGAGCTTTCCGAGGCTATCGTGACATTGCCCGTCGAGATCCAGCCGAAAGGTTCTGTAGAGATTGAAGTGGGCTACGAGGGCGTAATTCCGCTGGATACCACACGGCTGACGCAGATCGGTGTGCCGGAGGACGTTGCCAAACACTCGAGTTGGGACCAGATTGGTCCATCGTTCACGGCGGTTCGCGGCGCGGGATACGTGGCGTGGTATCCGATCATGACCGAGGCGGCCGATTTTTCAGAGGGGAACAGTCTGTTTGAAGTTGCCGACCGATGGAAGGCGCGAGAAGCGGGGAGCGAGTTCAAAGCTCGGATCGCTCTGGCAAGCGAAGGCGATGAAGCGGCTCCAACCTTGCTGTGCAGCGAGTCCGCTGGCAGTTCTACCGGATACGGACAACCATCGTCTGTGTTTGCGTTGTGCGATTTCAGCCGGCTCGGCACGGTCGCTCCGACCTTCGCGGTCGCGAGATATATCGTGTCGACGAAACCTCCGCTCAGCGTCTTCAGTTTTGCGGGGCACGAGGCAGGAGCGGCCACTTATTCCAATGCGCTCGAACCCGCGATGAAGTTTGTTGGCGAGTGGTTTGGACCGCCGACTGCGCCGATTGCGATTGCCGATTTCGCCGATCCGAATTCGGCTCCGTTCGAGAGCGGCACTTTGCTGATGGCGTCGATGGCGGCGGAGGATTCGAAACTCGCGGGGATCAATGTTGTCCACGAACTGGTTCATTCCGCGGTGCCGTCGACGAGGCCGTGGGTTTATGAGGGACTGGCGCACTTTGCCGAGGCGTTGTATCGACAGCAGCAAGGTGGACGCCAGGCCGCACTCGATTTGCTGGGACTGCACCGGTCGGCTTTCTTGGATTCGGAGAAAGAAGTCTTGACGGCAAAGGCAAAGAATGCCGGGCAACCACTCGGCTCCACTTTTGATGAAACCTACTATCGCAGCAAAGCGGCGTATGTGTGGTGGATGCTGCGCGACATGGTTGGCGACGAAGCGCTCAAGCAAGCGATTCGCAAGTATCGTGCCGCCGAAGACACGGACCCAAAATATATGGAGCGGCTGATCGAAGCTGCAGCCAAGCGCGATCTCGGTTGGTTTTTCGAGGACTGGGTATATCAGGATCGGGGGCTGCCGGATTTCCGCGTGCAGGCGGTCCACCCGTGGACGACGGAAAAAGGCGTGCAGTTTGTCACGGTAACGCTGGAGAACCTCGGCAATGCAGGCGCGGAAGTTCCCTTCACAATTGAGTGCGCAAGCGGCGAAATTACCCACAAAATTGAAGTGCGCGCCAAGAGCTCGGCTACCAGAAGAGTCGAATTACCGGGCGTCCCGATCGAGGTCGTGGTTAACGATGGCAGTGTTCCGGAAAGCGATCTAACCAATAATGTGTTCAAAGTTCCGGCGCCATAGCCTGATAGGAATCGTCGCGCCCGTTGGTCCTGCCACACTACTCTATCGAAAATACCGCATAAACCGTGGCGTCGCTCTTCACCTGCTGTGGGAACAAGGTTAGTTTTGGCTGTTTGTCTACAACTGGAGACAGTGCCGCAGTCTCGGTGTTGAGGGTCATGTTTCCCCACATTTTTGCTATCGGAGCGCGATTGCTGGCATAGACCAATTCTCCTAGCTTCGTCCCTAGCCCCTTTGCCATTTGGTCGGCGATGGCCCTGGCTTTTGCTAATGCGGCGCCGCCTGCCTTAGCTTGTAATGCCACGGGGTCGGTGACATTCCAATCCACGTCATCCACTTCGTTCGCTCCAGCGTCGACTACGAGATCGACAACTGCCTGTGCCTCAGAGGCGGAAACGGTTACGTGCCAAGACTGGTCTGCTGTAAACTGACGTTCCTTTTTCATCTCGGCGGTCCACTTTTCGTCAAATTCCGTCCGGGCAAGTCGCAGTTTCTCGGTTTCAATGTTCCCTTTGGGAACCTTGGCGTCCAAGAGTGCCTTCGTAATCTTCCCGGCCGCTCGGACGTTTTCCTGAAAGGCTGCGTCCTGAGTGAGTCCAAAATTGTGATATCCGATTTCAAGCCCAGCTACTTCGGCGTCAGCTGTCGTGGACGCCTCAGCCGTTACAGCGATCGTCTTATTTTGACGATTTACCTGAATATCCTGCGCAAAAAGCAATCCGGTGCTGGCGACTACAAACAGTAGATTCTTCAAAAAAACCTCCGAAAATTACGTGGACTTTGTACTACAGAGTGTGCGCGCAGGAAAGAGCGATTTTTACCGTACCGAACTGGAGGAGAACATTGCTAATGCTGCCAATTTTCGTTCTGCCGCACCCGAGTCGATCGCCTTTGCAGCTATAGGGATGGCGTCGCGAAGATGGTCGGCGCGTCCGGCGGCAACGAGGGCGGCCGCAGCATTGAGCAGAACGACATCGCGGCGGGCTGACTGTTTGCCTTGCAGGATTTCCTGAATCAGCTTTGCGTTTAACGGCGCATCTCCGCCAGAAATGGCATCGAGCGCGGCGCGCTGCAATCCGAAGTCTTCAGGCGTGACTTCGTACGTTTTCACACTGCCTTCGCGCACTTCGCCGATTCTTGTCGAACCGCTGATGGTGATCTCGTCGAGTCCGTCGCTGCCATGGACGACCAAAGCGCGATGCAGGCCGAGCATGCTGAGCGCTTCCGCGAGTTTTTCGACGAGATCGGCGGAGTAGACGCCGACAACCTGGCAGGTGGCGTGCGCGGGATTGGTCAGCGGACCGAGCAGATTGAAAACCGTGCGCAAACGCAAGTCCCGGCGCGCGGTTTGCACATATTTCATCGCCGAATGCATGGCGGGTGCGAAAAGGAACGCGATGCCAACCGCTTCCAGGCACGCAGAGATCTGCGTGGGAGGCAAGTTGATGTTGACCCCCAAAGCTTCCATTACATCGGCGGAGCCGCATTTTGAAGTCACGCTGCGATTGCCGTGTTTGGCGACGCGAACGCCCGCGCCAGCGACAACGAAAGCCGTGGCTGTGGAGATGTTAAAGGTTCCGCTGGCGTCGCCGCCGGTGCCGCAGGTATCGACGAGTGCGTCGCGTCCGGTTCCGCTGGCGTCGAGAACTTTGTCAGCGTGCAAGGCGAACGGCGCGGCAGCGTCGCGGATGGCCTCAGCAAACCCGACGATTTCTTCGACGGTCTCGCCCTTCATGTGCAACGCAACCAGCAGCGCGGCAATCTGCGCATCGGTGCATTGGCCGGTGAGGACCTCGGTCATCACGGCACGCGCTTCTTCGCGCGTAAGCGACTGCCGGTGATTAGCGATGCGATGGAGAGCGTCTAGGATCACGGAAACTGGATCATTGAAGCAGAATTGAAAAAGTGCGAAGCCGAAAATTCTAAGACTGGAAAAACAACCCCCGGAGGGCGTCAATCCTCACGGGGGTCTCAGATTTCCTGACAAGCACTACTTTTTGACGATGTGCCTTGGCGAGGCCCTTCTCAGGATGCCAAGCAACTTCTCCGCCGATGCTGGGGGCGGCACTTTACCGAGGCGCACGATTTCCTTGGCGCTGATATCTCTGCCGTAAAGGGTCTTGTTGGCGCCGTCGTCGGAGCGCAGCGTCGAGCCCTCCAAAGAAACTCCCGCAAACACTCCTTTCGATCTGGACCACGACAGGATTTGCGCGTTCAAGACGATGTCAGTGGCTGCTGCGGCGTCGCGTCCCACGGGGCCGGCCGCGATGGCTGCGTCCGCTCCCAGCTTTACCTTGCTCGTCAATACCGACCTTGCTCCCGACTCATTCATTACCAGGAGCACGAAGTCGGTGCCCTGAACGCCGATCTGGAAACCAATGCTCGCGCCTTCGAGTGCGAACATGGCCGGCGCGCTCCACGGACCCGTAAAAGTCGATCCTTTACGGCATGTGATCAGTCCGCGGCCGTAGCTGGCGCCGACACCAAATGCCGCCTTTTTCACCGACGGAAAAATGACGACGCAATCCGCCCTGTTGAGGAGATCCCTCGGAATCCCGTCGGGCATGCCGAAGATCTCCCTCAGCACGTCTGTAGACGCAGTAATACGATCATCGATCTTCTCTTCGTCAGCGGCGAATGCGGGCATAGCGCAGGCCACCATGAGGATTACCAGCAATAGTTTGTTTTTCATAAACGCTCCTTAAGTTAACGATGTTTAAAATCAACGGATTTAAGACGCTTGTGGTGTTTCTAAAGATGTTCCCGGAGATCAAGAATAAAGAGACCAAGCAACGATA
>DATEBK010000382.1:0-46449 GCA_035287825.1 Terriglobales bacterium
AGAATGATCCCGTGAACCCGCAGTCGCTGGCCATTGATCCAGAAAAAAGATGAGCTGCGGAAGAGTGAGCCAAGGTGCATAGTCAAGGATGAGTTCCTAAGGGTAAATCATAGAGAGGGCGTTCAAGCTCCATAATCAACGCATAATCAGGAGCTTGGCGGGATGTACTTCCGATTGGGCCAGGGGATGGCACTTTGGTGCTATACCGCGTCACCGATGTGCTATTGGGGTGGAGGCTTAATTCACGATACCTTAAGAATCACACGACGGCGAAGTAGTGTCCCGAGAGTGTACGTAGCGAGGGACGGTCGTTTGATTGGGGGCATGCAGTGATCCAGAAAATCCGTCAACTTTGGTCTGAGGAAAGCGGTCAAGACGTTGCTGAATATGCCGTCATGCTCGCAGTAATTCTGGTCATCGTGATCGGTACGGTCAAATTGATCGGCAGCAACGCCAACAACGTCTTTTCGCAAGTCGGCAGTTCGATGCAGTCGCAATAATGTAAATCCAAGCCCTGCCGCATCATGCGCGGGGATTTCTCTGTTTGTCTCTGCTCGATATCCCAGCGCAAAATTGCAGGCCATGACAAACCAACTGGCGTGCGTTTCGCGCCAGAACCTAAATCACCACGGCTTCCTTGTATTCCCCATACACCTTGCGCATCGCGTCTGAGATTTCGCCGACCGTGGCATTCGCTTCCACTGCCGTCAGAATCCGCGGCATGAGGTTTTCTCCGGAACGCGCCGCATCTTCCACCGCGCCGAGGGCGGCTTTCCAGGTCGCGACATTTCGTTTTGCCCGCAGCGCCCTCACCCGCTCGACCTGACGCGGCTCGAGCACCGGATCAATCCTCTGGATCGGCACGGCGCGCTCTTCTCCCACCTGAAAGCGGTTTACGCCCACCACCACCGCCCTCTCGCTATCGACCGCTTGCTGATATTCGTAGGCCGCGTTCTGGATCTCCTGCTGCACGTACCCGCGTTCGATCGCCTTGAGCATGCCGCCCATAGCTGAAATTTTTTCCAGATAATCGAACGCCCGCTTCTCGATTTCATCGGTCAGCGATTCAATGTAATACGAGCCCGCCAGAGGATCGACCGTCTGGGGCGCGCCTGATTCAAAAGCGATCACCTGCTGCGTGCGCAGCGCGATGCGCGCTGAGGCCTCGGTCGGAAGCGCCAGCGCCTCGTCAAACGAATTCGTATGCAGAGACTGCGTTCCGCCGAGCACCGCAGCCATGGCCTGAATCGCCGTCCGTACAATGTTGTTCTCCGGTTGCTGCGCCGTCAGCGTGGAGCCGGCGGTCTGCGTGTGAAAACGTAGCATCCACGATTTCGGGTTCTTCGCCGCAAAGCGTTCGCGCATGATCTTCGCCCACATGCGGCGCGCAGCGCGGAATTTCGCAACCTCCTCAAGAAAATTGTTGTGCGCGTTGAAGAAGAATGAAAGCCGTGGCGCGAACTGGTCGACTTCGAGCCCGGCTTTGATCGCCGCTTCCACATAGGCAATCCCGTTGCCCAGCGTAAACGCGACTTCCTGCACCGCCGTCGATCCCGCCTCGCGCATGTGATAGCCGGAGATCGAAATCGTGTTCCAATCGGGCACGTTTTCATTCGTCCAGGCAAAAAGATCGGTGATGATGCGCATCGCCTGTTGCGGCGGATAAATATAGGTTCCGCGCGCGATGTATTCCTTGAGCACGTCGTTCTGCACTGTGCCCGAGAGCTTGCGAACGTCCATCCCCTGCCGCCGCGCCACGGCCACGTATAACGCCAGCAGAATCGATGCCGTGGCGTTAATTGTCATGGAAGTGGAAATTTTGGTCAGATCGATGCCATCGAACAGGCGCTGCATGTCTTCAATCGAATCGATGGCCACGCCAACTTTGCCGACCTCGCCGACAGCCAGAGGATTATCCGAATCAAGCCCAATCTGTGTCGGCAGATCGAACGCAACCGAGAGCCCAGTCGTTCCGTTGGCCAGCAGATATTTGTAGCGTTTGTTCGACTCCTCAGCATCTCCCATCCCGGCATACTGGCGCATGGTCCAGAGACGGCCGCGATACATCGTCGCCTGCACACCACGCGTGTAAGGGAATTGTCCGGGATAACCGACGTCGCGGTCGTAGTCCCAGGCCGCGAGATCGGAAGTTGTGTAGAGCGGGCGCACTTCAATGTGGGAAGATGTCTCTTCCCTCACTGATGAATCGGCGGGCGTTTTCTTTGCTGCGGGTTCGGACGTCTTGAACTCCGTCATGAATCGCTCTTCCACACCGCCCACTCACGACCGCCCTTGTTGTCATTGCGCTTCGACTGCAGCGCTCACTTCTTGACTTTAGCTCTTGGATCGAGCTTTTTTCCTGTTGACCCGCCAAAACGAACTGAGCCCGAACCAAGCGAAAGAAACCGTGAAGCAGATCGCGAGGATTAGCCGTCCCGCCCCCATCTCATGTCCAATGGCGCGGCCGGATTGGTAACGCCCGTATTCTCGCACCAGGGAAATAGCCCCCACCCCGGCCATCGCCAGAAAGGTGAATCCCGTGACTTCCAGCCAGAGTTGGTGCACCGTCTGTCCCACCGAGCGCGCTGCCGCCCGAACCCCCGCCACAAACGCACCGCCGGCACGGCTCTGCTCAAGCCAGCGAACCAGCGTTCCCAGAACTCGTTTGATCCTTGCCGCCGGGCCGTCGATCATTCTTGGCCTCTAACCAAAATCGTTCCTCTAATCGATCTTCAACAGAACTCACTCTCGTTCGATTTTAGCAGTGGCGGGGCGTACAATAACCGTGGGTGCATCACAAAGAACGCGATCGTGGCGTGAGCGAAGTCCGATTCCAGGGGGACTCGTGGACCAGCAACTGAAGCAACTTATGAAAGAGCTCGGAGATGCGATCAACGAGTCTCTTTCCGATTCCGATTCGATCGCCGAGGTCGTGTCCCGCATTAGAGAAGGCGGCTACGACATTTTCCTCGTCCTCGAAGCTACCATCGGTGTTAGCAAGCAAGGGGAACATACTACTGACAAAACTTCGCTTGTCTCTACGCTCAGCACCAACGCCGAACTCAAGATCAGCGATCAGGATCTGAAGTTTCTCAAATCGCTGCGCATCAAGTTCGACGAAGAAGAGGACTAGGTCGCAGGGTTTGGGTTCGTCACGTGGAAACTGGACCCGAGTTTGGCCTCTGCCGCGGGCAGAAAATTCCGAGAAAAATCTTCCGGTTTTCCACCCAACTTTTCCCTTCCCGAAATAGGAAAAACCTTGCAGATGCCTTGCTGTCTCTTAATAAGATGATTTTTCCGTAGTCTAAGTAGCCGCTAAACAGCATCTTATGGAAGTAGTCAATTGGTCGAAATTGGCCTTCGGCGTGCACTTCAGATCCGTGGAAGTGCCGTCCCCCGCGTTCTTTACAGCGCCAGTCAAGTAATTGCCGGGCGCAGTTTTCCCGGGATAGGTCATTTCTCTATCCAGCGCTGAGCTGGTAGGTTACATGAGGTACCGGATATGGACTCCCAGGCTTCACAATTGACCCTTGGCCTTCTTCCCGAGCCTCGCACCCGCCGGGAAAAGTTCGTTCTTAGCTATGCCGTGCAGTCGGTTCTGGTGGCGTTCATCGTAATTTCCGCCATCCTGCATCCCGACGTCCTTGTGCCGCAGGACCGCGACTACCATTTTGTCAGCTTGGTGGATACGCCGCCACCGATCCCGCAGACTCCCGCGCCGGTCAGGCATTTCCCGGTTCCCACTCCAAAGGTTACCGAGCCTGTGGCTCCGCGGCCGGAAGCAATGCGTGTTCCTCCTGAGTTAGTCCAGAAAAAGCAACCAATACCCGAAGAACAGGCACCAAAGATCACGCTGGCGGCGAAGAAAGAAATTCTGCCGGATGTGAAATTGGCGATTCCGCGACCGCCCGTCAAGACCAACGTGTTTGCAGGAAGTTCGGCAACACCTACGATGGCCGCCGCGCCGGCGAAGGTGCAAACCGGCGGGTTCGGCGATCCTAATGGTATGCCCAATCAGGATACTCACGGCCATCCCATCACCATAGCCCAAGCCGGCGCTTTGGATATGCCGAACGGCGGAGGCTATGGCAATGGCACTGGCGGATCGCACGGCGCTCGCGGCGTCGTGGCCAGCGCAGGTTTTGGGAGTGGTATTGCCACCGGTGACGGCTCCGGCATTTCCGGCTCGCGCGGAGTTGTCCGCCAGGCCGGCTTCGGAGATGCCGACGTGGCCGCTGCTTCGCAGCCCAAGAAGGCCGCCGAAGCCGCCGTTAAGACTTTTCCGGTGGAAATCACTTACAAGCCGCGTCCGGTCTACACCGACGAAGGGCGAAAACTCAAGATCGAAGGCGAAGTTTTATTGGATGTCGTGTTCTCCGCGACTGGCGAAATTCGCATCATAAAGGTTGTGCACGGCCTCGGTCACGGACTGGATGAATCCGCGGTTCACGCGGCGGAGAAGATCCAGTTCAAGCCCGCCCAAAAGGACGGTCACCCTGCCGATTTCGAGGCGGTGTTGCACATCGAGTTTCTACTGGCTTCCTAAGCTGCGATTGCGTCGTTGATAGCTGGTAGAATGAAAACAAATTAAAATGCTGCGTCCCCCATTAGCAGTACTTGCGCTCTCTTTAGTCTGTGTTATATCTCTGTTCACGCAGACTTCGTTCACGCAGACTTCGCCTGCACAGACCGCACCCGACCCAAAACTTTCCACTCGCGATGCCGCTGCGGCGCAACAATCCAGCGCCGCCGCCAACAGCTTCGATGAGGTCATCGATCGCGCCATTGAACGCGAACATTTCTTCATGGCCCAGATGAAGCAAATGCATCCGCTGGTTGAAACCTACCTCCAGAATCTGAAAGACGATAAAGAGCTCGGTGCGCCGGTGCCCAGCAGCGATGTCTACTTTCTTGGCCGGCTGGATATGAGCGAAGGTACCGACGACCGCACTTTCAGTTCGCCCACCACGGCCGGACTCGGCAAGCGGATGCTGGACAAGCTGAAGGATGCCTATGCTATGAAGTTCCTTCCCCTGGGATTCGCCCAGATGGTGATACTTGACCGGGATTTCCAGCGCCAATATTACGACTTCACTTTCGTGCGCCGCGAGTTTCTCGGCGAAATACGCTGCGTGGTAATGGATGTTGCCCCTAAGAAAGACGCTTCCGGCGGTCGCTTCGAAGGCCGCATCTGGATTGAGGACCAGGACTACAACATCGTTCGTTTTAATGGCACCTACACGCAAAAGCGCCGTAACAGTTATTTCTTTCACTTCGACAGCTGGCGGCAGAACCTGCGGCCCGGCACCTGGCTGCCCTCGATGGTTTATTCCGAAGAGAGCGACCTTAAGCACGGCGCCCTCGGTCAGACGCTCCGTTACAAGGCTCAAACCCGGCTCTGGGGTTATAACCTCAAGGATTTCCGCCGCAACTCCGAATTCACCGAAATCACCATCGACCAGCCGCAGTCCGTCCAGGACCAGAGCCAGAAGGCGCAGGATGCGTCGCCCGTCGAAGCGCAGCGAGCCTGGGAACGTCAAGCGGAAATCAACGTCCTCGACCGCCTGCAGCAGATCGGCTTGTTGGCGCCCGAAGGTGAGATCGATAAGGTCCTTCAGACTGTCGTCAACAACGTGATGGTCACCAACAACCTCGACATTCAGCCCGAGATCAAATGCCGCGTGCTCATGACCACGCCGCTCGAATCCTTCACCATCGGCAGGACCATTGTCGTCAGTCGCGGCATGATCGATGTGCTGCCCGACGAAGCCGCTCTGGCCATGATCCTCACTCACGAATTGGCCCACATTGCGCTCGGCCATCACCTCGACACCAAGATGGCGTTCAACGACCGCATGTTCTTTCCCGATGAGCGCACCTTCGAGCGCATGGATTTCGCTCGCGATCGGGCCGAAGAAGAAGCGGCCGACAAGAAAGCCATCGAACTACTCAATAACTCGCCTTACAAAGACAAACTTACCAATGCAGGTTTGTTCCTCAAGGCGGTCCAGGCGCGCGCGCCGGCGCTGAAAAACCTCATCCGGGCGCACCTCGGCGACAGCCTGCTCAATGGCAACGCTACACGGATGTCGTCGCTCATGACCGCTTCGCCGCAGTTCGATCCGAAGAAGACCGACCAGGTAGCGGCGCTCCCGCTCGGCGGACGCGTCAGGATCGATCCGTGGACCGATCAGCTTGATCTGGTCAAGACCAAGCCGGTTGCTATCACCAGTGCGGCGGAGAAGATGCCGTTTGAAGTTACACCGTTCTTTCCGTTCCTGACACGGCTTGGAGATAAAACAGCGCCCACACCGGAGAAAACGGCCTCGGCACCAACAGGACAATAAGATTGGAGTCACAGACGGCGTCGGTGGCTTGATCGTCAGATTTGGCTTTAGTCAGTTCGCCAGTTTGTAGTCGCAGGCTGTGCGGCAGGGGTCGCAGTAGAGCAGCCCATCGGTGCAGAGGCGCACGTCAAGTTCGGACTGGCACAGCACACAGAATTTTTCGCACCAGCAGCTTTTTTCGGGCTGCTCGCATTGCGCGCATAGAATCTGACGAAGGCCCGGTTTCGAGGACATGATTGCAGTGTAGTGCTGCGCTCCCGGCGAAGAAACATAACCGAAGTCACAACAAGAGCAAGCCGTGTTCGTCGCGCTCCCGTTTCTCAATTCTGATTTTCCTAAGACCAAGGAACAAGACCCAAGACCTGCCCTTGTGACCTGAGGCCCGCGCCTGTGTTAACTTAAACAGTTCCAGATTCCGGCGGCCCAGCCACTGTCGGAACTCGATTTTTGATGATCTCGACAGAGGTTCTGCTTGTCCGTTGTTGAAGCCACTCCGCTAGCGACGCCGCAAAACGTGCGCAAGACTGCGCTGAATGCCGTCCATCGCCAGATGGGCGCGAAAATGGTGGAGTTCAACGGTTGGGACATGCCTGTCGAATACCCCGCCGCCATTGGCTGTGGCATCGTCAACGAGCACCTGGCGGTGCGTAACGGAGTTGGCATCTTCGACGTCAGTCACATGGGCGACATTCGTCTGGCCGGCCGTGAAGCGCTGGCCGCCGTGCAGCATATCTCGATGAATGATGCGTCTCGCCTCGCCATCGGTCAGGCGCAATATTCGGCGTTGCTTTATCCCCAGGGAACGTTCGTGGACGATGTAATCGTGCATCGCCTCGGCGAAGACGAATATCTGCTGGTGATCAATGCCGGTACCCGCGAAAAAGACTTCAACTGGGTGCGCGATAACACGCGCCAGTTCGACTGCGCCGTCGAACATCTCTCCGATGATTTCACGCAGATTGCGATCCAGGGGCCGAAGGCCGTCGATCTGCTGCAGAAGTTGACCGACGCCGACTTGAGCGCGGTGAAATTTTATTGGGTGACGCGCGGTAGTTTATGCGGGTTGAAAAATATCCTGCTGGGTCGCACCGGCTATACCGCCGAGGATGGTTTCGAGATTTATATTCCTTCCGACGAAGAAACGAGCGCGCGCGTGTGGTACGCAATACTTGACGCGGGTAAGGAATTCGGCGCAGTTCCGTGCGGCCTCGGCGCCCGCAACACGCTTCGTCTCGAAGGCAAGCTCCCGCTCTACGGACACGAGATCTCGGACACAATCAACGTCTGGGAAGCCGGGCTCGACCGTTTCTGCAAGATGGAGAAGCCAGATTTTATCGGCCGCGCAGCCCTCGAACAGGCAAAAGCTGCGGGCGTGAAGAGAACGCTGGTCGGACTTGAAATGGTGGATCGCGGCATCGCGCGCGATGGCTACAAAGTGCTCGACAACGCCGGGCATGAGATTGGCTATGTCACGAGCGGTTCTCCGGCGCCGTTTTTGAAAAAAAATATTGCACTCGCCTATGTCCCGCCGGAGCAGGCGGCGATCGGGAATACGGTGCAAGTGGAAATTCGCGGCCAGGGCGTCAAGGCGCAAGTGGTGCCGACGCCATTTTATAAACGCCCGAAAAAAACTTCATGAAGAATAGAGACAAAACGAATACCAAATAGGTAAAGCTAGGAGCCAGAAGCCGATGTCCTACCCCACCGACCGCAAGTACACCAAAGAGCACGAATGGATCACCCCCGAGGGCGCCATCGGCATCACCAACCACGCACAGGATTCGCTCGGCGATATCGTGTTCGTCGAGCTGCCTAAAGTTGGCACTGAAATCTCCGCAGGCAAGACCTTCGGCACAGTCGAGTCGGTCAAGGCCGTTTCCGATCTCTACGCTCCGGTTTCGGGTACTGTGACCGCCGTGAACGAGGCTCTCGCGACCGCCCCGGAGCAGGTGAACAAAGACGCGCACGGCGCCTGGATGCTCAAAATCAAGATCAAAGATCCGGCGGAATTGAACGGTCTCCTCTCCGCCGCAGACTATGAGAAATTTGCCAGCGAGGAGGCGGGACACTGAGGACGATTGCAGAGGCTCGAGGGCAAATTGCAGAATTGAACGGATTGCCCTCATTGATGGCTGCTGGAAGCCGGGACTTTCACCTCTGCAATTTGACCTTTGACCTCTGCAATCGTTTCACCCGCTGTGCACATCCAATTAAAGGTTGCTATGAGATATCTGCCTAAATCTCCCGCGGACCGCGCCGCCATGCTGAAAGCGATCGGCATCCGCTCTGTCGATGAACTTTTTTCTCCCATTCCCGCCGAGTATCGCCTGGCGCGCGATCTGGAGATTCCGCGGCAAATGGCGGAATCGGAAATCGTCGACTGGTTCAAGCAGCGGGCCAAACAAAACGGCGAGGGCTATACCAGTTTTCTCGGAGCCGGAGCCTACTTCCACTACCGCCCGGTCGTAATCGATGCGCTGGTGCAGCGCGGCGAATTCCTGACGTCTTACACTCCATATCAAGCCGAGTTTGCGCAGGGGACCCTCCAGGCCATCTTCGAGTTCCAGACAATGATCTCCGAACTCACCGGTATGGATCTCGCCAACGCGTCAATGTACGACGGCTCGACGGCCGCGGCTGAAGCGGTAATGATGGCGGTTCGCGTTACCGGAAAAAATGGGGCCGTGATTGCCCGCAGCGTTCATCCTGAGTATCGCGAAGTGCTCACCACCTACGCCACGCACCAGGAGATTCCGCTGACGACGGTGGGATTCGTCGACTCGGGACGCATCGATCTGAAGGAACTCGAAAAGGCTGTCGGTGACGACACGGCGTGCGTCTTGATTCAGTCGCCAAATTTCTTCGGCACCATTGAGGATGTTGAGGCGATTGCCCAGATCGCCCACAAACGCGGGGCGCTGTTGATTGTATCGATTGCCGAGGCGGTTTCGCTCGGCATTGTCGAGCCTCCGCGCAGCGCCGACATCGTGGCCATGGAAGCACAATCGTTCGGCGTGCCGCTTGGTTTCGGCGGCCCGTATTGCGGAGTGCTCGCAACCAAAGACAAATTTGTTCGCCAGATGCCGGGACGGCTCGCCGGCCAGACCGTCGACAAGAACGGCAAGCGCGGATTTGTGCTCACGCTGGCAACGCGCGAGCAGCACATTCGCCGCGAGAAGGCGACTTCGAATATCTGCACCAATCAGGCGCTGGTCGCGCTGATGGTGAATATCTTCATGACGGTGTATGGCAAGGTTGGGCTGCGCGAACTGGCGAAGCAGAATCTGGCCAAGACCGCATACGCGGTCGGCCAGTTTGGCAAACATGCCAAAGTGTTCTTTGCGGGCGCGCCGCGATTCAACGAATTTGTGGTCGAGACCAGCGAAAGCCCTTACGCCATCAACTCGCGATTGCTGGGATACAAGATTGTCGGCGGTCTCCCGCTGAAAAAGTTCTATCCAGAGCTGGGCAATGCCGCCTTGTGGTGCTGCACGGAATTGACAACCCGTTCCATGATCGACACCGCCGTCGGACTAGTGGCCGAGAGCGAGCGTTCGGTTCGAAGTTCCGAACCAGGCAAAGAGGCCGAGATCGAGGAGGTGGCGCGATGAAGCACATGACCCGCAAAGCCACGCGCCACATCAGTCAGAACGAAGGTTTGATCTTCGAGAAGTCCTCTCCCGGCAAAGCTGCATGGAAGTTGCCGCCGCTCGATGTTCCCGAAGTTGACACCAAGGCGCTTCTCGGTTCACAAGAACGAAAAGATCTCGGCAACATGCCCGAAGTCAGCGAGATTGAGATCATCCGTCATTTCACGCGCCTCTCGACCTGGAATTACGCCATCGATCTTGGCATGTATCCGTTGGGCTCCTGCACCATGAAGTACAACCCGCGCGTCAACGAATTTGTCGCGCGCGTCGAGGGTCTCGCCAACGGACATCCGTATCAGGCAGAGAAGATCTCGCAGGGCGCTTTGCAAATCATGAAGACCCTGAGCGACTGCCTGCTTGAAATTACCGGCATGGACGCGATTACGCTGCAACCCGCGGCCGGCGCGCAGGGAGAGCTCACCGGATTGCTGATGGTGCGTGCCTACCACCAGTCACACGGCAACGCGCGCAAGAAAATTCTGATTCCCGATTCGGCGCACGGAACAAATCCCGCCACCGCGGCCACAGTCGGCTACGCTGTAGAAAATTTGAAGTCGAACGACCGCGGCATGGTTGACGTTTCCGCGCTGGCGGCGCAGATGAATGAAGATGTCGCGGCGCTCATGGTGACCAATCCCAACACGCTCGGCGTTTTTGAGCAGGAGATCCACAAGATTGCTGACCTGCTGCACGAAAAAGGCGGATTGCTTTACATGGATGGCGCCAACATGAACGCGCTGGTTGCCAAGGCGCGCCCCGGCGATTTCGGCGTCGATGTCATGCACCTCAATTTGCACAAGACGTTTTCTACGCCACATGGCGGAGGCGGTCCCGGCTCCGGTCCGGTTGCGGTCAAGAAACATCTCGCGCCGTTTCTGCCGACTCCGGTCGTCATTACCAAGCCCGATGGCACCCTTGGCCTTGAATACAACCGTCCGCAGTCGGTCGGGCGCGTGCGCGCATTCTATGGCAACTTCGGAATGTTCATTCGCGCTCTCGCTTACATCTTCGCCAACGGCCCCGACGGATTGCGCCAGACCACCGAAGACGCCGTCCTCAACGCCAATTACATTCGCAAGGGCCTCGAAGGTGTTTACGATTTGCCTTACTCGACGCCGTCCATGCATGAGGTGGTTTTCAGCGACAAAGTCCAATCGAAAAAAGGCGTCAAGACCATGGACCTGGCGAAACGCCTGATCGATTACGGATTCCATCCCTACACAACGGCGTTCCCCCTGATCGTTCCCGGAGCACTTATGATCGAGCCGACCGAGAGCGAGCCCCTGGAAGAATTGGATCTATTCATCGAAGCCATGAAGTCGATCGCAGAAGAAGTAGAAGAAGATCCGCAGTATGTCTTAGACGCTCCCCACAACACGCGCATCTCCCGTCTCGATGAGACCGCCGCCGCCCGCAAGCCAATCCTGCGCTGGAAGCCGGAAAGTGAGCCGGCATAGCCAAGTGATCGGCCTGGGGTTGGGTCTCAAAACCCTTTAAGATTTGTCATCCCGAACGAAGTGAGGGACCTGCAATTTCGTCGCGAGATGCGGACCGACGGAATGACGACCCATCTGCGGGACGACCGCATTGAATATCCCAGGGAGCGCCTTGCTAGAATCACCTAAGCCGTTCTTTTATGCCCGACGACGCAGCCAGCTCCGAGCCTGAGATCGCCCGCGAACAAGCTCGCCAGTTGGCCGAGCACCACTACTACGCCGCGCTCGATCTGGTTCTCGAAGGCCAGCACGAGCAAGCAGTCGAGGAATACCAGAAGGCTGTGGCGGCCGATCCCAAGTTTACCGACGCTCTGCATGGACTCAGCCGGGCTCTCCAGGACCTCAACCGCTTCGACGAAGCGATTGAAGTTGCCCAACAAATCTCGGCAATCGATCCCGACGACATTCTCGCGCACACCAGCCTCTCCATCCTCTATCAGAAAAAAGGAATGGTTCCCGAAGCCGAAGCCGAAGGAAACAAAGCCCGCGTGCTGGGCTGGAAGCAACAATTGAAAAAAAGCAACCCTTAAACGACCGATCCGCAAACAAAACGATCCGTCTGCAAAATCCAGTCCCTCGCCGCAATATTGCTCCTTGACACCTGCCTGCGACGAGCGGACAATCCCAGCGATCCTGTCGCGACGCGAAGTCGGCGTCCCGTGCGGGTTTCCACCATCACCCCATGCTCATCGGAGAATCTCAATGACACGAAAACTTTTCGCTGCCTTCCTTCTTTGCGTCGCGCCCCTGGCTTCCGCGCCTGCACAGACCTTCCGCGCTCTGCACGGCTTCATTGGTAGTGATGGCGCCAATCCCTACGTGGGGATGATTCAGGGAACCGATGGATACCTCTATGGCACCACCATCGATGGCGGAGCCAACGGCAGCGGCAATGTGTTCAAAATGACCACCAGCGGCAAAGTGACATCGCTCTATGATTTCTGCTCGCAACCTAATTGCACGGACGGCGAATATCCCGTCACCATATTAGTCGAGGGCGCCGACGGCAATTTCTACGGCACAACGCAATCAGGAGGAACCGCAGGCGGCTACGGCACGGTTTTCCAGCTTACGCCCACCGGCACGCTGACCACCCTGCATAGCTTCTCCGGAAATGATGGCGCTGCCCCTTACGGTTCACTGCTGCTCGCGGCCAATGGAGATTTCTACGGAACTACCAACGTGGGCGCTGCCTACGGAGCCGGTAGCGTCTTCACCATCACATCAGCGGGCGTATTAACCACGCTTTATAACTTCTGCTCGCAAAGCGGTTGCAGTGACGGTCAATATCCCGTTGGCCCGCTCACCCAAGCCGCCAACGGAGACATCTACGGCGTCACGAACGCCGGCGGTGACTACGCGGCCTGCAACGTCAATGGATGCGGCACTGTTTATAAAATCAGTCTCAGCGGCAAACTTACAACCTTGCACACTTTTGCTGCGACCGATGGCGATTACCCGCACACGGGAGTTATCGCAGGCCCTGACGGGCTGTTCTACGGAACCGCAAGCAGCGGCGGTGCTAACGACGACGGCACCATCTTCACCGTCAACTCCAGCGGTGCCTTCAACACCCTCTACAATTTCAGCGGCTCTGACGGTATCAATCCCTCCGCTATGTTGCTCGCGAGCGACGGCAACTTTTACGGGACCACCTTATATGGCGGCACCACCTACCCCAGGGGCTCGGTCTTCGAAATAACTCCTGGCGGCACTCTGACCAACCTGCATACCTTTGACGGCAGGCACGGCAAGAACCCCTACGGCTTGGTCCAGGACACCAATGGCACCTTCTATGGCACCGCCTACTTTGGCGGCGCCGACAACGACGGCATTCTCTTCAGCGTATCGAATGGCCTTGCGCCATTTGTTGAAACGCAACCAACCTCCGGCAATATTGGAATGGCCGTCACGATTCTGGGGGCAAGCCTCAAGAATGCGTCTGCCGTTAGCTTTAACGGGACGCCCGCCGCGTTCACTGTAATATCAAGCACCGAAATCACCACCAATGTTCCGGCCGGTGCCACCAGCGGCTCGCTGACGGTAGTGACATCTAAAGGCGCTACGCTCAAGAGCAACGTAGAATTCCGCGTAGCAAAGTAGCTCGTGCGTTTTCGCACCACGACCGGCAGAATGGGGTTCAGCATCGGGTGTGCTCGCTCGGACGGGCGAGCGTACCCGCCCCGTTCGCCGGCGTGACGTTTTCTACGCCTTCAGAGAGTTAAAATCACTGTATGCGTGAAGTCGTCGTTGTTTCCTCCGTCCGTACTCCCGTAGGGCGAGCGTATAAGGGCACACTCCGTGCCACGCGTCCCGATGAACTGGCCGCCGTCGCCATCAAGGCCGCTCTTGACCGCGTGCCTCAGCTTGACCCCAAAGAAATTGAAGACGTTATCCTCGGCTGCGCCATGCCCGAAGCCGAACAGGGAATGAATGTCGCCCGCATCGCCTCCTTGCGCGCTGGTCTTCCGGTCGAGGTCTCGGCGGTGACCATCAATCGCTTCTGCTCCTCCGGATTGCAAGCGATTGCCATGGCTGCCGAGCGCATCATGTCCGGCGCCGCCGAAGTCATGCTCGCCGGCGGAACTGAATCCATGACGATGATTCCGATGGGCGGCAACAAAATTTCGCCCAACCCGTGGTTGGTAGATCATTTCCCCGGCGCCTACCTCTCAATGGGCTTGACCGCCGAGCGCGTCGCGCAGCGCTTTGGGATTACGCGCGAGCAGTGCGACGAGTTCTCGCTGCGCAGCCATCAGAAAGCACTGGCGGCAATCGCCGCGGGCAAGTTCGAGGAGGAGACGGTTGCCGTCCCGGTCACCTTCACCACTCCCAACGGATCGAAGCCTAAACGTCAGGAAATCTCATTCAAAGTAGACGAAGGCCCGCGCGCCGATACTTCGATCGAGGCGCTGGCCGCCCTCAAGCCCGCATTTCACGTGAAGGGCGTGACTACGGCGGGAAATTCTTCGCAGATGTCGGATGGCGCGGCCGCCGCGGTCGTCATGTCGGCCGACCGTGCGAAGGCGCTGGGCATCGCTCCCCTGGCCCGCTATGTGGCATTTGCAACCGCCGGATACAAGCCGGAAGAGATGGGACTCGGACCGGTGTTCGCCATCCCCAAAGCTCTGAAACTCGCCGGTTTAAAACTTTCGGATATCGACGTCATTGAGCTGAACGAAGCGTTTGCCGCGCAATCGCTCGCAGTGATTCGCGAAGCTGGAATTGATCCGGAGCGCGTGAATCCGAATGGGGGCGCGATTGCGCTCGGCCATCCGCTGGGTTGCACGGGCGCAAAGTTGACCGCCAGCGTCCTCCGCGAATTGAAGCGGCGCAATGGCCGTTACGGCATGGTGACCATGTGCGTTGGCGGCGGAATGGGTGCGGCAGGGATTTTCGAAAACCTGGCCTGAAAACTGGCCATCGGAGTTGCTTTGTCCAAATTGTTGTGTTTTCAGCGGCTATTCTGCGGTAAGATGTCGCTCGAGCGGTTCCGACTAGAGGCAAGGCCACCAATCTAGCCTCGACTGTATCCCCGCTGCGGGAGGTGCTTCATGCGGCTCTCTGGTTTGCTCGTCGTGTCCATCCTGTTGTGTTCAGCCGTCGTCTTTGCGCAGCATGGAGGCGGCGGTGGGGGCTCTCATGGCTCAAGCTCCGGCGGATCTTCTTTCGCCAGTTCGGCCGGCTTCAGTTCCTCGCGCGGTACTATCACGGCGAGCTCGCACAGCAGCGGCACCGTCAGGGTTTCTTCGGCAAAGACATCTGCAAAATCAGAACGGAAAGTATTCGCCAATAAGATCGAGAAGACGTCTTTCGGCTGTGCCAAGGGTCAAAATTGCACCTGCCCGGGCGGAGCACGAAGTGGTTTCGGTGGCTGCACCGCCCCGAAGATATCATCATGTTCATCCGGAGCCTGGAACGGCTATTCTTGCGGCGCAGAAGGATGGTTCAACGATTGTCGCCAGTTAGCCGACGAAGTGTCGCTCCAGCAGCGCCAGTTGAATCGAAATGGTATTCGCGACGGCCTTCGCTTTCGGTTGCTCCACGATCAATACGATTATTGCCAGCGCGCATTCCGTGGCACCCTGCCCTGGCTCGAGCTACAGGAGTAAGCAGTTCTTTTAGGCAAAGATCTGGCGTTTTGCGCGACTTCCCGCGCAGTCGTTGTTTTCGGCTGCGCCTACCTTTCAGGGCTTTTCATAAGCTTCCTCATACTCTCAAGCTTGAATCCCAAAAGCTCTCACCCGTGTAGTCCTTAGCCTATAATCGTCTGATACCAACTTACTCGGCCGGTTTGCCGCATCCACCACGGAGCTTGACATGGCGACGACTGCGATTCCAAAAACCAAAATTTCTGGCGGCAGCTTTTTGCTCGAAGAGCGCCAGACTGCCGATGTATTCACCCCCGAAGATTTTTCCGAGCAGCACCGGATGATCGGCCAGACGGCGGAAGAATTTTCCGTCAACGAGATTCTGCCGCAAGCGGAAAAGATCGAACACAAAGACTACTCAGTCTCGCGCGATCTGCTGAAAAAAGCGGGCGATCTCGGCCTGAGTGGAGTCGAAGTCCCCGAAGCCTACGGCGGCCTGGAGATGGATAAAGTCACCGCCGCTATCATCGCCGACCACATTGCCAAGTATGCCGGATTCGCCACCACTTGGGGCGCGCACAGCGGCATTGGCATGTTGCCCATCGTTTATTTCGGGACGGAAGAACAGAAGAAAAAATATCTGCCGCGCTTGGCCTCGGGAGAAACGGTTGGCGCTTACGCCTTGTCGGAAGCGACTTCCGGTTCCGACGCGCTCAATTGCCGTGCCCGAGCCGTGCTTTCGCCCGATGGCAAAAACTACATCCTGAACGGCGAGAAGATGTGGATAACCAACGCCGGTTTTGCCGATTTGTTCACCGTCTTCGCGAAAATCGACGGCGAAAAGTTCTCCGCGTTTCTGGTCGAACGAGGCTTCCCCGGATTTTCGACCGGCGCCGAAGAGCACAAGATGGGCATTCGCGGATCCTCCACTTGTCCTGTGATTCTCAACGACTGTAAAGTGCCGGTGGAGAATTTGCTGGGCGAGATTGGTAAAGGGCACGTCATCGCCTTCAATATTCTGAACGTCGGCCGCTTTAAACTCGGTGCCATGTGCGTCGGCGGCGCGCGGGTCTCGATTGAGAGCGCTGTGTCGTATGCCAAGCAGCGCAAGGCTTTTGGCAAGACCATCGGCGATTTCGGACTTGTGCGGGAAAAAATCGCCAACATGGCCACGCTGATTTATGTTGGCGAATCGCTCGTCTATCGCACCGTGGGAATGATGGACGAGTTGCTCTCACAGATCGACTCCGCGAATCCCGAAGCGGCGAAAGAACAACGCAAGGCCATCGAAGAGTATGCGGTCGAGTGCTCGATCCTTAAAGTGTGGGGATCGGAAATGATCGATTACGTCGTCGACGAGACGCTCCAGATTTATGCCGGCTATGGATTCGTGGAAGAGTATCCAGCCGAGCGCGCCTATCGCGACGCCCGCATCAATCGCATCTTCGAAGGTACAAACGAAATTAACCGGCTCATCATCACCGGCTTCCTCCTGAAGCGCGCGATGAGCGGGCAGTTGCCCCTGATGCCCGCGATCAAAAAGTTGATGGATGAAGTGTTGAGCGGGCCGTCGATGGGCGACGAAATCGAAGGTCCGCTCGCGGAGGAACGCAAACTGGTGGCCCAGGCAAAGAAGCTTGGCTTGTTTGTTTCCGGCGCGGCGACGCAGAAATACATGGCGGCGATCCAGGACCAGCAGGAAGTAATGGGCGCGATTGCCGATATGACCATCGAAATCTACGCCATGGAGTCAGCAGTCCTGCGCGCGCAAAAAATGGTGAAACAGAAAGGTGAAGCGTCGGCCGCACTGCCGATTGCGATGACGCAGGTCTATCTGACCCAGGCGCTGGAGAAAATCGAAGCCGCAGCCAGAAAAGTAATCGCCGACGTGGCCGAAGGCGACATGCTCCGCACGCAACTGGCGATTGTCCGGCGCCTGTCGAAGCACGAACCGTTCAATACCATCGCGCTGCGCCAGCAGATTGCCCAGAAAACAATTGATGCTGGGAAATACACAGTGGCTTAGCGGCTATAACAGCCATGTCATCCGGAGCGGAGCAAGAGGATTCGCAAAGAGAATCGTCTTGCGGAGTCGAAGGACCCTAAATGTTCAACTGCACCCGCAACCGCGGCTCAGTTTTCTCCACGGCATCGAAAGCGCTAGGAAATACGCCGCGACATCACTCTTTCGGAAAATTCGGGTCTGCCTTCACTTCTTCGATCTGTTTGGTATGCCGCTCGGAATGCGCCGAGATCAGCAAAATCCACTGATACGCATCGAGTGGCCCCAGCAGCGGATGGGGGTAGATGTGATCGCGAAGGTCGTCGTTGGTGGTCCTCACGTAATCCATCGTGGCCATGCGTTCCTGCTCGAAAGTCTTGACAAGTTCCGCTTGAGTTGCCCAGCGGCTGGTGGGTTTCAGCATTTCTGGAGCCTGTACTTTATGGCTGCGGTCGGGAATCAGCGTCAGAATCTGCTGATCCGTCACTTTCACATCGGCGCGTTTGTCGGGCGTTGCTGCGGAGGTCATCATCTTTTGCGTTACCAGCCCGAAGATTGTCGATTCGGAAATTGTGATGTGCTCTGACACTTCGGCGACAGACCAGCGGTCGGGAGCCGGCTTGAACCTCCACTGTTTCTCCGATAATCCCGCGATGGACTTTAGAAATGCGTCGTGGGTGGCTTGCAGATTCTGGAGCGCGGCCTGGCGCTCCGCAGGCGTGAGCGGAGTGGGCGCAGGAGCCGGAACCGTTTGGCCAATCGCGGCTAGCGTAATCGTGAGGACGAGGCACAGATATGCCAGGTGTTGCCAGAGAATTTTCATTTGTAGCCCCTCTGAGATTCGAATCGCGGTCTGACGATTATGCGGGGCGAAGCGGCAAAGCGCAAATCGTTTTGCTCGAGCTGGCTTACTCGAACCAGCCACTGCGGTAAGCGATCCACCACGAAACGTAAACGATTGGGATCGTCGCACCCACAGCCCACCACAACGGAAGCACCACATCGGCGAGCAGCCCAAGCACGGTCATCGACCCCCAAAAGATCTTGCGCTCCATACCTGGATTGTAAGTCTTTCGCGTCGCGTGCAAGCCCGTTTTAGCGGACTGCAGAAAAACTTCAGTTTTGTATCGAAAGTGTCTGCCAATCGCAGAAGATCGGCTCGGCCAAATCTTGCTCGACTCACACCTTGCGCTTGAGTTCTTCCATCACGCTCTGAATCAGCTCTTTAGCGTCGGTAAGATTCTTCATGATGAGCTGAATATCCATCACCGGCTTGCCCGGCCAGCGCTGGCTCTGGCAGTAAACGCCATGCTGGCCGACCAGCGCCATCGCGTCTGTCACAAGATCCATGGTGACGGCGAGACGTCCGCGGGGTACGCCCATGCGCGTTTCGAAATTTTCGAGTTCTTCCTGCTTCTCGTTGAACACGGCCATCCACAGATTGTAGCCGGGATGTGGGTATAATTCAGCAGACACCAATTAGCCTTGCGCCATGCGCCGAAACGAAAATGTTTTGGCTGAGTGCTAACGGTAAGTGCTAAGCGCTATCCCAGGAGGAACAAATAAATGATGAAGAAGTTTGCCTTAATTGCAGCTTTACTCTTTACGGTCGCAACCCTTGCTTCGGCGCAGATGGGCGATTCGAAGGATAAATCCAAACGTCCCAGCCCGCCCGCCAGTGCGACCTGCAAGTTTTCTGATGGAAAGACCGTCAAGATCGACTATTCCAGCCCTCGTGCAAAAGGACGAAAGATTTTCGGCGAGTCGAGCGAGGGAGCACTGGTTCCCTACGGCCAAGTCTGGCGCACCGGCGCGAATGAATCGACCACCTTCGTCACCGATGCCAATCTGACCATCGGAGGCAAGTCGATTCCTGCCGGCAGCTACACCATCTTTACCGTCCCCAAGGCCGACCAATGGTGGCTGGTTATCAGCAAGAAAACCGGCGAGTGGGGAACTGACTATCCCGGCGAGAAAGAAGATCTGGCGCGCGTGCCAATGAAAGTGTCGCAGAACGGCCCGCCGGTTGAAAATTTCCTGATCGCCTTCGATCAGGCCGGCAACAACTGTACCCTGCGCATGGAGTGGGCAACGAGCATCGCCAGCGTCGACATCACGAAGTAGAGACGGCCTTTGCTCCGATCGACATAGCAATCCGGTGGAGACGCGGCGATCCGCGTCTCTGCCGGAGTCATCCTCCGCGCTATACTGACAATCGATGCGGCCGATGCTGCGCTTTCTCTGGAATTCCACTCGTGGGCACCGCATTGCGCCTTGGCGCAGTCCCTATCTTCTATGGCGCATCGAAACCTTTACCGGCGTCAAGATGACCCAGATCGGTTTCCTCGAATTCTGGGAATTTGTGTGGACCGAACGCGTCAGTCTGTGGCGCTTTCTAAAGTGGACGGCGGAAATGGATCACTATATCCATCTGACTGCAGGGAACCAGCACGCAGTTCCCAGTTTCCAGAAAAAGCCGTGACTCGCTGACGCTGGCAACTGGGTACTCGCTTTCATCCTCCCATCACCACATTCACTTCGCTGCCTTTACCCGCGCCCAGCAGTTGATTGGCGGATCCTCGATTGGCGGCAATCTCCAGAAAACCCATGCTGCCTAAAATCCCGAAAACCTCGCCGGGAGTGCCTTCGGCATAATTCGTGCAGATGCGTGTCGCAGGCGCTTTCGCTCCAATCGTGATTTTGAACGCTGGCGGCGTCGCTCCGAATAGCTGGGGCGCGTCTTTTGGAGTGATGTTCGTGATGAGGTTGCCAAAACGGTCCACCTTCAGTACCACGCCGCGTAGTGTGCGCTCATCAACTGGCTTGGGACGCGGTGCGCCGAAACGCACGTAATCCGTAATCTCTTCACCGAAGCGGTCGGCCTCCACTCCTTTAGCAAGATACGCGGCGATCGGCGAAAAGATATCGCGCGCATGGAACGTATTGCTGAGCGGCTGCAGAAAGTAATGTTCGGCGGTGATGTGGCGAACGGACTTGCGTTCCTCGCGGTCGTATATGAGCGAAAGCACGCCGTTATCGGGAGCCACAAAAAGGTGGCGCTCACCCGTCATCATCACCGGCCGCCGCGCCGTTCCCACTCCCGGATCGACGATAACCATGTGCACCGTGCCGGAAGGGAAGTACGAGTAAGCCTGCGAGATGGTTAGCGCGCCATCCAGAATATCGAATGGTTGCACCGCATGGCTGATGTCGACGATCTGCGCATCGGGAGCAATCTCGAATATCACGCCTTTCATCGCGCCGATGAAATGATCGTTGAGTCCGAAATCGGTGGTCAGAGTGATGATAGAAGTGCGTGCCAAATCGTTACCTCGTGGCAAGAAAAATCAAGACTTACTCGAAGTATCGAATGCCGCACCGTAGCGCGTCAAGGCAAGTACGTACTCCAGTTCGCGAGCCGCCAATAACTCAGTGCGAAAGTCGCGCTCTTTCCGCAAGAAAGTCGTCCTGGCATTTTTTCGCCGCCACCAGCAATTGCTTGTATTCGGGCATATCTCGCAGCGAGACCAGCAGAGCGTCCTTCTGCAAGGCCTGATAGATGCAATAGTGCCCCGTAATCGAAGACTCGAGTAACCTCACCGCTTCTTCTTTCTGGCCGCAGAAGGCCATCAGGGTTCCCGAAATGTATCGGCCCTCCGGATCGGGATTGCCCATCAACTCGGGTGCGATTTCGCGGGCGATCCGACCCACCTCAGCGGACGGCGATTGCGTGGGCGACCGAAGGTCAGAACAGGCGTCGGAAAGCGGCTTCCTGGGATTACCTGCTGGTGCCTGCTGCTCCGCCTCGCGGGCCTCCGCCAGTTTTCCAGCTCTCCATAACACGTACACGATGGATCCCCTGTACCACTCCGATCCTGCGTCAAGACGCATGAAGTCAAGCGCGCCCTCGACGTCTCCCGAGGCTGCAAAAGCGATCGAGCAGGAGCGCAAGCCAAAGTTTCCTGGGTCTTTCGACCGTGCGATCTCGCACTCTCGTGCGGACTCGTCGAGCAACCCGGCATAGCGCAGCACGTAACTGCGCGCGAAGTGCGCGAAAGAGGAGTTCGGTGCGCGCTTCACCAGATCGTCAGCGTCCATGCTCGCCTTGGCTAGTTCGCCTCGTTCCACCCGATTGGCGATGTTCTGCACCGCTGCCTCGACGAGGTTTGGATCGAGAGTCAGCGCCCGCTGCAGTGCGGTGTTTGATTTCTGGAACGCCGCTTCGCCTCCGTCCGAATACTGCGAGTCCCAATAGTAGCGGAGGCCCAGCTCGCTCCACGCCGGTGCATAAGTCGGGTCGAGGCTGACGACGCGCTCCAGCGTTGCAATGGCTTCTTTGTTCGGAGCGGCGTCCCGCCCCTGAGCCAGGCTGCGCAGGTAGAGGTCGTAGGCTTCTTCATTCTTGGGACGAGTGCCCGTTTCTGTCGTGTCGGTGCCCGCGCCCAGCGCCGGAACCAGTCCCTGCCGGACTTTCTCTGCGATCTGTCCGCGCATGGCAATCATGTCGGGAGCGGCGACGTTCAGAGTGTCGCGCCACAGCGTTCGGTTGTTTTCCACATCGATCGCTTCCAGCGTGATCTGCAACTGGTCGCCCTCTTTCAGGTAATGACCGGTGACAATGTCGGTGACGCGCATCTCGCGTCCCGCCTGCTGCAGGTCAAGGCCCGCGGCCGCGTACTTGCTAGTCGTTGCAAAAGGACGGATCGACAGTGTATGCACATAGCTCAGCGCCGTCGCGATTTCGTCCGGCATAGCGAGACTGAGAAAATCGACCGCCTTATCGCCGCCGACATTCTGAAACGGAAGAACTGCAACCGTGGTCGGCGCAGCCGAGCCTTTCGCCCGATCCGCATGTTGCCGCGACTGCGGGAACAATGACTGCCAGTAGAAAATGCCCACTGCGACCAATGCGATCGCCGCGACCAGCCCAGCGATCATCCCATAAGAGATCTTTCGTGCTGGAGTTGCAACCGCGCTGGAAGTGCTTGGTGCGCGATGCGTAGCCGAACTCGCCGCTCCACTAGCCGCGGCAATCGAGCTTCCGGATACTTCGTTTTCGCCGCCTGCGACAGCAGTCAGTGTTCGTGAAGTGTCCGTGTCGCGCTTCAGCCGTTGCAGGTCGCTCCGCATTTCAGATGCGTGCTGGTAACGCAAGTTGCGGTCTTTCTCCAGCGCCTTGTTGATGATGTCTTCCAGTTTGGCCGGGACATCCCGGTTCAGCCGCACCACTGCGACCGGCGGGCGATTCATGATGGCTTCGCAAATGACCGCCGAGCTTTCTCCGCGGAAAGGCACGTCGCCGGTCGCCATCTCATACAGCACCGCGCCGAAAGAAAACAAGTCAGTGCGGGCATCGAGCTCGCGCGCCCGAACTTGCTCCGGCGACATATAGGCGACCGTGCCGACCATGGTGCCCGGACTGGTAAGGTGGGCCGTGTCCATCGTCAGAGCGGCTCCCTGCGTCGATCCCAGAGTGTCCTTCGATGAGCCCCGCGCGTCGGCAACCTTCGCCAGGCCAAAATCGAGAACCTTGGCGTGGCCCCGCTTGGTCACAAATATATTTGCGGGCTTGATGTCGCGGTGGATAATTCCTTCCGCGTGCGCTGCGTCGAGCGCGTCCGCAATCTCAATTGCCAGCGCGAGCAGCGTCTCGCTATCCATGGGACGGCCCATGACCATGTGCTTCAGCGTCATGCCGTCCAGATATTCCATGGCGATGAAACGCCTCGCCTTCTCCGCTGGACCGTACTCGCCAATCTCGTAAATTGTGCAAATATTCGGATGGTTCAGCGCCGAGGCGGCGCGGGCTTCGCGGCGAAAGCGTTCCAGCGCCTGTGCATCTTGCGCGACATCGTCCGGCAGAAATTTCAGCGCGACAAAGCGCCCCAGTGACGTGTCTTCGGCTTTGTAGACAACGCCCATGCCGCCGCCGCCCAGCTTTTCGACGATGCGGTAGTGCGAAATGGTTTCGCCGATCATCGGTCAGATTTTGAACGTGTCATCCGAAAGTGGCGCCGAATTCCTACTCCTCATCCAGATATTCCTCGGGGACGTCGTCTTCGGGCACTTCATGCGTGTGTACTTCTCTCTCGTCGTGTTCGTCGGCATCCTCAACGCCTCCCACCACTCCGGCTTCGAATGCGTTTCCTTCTTCCACCAATTCGTCAACGCTCTCCGAATCCGCGCTTTCGGTGTTAGACAAGCCCTGCAAATCTCCTGATTCTTCGGTTGACCGCCGCGCCGGAAGCTCCAGGTCGAATTCTGCGTCGCCCCTCTGCTTCTTCGTACTCGCAGCTTTCTTCTGCGCTGCCTTCTTCACGACCTTCTTTGGAGCCGTGCGTTTTTTCGCAATGATCCGCTTCTTCGCCGGCTTCTTCGCAGCTTTCTTTTTCGGCGTCGCCTTCTTGATACCCTTTACCTTACGCGCCGCCGGTTTCTTGGACTTCTTCGTCTTCTTGGCAGGTTTTCTTTTGTTAGCCATGGGCGAAGTCTAGCACTGCTCCTTGCCGCCAGCCAAACCGACCGATTCATTAAGTTTCCAAAATCCGACTTCGAGTTTCCGGCATCGAAGTCGCATGGAGTAGAGAGTAGAAATGGAGGAAAAGATGAAAACCACCAAACCCATTACCGAACATGTATCGCATCTCGCCAAGAGTGCTGGCGAATTTCTCATCGGAAACGATCTACGCGTTACCCGCCTGGGATTCGGCGCCATGCGCATCACCGGAGACGGAGTCTGGGGTGAACCCGCCAACCGCGCCGAGGCCATTCGCGTCTTGCAGCGAGCCGTCGAGTTGGGAATCAATTTCATCGACACCGCTGATTCCTATGGTCCTCATATCAGCGAAGAAATCATCGCCCAAGCCTTGCATCCCTATCCCGCCAATCTGGTCATCGCAACCAAGGCGGGTTTTGATCGGCCGGGGCCCAATCGATGGGTTGAAAACGGAAAGCCCGAGCATCTGAGATCGGCCTGCGAAGGCAGCCTGCGGCGGTTACGCCTCGATCGTATCGATGTTTATCAGTTGCATCGCATCGACACCAAAGTTCCTGCTGAAGATCAGCTCGGCGCTCTCAAAGATCTTCAAGCTCAAGGAAAAATCAAGCACATCGGCTTATCCGAAGTTAGCGTGAAACAGATTCAGCACGCGCAGACCATTGCTCCCATTGTCAGCGTCCAGAATCGTTACAGCGTGGCCGACCGTGGATCCGAAGATGTTTTGGAGTACTGTGAGACGCAGAAGATGGCCTTCATCCCCTGGTTCCCGCTGGCAGCCGGCAAAGTATCCGGAGCAGACAGCCCACTTCGAAGCTTGGCGGCGCAATGGAAGGTTTCACCCTCACAGGTGGCCCTCGCCTGGCTGCTGGCGCGGTCTCCGGTCATCCTGCCCATTCCCGGAACTTCCAAAGTCGAACACCTCGAAGAAAATGTGGCAGCGGCTGACCTGCGCATCGATGCCGACAAATTGAGTATGCTCGACCGCGTGGCTCTCGCCAGTTAGCTCAGAAGCTGGCCAGACAAGACCACGCTGATGCGAGGGAACGTCAGAGAGGCCATCAGACTTGAAGAGTGCTGCCATTCACCAGTACTGGGCTTGATATTGTCCAACGCCTGAGAGATCATTGGCATCCGCACTTAGGTCGACCGCCCGTGTAAAATGCCGTACCTGAACATTTGGCACGAGCGATGCGGGGATTGCTATCTCGATTGCGATGGCAAGGCAGGTACACCGAGGTGGAAGATGCACTCTCTATCGAAACACAAGGTCGTAATCGGAGTAGTGCTTTGCTTGATCGTGGTCGGCGCGATCGTTGCTGCCGTGCTTCCGTCAAAGCATGCATCAGGGGCGCAGTCTGGCACGCCACTTGTCGAAGTCCTGCAGGTCGAACAGAAAGACGTTCCGATTTATGGGGAGTGGATCGGCACTTTCGACGGACTCGTCAACGCCGATGTTCGCGCGCAAGTTTCAGGCTACCTGCTTGAGCAGGGATATCAGGAAGGCGCGTATGTCAAGAAGGGTCAGCTTCTGTTCCAGATCGACCCGCGTCCGTTTCAAGCCGTGCTCGACCAGGCTCAAGGGCAGCTAGCGCAAGCGACCGCACAACTCGCCAATGCCGAAGCCGTCCAGCGCCGCACCGAGCTCGATGTCAACCGTTACACGCCGCTGGCAAAAGAGCAGGCTGCCAGCCAACAGGATCTTGACAACGCCGTCCAGAACAATCTCGCCGCTATAGCCACGGTCCAAACCGCCAAGGCCCAGATTCAGACCTATGCAGCCACAGTTGAAACGGCAAAGATCAATCTCAGCTTTACCCGGCTCGTTGCGCCCATCGACGGCATCGCCGGACAAGCCCAACTTCAGGTGGGCGCTCTGGTCAGTCCCAGCAGCGGCCCCGTCACCTCGGTTTCTACTGTCGAGCCTATCAAAGTTTATTTCACCGTCAGCGAGCCTCAATATCTCGCGTGGCGCAAGCGCTTTCCCACCGACGCTACTCGTCTTGAGGCCGACAAGAATCTTCGCCTTCAACTGACTCTGGCCGATGGCTCCATCTATCCCCACGACGGAACCTTCTATTTTGCCGACCGCCAGGTCAACGAGAGCACCGGTGCAATTCGCATTGCCGGGTTGTTCCCCAATCCGGGAAACGTTCTTCGGCCCGGAGGTTACGCCAAAGTGCGTGCCGTGATCCGTCTGCAGAAAGATGCGCTGGTCGTGCCGCAGCGCGCGGTCTCAGAACTGCAGGGCGGATACCAGGTGGCTGTCGTCGATAGCGAAAACAAAGTCAGCATTCGTACCGTCACCGTCGGCGACCAGGTTGGCAAAGACTGGGTGATCGCCGACGGCCTGAACCGTGGTGACCGCATCGTTGCCGAGGGCGTCCAGAAAGTACGCGCGGGCGCGCACGTGAACCCCAAGCCGTTTGTCACCCAGACGAAGGGAGACTAGCCCGATGTCAAAGTTTTTCATCAATCGCCCCATCGTCGCCATGGTGATTTCCATCGTCATGGTGCTGGTGGGCACCTTGACGATCCTCACTTTGCCCATCGCACAGTTTCCCGCCATTGCCCCGCCCGAGATCCAGGTCCTCTCCACTTACGTCGGCGCCGATGCTCAGACCCTGGAGCAAGCCGTTGCCACTCCCATCGAGCAGCAGATGAATGGCGTGGACAACATGAACTACATGTATTCGCTGAATGCCACGGCCAACTCCAGCAGCACGCTGATTGTCGACTTCGACATAAAAACCGATCCCAACACCGATTTTATTCTTGCTCAATCGCGTGAAACCCAGGCCGCTTCTCAGCTTCCGCTTGACGTTACCAATTACGGAGTCACGGTTCGAAAGTCCGTTACCGCTCCGCTCCTGCTGGTTTCCGTCTACTCACCGCACTCCACCTACGATGCGACGTTTCTAGCGAACTATGCCTACATCAATTTGGCCGATCCGCTCTCCCGTTCACCGGGCATCGGCCAGGTTCAGGTATTCGGTGCCGGCCAGTACGCGATGCGGATGTGGGTGAAACCCGACACCTTGGCCAAACTCGGAATCACGGTCCCGGAAATCGTCAGCGCCATCCAGGCCCAAAATACCGTGAACCCCGCGGGCAAGGCGGGAGGCGAGCCAGCCCCCAAAGGCCAGGAATTTACCTACACGGTTCTGGCGCAGGGCCGCCTGCTCACGCCCGAACAATTCGGACAGATCGTGGTGCGCGAGACCCCTGACGGAGGCATCGTTCGAGTGCGCGACTTGGCCCGCATCGAGCTGGGATCTCAGGACTACAGCACCGCTGGCCGTTTTAATGGAAAGCCGAGCGCCGTCGTCGCCTGCTACCAGCTGCCGGGCTCGAATGCCGTGGATGCGGCCGCCGGCGTCCAGAAACTCATGACGCAGATGAAGCAGCGCTTTCCCGAGGACCTCGATTTTGTCGTGTCGCTCGACACCACGCGCGCAGTCACACAAGGTATCAAGGAAATTGTCGTGACCCTCTTGATCGCCCTGGCGCTGGTGATTCTCGTTGTCTATATCTTCCTTCAAGGCTGGCGTGCCACGCTGATCCCGCTTCTTGCCGTGCCCGTTTCGCTGATCGGCACGTTCGTACTTTTTCCGTTGTTCGGTTTTTCCATCAATACGCTTTCTTTGTTTGGCCTGGTACTGGCAATCGGCCTTGTCGTCGACGACGCGATCGTCGTGGTCGAAGGCGTGGAACGTCATATCGAAGAGGGCATGACGCCGAAGGACGCGGCGTTGAAAGCCATGGAAGAACTTTCCGGCCCGGTGGTCGGCATCGCCCTGGTTCTTTCCGCTGTCTTCGTTCCAACGGCTTTCATTCCAGGAATCACCGGCAGACTCTATCAGCAGTTTGCCGTCACTATTGCCATTTCCGTCCTTCTCTCTGCCTTCAATGCTCTTACGCTCAGCCCCGCGCTGGCTGCGCTGCTGCTTCGGCCGAAAGAAGAAAGCCATGGACTGTTGCGCAGATTCTTCGATTGGTTCAACCGGATCTTCGACCGGGCCACCGACGGATATGTTCGTTGGAGCGGTGTGCTGCTCCGCAAAGGCGCCGTAATCGTTGTACTGCTCGTTGTTTTTGGCGTGGCGGCAGGGTTTTTTGCCAACCGCGTGCCATCCAGTTTTCTCCCGGACGAAGATCAGGGTTACGCCTACGTTAACGTGCAACTGCCCAATGGCGCCTCCCTCGAACGCACGACTGCGGTTTCGAAACAGGTGGAACAAATCATCATGAAGACGCCGGGTGTCCAATACTGCACCGGCTTCATCGGGTTTAGTTTGCTCAGTTTCGTCCGTACCAGTTACAACGCCACCTATTTTGTCACCTTCAAACCGTGGGACGAACGGAAAGCAAGGGCCGAGCAATTTCAGTCGCTCAAGGTGCATTTGAACCAGGAGTTCGCCAAGTTGCCGGAAGCTGTGGTCTTCGGCTTTTCGCCGCCCGCCATACCTGGGGTCGGTACCTCCGGTGGTTTCACCTTCATGCTCGAAGACCGTTCCGGCGGCGATATTCAGTTCCTCGCCAAAAACCTCAACACCTTTCTCGAAGCGGCTCGCAAGCGGCCGGAAATCGCCAGCCTCAGTACCACGTTCTTGCCTAATGTCCCCCAGAAATTTGTTGATGTTGACCGCGACAAAGTTCTGAAACAGGGTGTGAGCCTCAACGATGTCTACCGCACGATTCAGGCGTTCATGGGTGGCTATTTCATTAATTACTTCAATCGCTTCGGCCGGCAGTGGCAGGTTTATATCGAAGCCGAGGGCGAAGACCGCGCGAATGCCGAAAACGTGGGACAGTTCTACGTTCGCAATAACAAGGGAGAAAATGTTCCGCTTTCAACGCTGGCCACCGTTAAATCGCGCCTCGGCCCGGAATTCACCCTGCGCTTCAACGAATTCCGTTCCGCTCAAATCAACGGTGCCGCCGCTCCCGGCTTCAGCGCCGAGCAGGCGACCGATGCGCTCGAAGATGTCTTTAAGCAAACCATGCCGCGCGAGATGGGATTCGATTACTCCGGTATTTCGTTTCAGGAGCAGAAAGCTCGCCAGGGCGTTCCGCCTGCGGTGGTCTTCGGACTTTCGCTGTTGTTTGTCTTTTTGATTCTTTCCGCGCTCTATGAAAGTTGGTCCTTGCCATTCAGCGTGTTGCTGAGCACGCCGGTTGCGATCTTCGGAGCGTTCTTCATTCTCTGGCTCCGGCGCGTCATTCTGAACGCCTTGTTGCCTCCTTATATGGTTCAAATCGAGAGCGACATCTATTCGCAGATCGGACTCATCGTCTTGATCGGCCTCGCCGCCAAGAACGCGATTCTCATCGTGGAGTTTGCCAAGGACGAATACGAGCACGGCAAGCCTTTGGCTGACGCGGCGCTCGAAGGCGCCAGGCTTCGCCTGCGGCCGATTCTCATGACGTCGTTCGCGTTTATCCTCGGATGCGTGCCCCTGTGGACCGCCTCCGGCGCCGGCGCAGTCTCGCGTCAGATCATGGGAACGGCGGTGATCGGCGGCATGATTGCCGCCAGCGCCATCGGAATCTTCTTCGTCCCCGGAATTTTTTATCTGGTGGAGAAGTGGTCAGGTGCGGGCAAAGAGCCTGCTTCCGGACCGTTGCCGGCAGCGCCTGCCCCGGCGCCGGGAGATTGATATGCTTCGAAATCCAACGCTCGGGAAAAAACACGAGTGGGCTTCGCGCACCTCGAGTTCGCGCGCCTGGAGTTCGCGCGCCTGGAGTTCGCGCGCCCGGAGTTCGCGCAGTATGAAACCTGCAAACTTTCTGATGGCGACGTTGCTGGCGATCTTGGCTTTGATTCTGCTCGGCTGTAAGGTCGGACCGAATTACCATCGTCCAGCTCTTCAACCCCCGGCAGCCTATCGCGATCTCGCGGAAAATCCCCAACTTCAGGCCCAGACCGCTTCTTATGCCGACCTTCCCTGGTGGCAAGTCTTTCAGGATCCCAAGCTGCAGGAGTTGATTCGCACCGCGCTCAAACAAAATTACGATTTGCAGCTTGCTACCGAGCGCATCAATGCCGCTCGTGCCCAACTCGCGATCACTCGTTCCAGCCTGTTTCCGCAGGTGCAAGGCAACGCCGATTTCGGTGGCGGCAAAGATTACTCGACCCAGTCCAAGTACAACTTTCTCGGCCTGACAGCCGACGCCGCATTCCAGTTGGATTTCTTCGGCCGCCTCCGCCGCGCAAATGAAGCTGCACGCGCCCAACTTCTCGCGACCGAGGCAGCCCGCCAAACCGTCGTACTCACCGTCGTCAGCGACGTTGCCAGCGCCTACTTCACTCTGCTGCAACTCGATCTGCAACTTCAGATCGCCCATGACACCGTGAATACTCAGATTGATTCCGTCAAGCTCACCAACCTGCGCCTCGACCACGGCGTCGCCACAAAGCTGGATGTGCTGCAGTCCCAGCAAGTACTCGATACCGCGAATGCCCAGGTCCCTGATCTCGAGCGCCAAATCGCGCAGGTGGAAAACGCCATCAGCATCCTCGTCGGTAATTACCCGCAGGATGTCGCGCGAGGCCTTCCTCTCGTCGAGCAAAACCTTCCGCCTGAAGTGCCCCCCGGTCTTCCGTCTTCCATCCTCGAGCGTCGCCCCGATATTCGCGAAGCTGAGCAGGAACTGATCGCTGCCAACGCGGAAATCGGCGTCGCCAAGGCCCAGTTCTTTCCTCAAATCTCGCTGACCGGGTCGGGCGGTGGCGCATTCGGACGCAGCAGCCTGTTCACCAGCATGATGAGTTCTCAACTCGGCATCTGGACTTACGGCGCAACCGTCACTCAGCCGATTTTCACCGGCGGCGCGCTGCGCGGCAATCTTCACCTCGCCGAGTCCGAGCAGAAGCAGGCAGTCATCGCCTACAAGCAGGCCATCCAGCACGCTTTCGGAGATGTCTCCGACGCCCTGATCGGATATCAGAAACTTCACGAAGTCCGCCTGCGCAACCAGCAATCAGTGGCCGATTTGCAGGAGTCGGTCCGCCTCTCGAACCTGCGCTATAAAGGAGGCACGACCACCTACCTCGAAGTGCTGGATGGTCAACGCTCGCTCTTCTCCGCTGAACTGACGCTCGCCCAGTCGCGTGGCGACGAATACCAAAGCCTGGTGCAAATCTACCGTGCCCTCGGAGGCGGTTGGCAGCAATAGTCGCAACCGCCAGCCGGTCTTCATCAGGCTCCGGACGCTTGCCTTTTCACGTTAGTCGCTCTTTTGTTATAGTTACCCTCACATTTATTGGCGCAGCCAATTTACCGCTTGCCGTCAATCGATGCCGGAGGGATAATCCATGCCCGCTATGCTCGCGACCCGGAGCTCGGCCGCGGAAGCCGTCCATAATAACGTCGACGCGAAGTTCGAAGTCGGTCTGCGCGAACGCAAAAAAGCCCGCCTGCGCCAGCAGATCATCGACACTTCGATCAAGCTGTTTCGCAAGCGCGGCTATGAAGCCACACGCATCGACGATATCGTGCACGTCCTCGAAATCAGTCAACCCACGTTCTTTCGCTATTTCCCCAGCAAAGACGCGGTCTTGCGCGAAGTCGGAGAACGCGGCTACGCCTGCATCTGTGACCGGCTGCGTTCCGAGCTTTTAAGCAAAGAGCGCACCGGCGAGCGCCTGCGCCGACTCTACGTAACTATGGCGCGAGAAGTTGAAGCCGATCGGCAACTGTGGCAGGCGGTAGTTTTGTCGGGCGCAATGGATCCAGTTCGCTCCGCCGAACTGCGCGATCACGAAGAAGCTGCCGTCAGCCTGCTCCGCGAAATTCTCACCCAGGGCCAGAAGCGCGGCGAAGTGACACGCGCGTTCCCCGTCGTGCATCTCGCCGAATTCATGGAAGGCCTCTACAGCACGGTCGTGCGCCAGTGGGCCGTCGATCTCACCGGTCCACACAAACTCACAGACCGCGTGCGCAGCGCCGTCGACTTTTTTATGTGCGGCATTCGACCGTAAGAACTCTTGTGTCAAAATTCTTGGAGAAAATTGCGATTCCGATGAAAGCCGCTGTTCTGCACGCATTCAAGACCCCGCTATCGATCGAAGAAGTCCCGCGTCCACAGATCGCCGCCGATGAAGTCTTGATCCAGGTCGAAGTCTGCGGAGTCTGTCATTCCGATCTCCATGTCGCCGACGGCGATTGGGCGCAATTTGCCGGGATTGTAAAAAAGCCGCTGATTCTCGGACACGAAATCGTGGGTCGCGTCGTCGAATGTGGCGCAGCCGTCGAAACTCTCAAAGTAGGCGACCGCGTCGGCGTGCCTTGGCTGCAATTTACCTGCGGCCAATGTGAGTTTTGCCGAGAAGGCAATGAAAACCTATGCACCCGCCAGCGCATCACCGGAGTCATGGTCGATGGCGGCTATGCGGAGTTTGCCAAGTCTCCCGCCAGTCACGCTGTCAGAATTCCTGACGCGCTTTCCTCCGAGCAGGCCGCCCCTCTGCTGTGCGCGGGAGTGACCGTCCATCGCGCGTTGAAGCAGGCCAAGCTTCGTTCTGGCCAGTGCTTGGCCGTCTTCGGCATTGGAGGACTCGGCCACATCGCCGTCCAGATCGGTCGCGCCGCCGGCGCAGAAGTCACTGCCATCGATATTTCTGAAGAGAAACTCGCCCTCGCGAAATCGCTCGGCGCCACTCGCACCCTGAACGCCACGACCTCTGAGGTCGTAAAAGAAATCCGCCGCGCCGGAGGAATGCATGTTGCCATCGTTACCTCCGCTGCCAAATCCGCCTACGATATGGCGTTCTACTGTGTACGGCCAACAGGCGCGCTTCTCGTGGTTGGCTTGCCCGCAAAAGAAATTTCATTTCCGCCGATCATGATGGCCGCCGGCGAAATTCACATCAAAGCCTCCGCCGTCGGTACGCGCGAAGACCTGCGCGAAGTTCTGGAGATGGGCGCAGCCGGAACTATTCATTGTCAGGTCGCAACGCGTCCTCTGGCAGATGTCCAGCAAGTTCTCGAGCAGTTGGCCCGCGGAGAAATCTCGGGCCGCGTCATTCTTCGGATGTAAGCAGTCGGCGTTCGTTGACGTTAGTGACTCTATTATGATATTAACTATCGCGTTTGCCTGATACCACGTCGTGGGGAAAGCGCTTCTCAAGGTGGATGCCAAACAACTTTTCGATTTGACTGGCCGTGTCGCCATCGTCTCCGGCGGCTCAATGGGACTTGGGCGTCAGATGGCCGAGGGTTTGGCCGAAATGGGCGCGAATCTCGTGCTCTGCGCTCGAAAGAAAGAACGCTGCGAAGCGGCAGCCGAATCGTTGCGCCGTCTCGGCGTAGAGGTGTTGGCGCTCGGATGCGACGTCAAAGACAAATCGTCAATCGACGACGTCGTGGAAAAGACGCTCGCAAGATTTGGCCGCATCGACATCCTCATCAACAATGCGGGCGTGTCCTGGGGAGCTCCAATCGAAGAGATGACCCTCGATCAGTGGGATAAAGTCCTCTCCACCAACCTGACCGGCACGTTTCTCTTTTGCCAGGCCGTCGCCAAACCCATGACCGCGCAAAAATCAGGCAAGATCATCAACATCGCCTCCGTAGCGGGTTTAGGCGGAGGGTCCGCCGAACTACAGGCCATCGGCTACCATGCCAGCAAAGGCGGCGTGATCGCCTTCACCAAAGACCTCGCGTGCAAATGGGCGCAGCATAACATTCAGGTGAATGCTATCGCGCCCGGCTGGTTTCCCACCCACATGTCAGAGTGGGTCATCGAGCACCGCAAAGATTCTCTGCTCTCGAAGATTCCTTTAGGACGCTTCGGCAGCGATCACGATTTAAAAGGAGCCGCGATATTTCTCGCCTCCAACGCATCGTCCTACGTGACCGGCCACGTGCTGGTGGTCGATGGCGGACAGACAGCTTGGTAATAAATTATTGCTTGACATGAATCTGCCACTCACTCCCGTCCGTTTCCTCCGTTACGCGGAGCAGCAGTTCCCCCGCAAAACGGCCGTCGTATGCGGCGAGCACCGCTTTACCTACTCAGAGTTTGCCGATCGCGTTAGCCGCCTCGCTGGAGCATTGCGTTCCGCAGGCGTGAAGCCCGGCGATCGCATCGCCTTTCTCAGCCTGAATTGCCATCGCCTGCTCGAAGCTTATTATGGGGTTCTCGAGGCCGGCTGCATTTTGCTCCCGCTCAACATTCGTCTCAACGGAGCCGAGCTCACCTACATCCTCAACGATTCGGGCGCAACCATGCTCTTCCTCGAAGAAGAGTTCGCCGGCCTCGTCGATTCCTTCCGCCATGATCTTCGCACCGTCCGCAAGTTTCACCTGTTGGATGGAACTCCGCCAGCGCCATGGCTTTCCGCTCAAACCTACGAACAAATGCTCGCCTCTGCCGCGTCCTTCCGCGAAGACTTGATGGTGTTCGACGAAAATGCCGTGGCCGAAATTTTCTACACCAGTGGGACCAGCGCCAGTCCAAAAGGCGTGATGCTTACGCACCGCAACGTCTATCTCCACGCCCTCAATCTCGCCATCTATCACCACACTCGCTACGAGAACGTGCTAATGCACACCATCCCGCTCTTTCACGCCAACGGCTGGGGAGCGGCCCACACCATCACCTCTGTTGGCGGAACGCACGTCATGCTCCCGCGCTTCCTGCCCGAAGAAGTATTTCGTCTCGTGCAAGCGGAAAAAGTCAGCGCGCTGAGTCTTGTCCCCATCATGGCCATGGTGCTCATCAATTCGCCCGCGCGCTCCAAATACGATCTCAGCAGTGTGGAGTGGTCCGTGATTGGTGGAGCGGCCTCTTCTCCGACGTTGATCCGCGAGGTCGAAGAAAAGCTCGGCTTCAAATGTTTTTCTGGCTACGGCCTCACCGAGTGTTCGCCCTCGCTCGCCACTGCCGAATTAAAGCCCGGCATGCACGGCACGCTCGAGGAAGAACAGGCGATCCAGGCTATGACTGGCTACGCCTACCCCGGCTCCGAGCTGCGCGTAGTCGACGCTGACGACAACGATATTCCGCGCGACGGTGTCACCATGGGAGAAATCATCGCCCGCAGTGACGGTGTGATGGCCGGCTACTGGGGCCAGCCCGAAGCCACCGCGGAAGCCTTGCGGGGCGGCTGGTTTCACACTGGCGACATGGCCGTGATCGAGCCAAATGGATACATCCGCATCGTCGATCGCAAGAAAGATATCATCGTGAGCGGCGGAGAAAATATTTCTTCACTCGACGTTGAAAAAGTTCTGGCATCGCATCCCGAAGTTTTCGAAGCGGCCGTGATTCCCGTGTCTCACCAGAAGTGGGGCGAAGCACCGAAGGCGATCGTCGTAGCCAAACCGGGATGCAAACTCAACGAAGTGGATCTGATTGAATTTTGCCGCGCGCGTCTCGCCCACTACAAGTGTCCACAATCGATTGAATTCTGTGACAGCTTGCCCAAAACCGCTACCGGAAAAGTCCTTAAACGAGAGCTGAGAAAAAAGTATCAGGTGGAAACTCCCCTATGAATAATTTAGTAAAAGTCACCCGAGCGAATCAGAACGATAGTGAGAGTGAGAAAAATAACGGCATCGCCATCATCACCATCGATAACCCGCCCGTGAACGCGCTCAGCCCCGGCGTTCCTGAGGCCATCTCGGCGGCAATCGACGAGATCAATGCCGACCCCGCCGTCAAAGCCGCCGTCGTAATCGGCGCGGGCCGCACGTTCGTTGCCGGAGCCGATATCAAGGAATTCGTCAAGATGACCGCCGCTGGAGCGCGCCGCGCAACTTTGCTTCCTCTGCTGCTTCGCATCGAAGATAGCGCCAAACCCATCGTCATGGCGATTCACGGAAGCGCATTCGGTGGCGGCCTGGAACTCGCCATGGCCGGCCACTACCGCGTAGCGTCACCCACGGCGCAAGTCGGCCAGCCCGAAGTCAAACTCGGCATCATTCCCGGAGCCGGCGGGACCCAGCGCCTCCCGCGCCTCGTCGGTTTAGCCAAAGCAGTCGAAATGTGTGCCGAGGGCAAGCCCGTTTCCGCGCGTGATGCCGCTGAGCTCGGCCTCATCGACCAGCTTATCGAAGGCGACCTTCTTACCGGAGCAATATCTTTCGCCCATGATGTCGCTGGCAAACCCGCTCCCAAAACCCGCGAGCGTACCGCCAAGCTCGGAACTCCCACCGAGAACGCCGCCATCTTCGCTGCGGCACGCTCCGTTGCTGCCAAAAAGCAACGTGGATTAAAAGCTCCGCTTGCCGCCATCGATGCCATCGAAGCCGGAACCAGGTTGTCATTCGACGAAGGCTGCCAGGCTGAGGCGAAGCTTTTCACCGAATGTCTTTTCTCCGATCAATCGAAAGCGCTCATTCACGTTTTCTTCGGCGAGCGCGAAGTCGCGAAGATTCCTGACGTCCCCAAAGAAACTCCGACTCTGCCCGTGAATCGTGCGGCGGTTGTCGGCTCCGGAACCATGGGCGGAGGTATCGCCATGGTCTTCGCCAATGCCGGCATTCCTGTACTGCTGAAAGACGTTGACGAAGCCGCGCTCGCAGCCGGAATCGCAAAAATTCGTAAGAACTACGCGACCTCAGTCGAGCGTGGACGCTTCACTCAAGCATTCGTCGATGAACGCCTGCAAATGATCACCCCTGTCCAAAGCTACGATGCGTTTTCCAGCGTAGACATGGTGGTGGAAGCCGTATTCGAAGGCATGGCCCTCAAGAAAGAAGTTTTCGCTGAACTCGACCGCGCCTGCCGCCCCGGAGCGATTCTCGCCAGCAACACCTCGACTCTCAACATTGACGAAATCGCCGCTGCCACATCTCGGCCCGAATCTGTGATTGGAACGCACTTCTTCAGTCCCGCCAATGTCATGCGCCTGCTCGAAATCGTTCGTGGAAAAAAGACCAGCAAAGAAGTTATTGCCACTTGTATGCAGCTCTCAAAGAAACTCGGCAAGATAGGCGTGCTGGTCGGCAACTGTCGCGGCTTCGTCGGCAATCGCATGTTCGGCCCCTATCGCCGCGAAGCGCAATTCCTCATCGAAGAAGGGGCCGACATCGAAGCTGTCGATCAAGCGCTGGTCGCATTTGGTAATGCCATGGGGCCGCTCGCCACCGGAGATCTCGCAGGTCTCGATGTAGGTTGGCGTATTCGCAAAGAATATCGTCACCTCGAAAAACCAGGAATCCGGCAGCCCTTCGCAGAAGACCGCCTTTGCGAACTCGGCCGCTACGGCCAGAAGACCTCGAAAGGCTGGTATCGCTACGACGAAAACCGGCGTCCGGTCGCCGATCCCGAGGTCATTGCGCTAATTCGAAAGTGGAGCGCCGATGCCGGCATCCCGCAACGCCAGATTTCCTCCGATGAGATCGTTGATCGCTGCACATATGCGCTCGTCAACGAAGGCGCGCGAATTCTCGAAGAGGGCTACGCACTGCGCGCCGTCGACATCGACATCATCTATCTCAACGGTTACGGATTTCCCGCCTACCGCGGTGGTCCGATGTGGTATGCCGACACGGTGGGATTGTCGAAGGTTTATCAGCGCGTTTGCGAGTTTCAGCAGCAGCACGGAGAAATCTGGGCGCCCGCACCTCTATTGAAACGTTGGCCGAAGCTGGCAAAACATTCGCCGAGTTTGACAAAGAGCAGCTCGTGGCCGCCTAACCACCGGTGCGAAGCTGGGTTCTCAGTTGATTTTGACACACAGAAGTTGAGGAGCTGATGAGAGAAGCAGTCATCGTAACCAGTTCGCGTACCGCGCTAGCCAAATCATTTCGCGGATCATTCAACCTGACGCGTCCCGAAGAACTCGCCGCGCATTGCATTCAAGATGTGCTGCGCAAAACACCGCAACTCGATCCCCGCGAAGTCGAAGACGTCATTCTCGGTTGCGGACAGCCTCACGGCCCGCAAGGTCACAACATCGCACGAGTCGCCGCTCTGCTGGCCGGTTTGCCGACTTCAGTCGGCGGCCTCACTCTCAACCGCTTCTGCTCTTCCGGTCTTCAATCCATCGCGCAGGCCGCGTATCAAGTCGTCAGCGGAGGCAGCGACGCAATAATCGCCGGCGGCGTCGAAAGCATCACGCTCGTGCCGCGCAACAGCGATCCCAATCCCCGCCTGCTGGAAAAATATCCCGGCGTCTACATGGTGATGGGCGACACCGCCGAAGTCGTAGCCAAGCGCTACAAAATCAGCCGTCAGGCGCAAGACGAATACGCTCTGCTCAGCCAGCAGCGCACCGCTCGCGCCCAGCAGGAAGGCTTCTTCGGGAAAGAAATTGCTCCCATGCACGTCATTCGAGCCACGCTCGATAAAAAAACCGGCGAAGTCATCGCGAAAGAAGAAGTCTGCGCCGATAAGGACGAATGCAATCGCCCCGATACGACGCTCCAAGGCCTACTGGCTCTCAAGCCGCACTTCGACACGACCAGCGGCAGCGGAACCGTCACCGCCGGAAATTCTTCCCAGCTTTCCGACGGCGCATCCGCCACGCTCGTAATGTCGCGCCAACGCGCCGACCACCTTGGCATCCCGTACAAATTAATTTTTCGCGGCTTCCAGATCGCCGGCTGCGATCCCGACGAAATGGGAATCGGCCCCGTATTCGCCGTTCCAAAATTGTTACAGCGCGCCGGCCTCAAATCGAGCGACATCGATCTTTGGGAGCTCAACGAGGCCTTCGCCGTTCAAGTCATCTACTGCCGCGACCGCCTCCAAATCGATCCCGAGAAAATGAATGTCAACGGCGGTTCCATCTCCATCGGCCATCCCTTCGGCATGACCGGCTCGCGCATGGTCGGAACTCTGGCCAATGAAATGGCGCGTCGCAGATCCAACAACAAAACTCGCTACGGAGTTGTCACCATGTGCGTCGGTGGCGGCCAGGGCGCCGCCGGACTCTTTGAATCTGCACACGGGGAAAGCGCGGCATGAAAGTGCAAAACGCATGAGCCACATCGTCCTCGTGCGTCACGGGCAAGCTTCTTTTCTCGGAGCCGATTATGACAAGCTTTCCGCCAACGGCGAAGCGCAAGCGAAGTTGCTCGGGGAATACTGGTCGCGCCGTGCCACCGTTTTTGCCAGCGCATACTCCGGCCCGCGTGTCCGCCAACGCGAGACCGCCCGCATCGTGGCTGATGCATATCGCGCCGCCGGCGCCGACTTTCCCGAGCCAAAGATCATGACCGATTTCGACGAATATCAAGCGGAAGCCGTCTTGCGTGAATGTCTGCCGCAACTGCTGCAAGTGGATCCCGCGATCCGGGAAATGCGTCTCGCTTTTGAAAACGCGAAAGGCTCCGGTGATTCTCTCGATCGCCGCAAAACATTTCAAAAGCTGTTTGAAGCCGTAATAGCGAAATGGGTCGCAGGAGACGTCACCGCCCCCGGCATTGAATCGTGGTCCGATTTCTGCCTGCGCGTAGAACGAGGACTGGCCGAAGTCGTTCGCGCCACTCCCGCCGCCGCGGCCGCTGTCATCTTCACATCTGCCGGCCCGATTGGAGCGGCCATGCGCCGCGCATTGCATCTGTCCGCCCAAGACATGCTGCAGATCACCTGGGCGTCGCTCAACGCCTCTTTCAGCACTTTTCTCGCTTCCGGCGACCGCTTCTCTTTGGGCGCGTTCAACGCGTACCCGCATCTTGATGGCGATGGCTTGTTGACGTACCGATAGAAAGAGTTACAACTATGGTTGCGCTTTGTGATCAAGCGGGAATGGTGAGGGCCGGTGAAGCACTCGACATCGCCCGGCTGGAGCCGTTCTTACAAGAGCGCTTCGCCTCCACGGGCAACCTATCCGTCGAACAATTTCCCAGCGGCCACTCGAACCTCACCTACCTTGTTCGTCTCGGCAGCAGGGAACTCGTTCTGCGCCGTCCGCCGTTCGGCAGCAAAGTCCGTTCTGCGCATGACATGTCGCGCGAGTATCGCGTGCTCTCGAAATTGCACACTGCCTATCCCGTCGCCCCCAAAGCGCTCCTCTACTGCGATGATCCGTCGATTCTCGGCGCGCCGTTCTATCTGATGGAACCAATTCACGGAATCATCCTGCGCCGCGATCCGCCCGCCGGTGTGCCGTTTCCGCCGGAGACTGCGCGGCGATTAAGCGAAGCGTTCATCGCCAACCTGGCGCGCTTGCATTCGCTCGACTACGCTGCTATCGGATTTTCTGATCTTGGAAAGCCGCAAGGCTATCTCGAACGCCAGGTCACTGGCTGGATCGAGCGCTATCACAACTCAAAAACGCACGACCTGCCGGAAGTCGAAAGCATTTCCACTTGGCTCACGGCGCGACTCCCGGACATTCTCGAGAAAGCGCACCAGCCCGCGATCATCCACAACGATTACAAGTACGACAATGTTGTGCTCGATCCAAGCGATGCCACCAAAATCGTCGGCGTTCTCGATTGGGAAATGTGCACCATCGGCGATCCGCTCTCCGATCTAGGAACCGCACTGGCCTACTGGACCGATCCGCAAGATCCGAACGATTTCCAGGAAATTCGCAGCGCGCCTACCACCTTGCCCGGCATGCTGACGCGGTTACAACTCATCGAGCGTTATGCAGCCGCCACTGGCCGTGATCCGCGTGGCATGGTTTTTTATCTCGCCTTCGCCCGCTTCAAAGTTGCCGTCATCATTCAGCAAATCTACTACCGCTTCGCCCAGGGACTAACACAGGACGAACGTTTCGCGACCCTGCCCGCGAAAGTCCACACCTTGCTGCGCGCCTCATGGCGCTGCGCGGAAAGCGGAACTATATGACCAGGCACTCATTTCGCGTAGTAGCGGATGAGCCACTCGGCAACGCAACAAGGTTTTTCCGCCGCCGCGCCGCTCGCATCCTGACTCTCAACTTGAACAAGAAAAACGGCATCGACAAACCCAACTGCTTCCTTAACCGAAAGCAACGTAATCCGGCCCCGCACCGCCGATCCAGCGCGCAGCGTCGACGGAAAGCGAACTCTGTTCAGTCCGTAGTTGACCGTCATCGCCAGTCCCGAACGAATATGAATCGCCTCCTTCAGAAAATGTGGCAGCAGCGAAAGCGTCAGGAACCCGTGCGCGATGCTGCCGCCGAATGGCGTCTCACGCCCTGCCCGTTCCGCGTCCAGGTGGATCCATTGCCGGTCCTCGGTAGCGTCGGCAAACCTCTCGATGCGCTCCTGCGTGACCACGAACCACTCCGTCGCCGGAAACTGGCGTCCCTCGCACGATTTCAAGGAATTACAATTTTCAATCTCAAAAGGTGGCATAGGAGTTTGTCATGACGACATTAACAGACATCTCGCGCAAAACCACAAAGGGCGTTGCGTTCCTCATCGAAAACTCTACCCCGCACGACATCTTCACGCCTGAAGATCTAAGTGACGAACATCTCGCCGTCGGCCGCATGGTCGATGAATTCTGGGCCAACGAAGTCGAACCGAATCTGCCCGCCATCCGCGAAAAAAAGCCCGGCGCTGCCATGGCTGTGCTGCGCAAGTCGGTCGACCTCGGCCTCACCGCCATGGCCATCCCCGAAGAATATGGAGGCATGGCCATGGATCTCCCATCTCTGATGGTCACCGCCGAGCGCATGGGTCGCGACGGTTCCTACGGAGGTTGGCACTCCGCTCATACCGGTATCGGTACCTTGCCCATCGTCTACTTCGGCAACGAACAGCAGAAAAGAAAATATCTTCCGAAGCTGGCGAAAGTTGAACTGCTCGCCGCTTACGCGCTTACCGAGCCTCTCGCCGGATCGGACGCGCTTTCCGCTCGCACCCGCGCCGATCTTGCCCCCGATGGCATGCACTACATCCTCAACGGCCAGAAAATGTGGATCACCAACGGCGGCGCTGCCGATCTCTTTACCGTCTTTGCGAAAGTCGGCGGAGAAAAGTTCACCGCATTTCTCGTTGAGCGCAACTTTCCCGGCGTGAGCAGCGGAGCCGAAGAACACAAAATGGGAATCACCGGCAGTTCGACCACCGCCGTTTATCTCGATAACGTCGCCGTGCCGCTCGAAAACGTCCTCGGAGAAATTGGCCGTGGCCACGTCATCGCCTTCAACATACTCAACATCGGCCGTCTCAAACTCGGCCCCGCGTTAGTCGGAGCCGCAAAAAACGTCTTGGCCGTCAGTATCAAATACGCCAAACAGCGCAAGGCATTCGGAACGACCATTTCTGAGTTCGGAGCAATCCAGCACAAACTCGCCGAAATGATGATTCGCATCTTCGTCGCCGAATCGATGGCGTGGCGCGTTGTCGGACTGATCGAAAGTCAAATGCACGCCGTCGAATCAGCTAACAATCCGAACCAGGAACTGAAGGCCATCGAAGAGTTCGCCGCCGAGTGCTCCATGGTCAAGGTCTATGCCGCAGAGATGCTCGACTACGTTGTCGACGAAGGCGTCCAGATCCACGGCGGTTACGGATACCACCAGGACTACGCCGTCGAACGCTACTACCGTGACGCGCGCATCAACCGCCTGTTTGAAGGCACCAGTGAAATCAATCGTCTGGTGATCACCGGCATGCCGCTAAAACGCGCTGCCCGCGGACTTCTGCCGCTGTTCGAGGCCGCCAGCGAAGTCCTCCAACAACTCAATCAGCCGCTCAAGTCAGCCGGCAACGCCGCCGACGCCGAAATGACCCTCGTCCACAATGCGAAACAAATCGCGCTCCTCACGCTCGCCGTCGCCCACCAGAAATTCGGTACCCAACTCGAGCAGCAACAGGAGATCGTCATGAACCTCTCCGACATCATCATGGAGGTCTTCGCCATGGAATCCGCCCTGCTCCGCTCTCGCAAACTCGCCGCCGCCGGCGGGGGTCTCAATGCTGCCGACGCCTGCGCCGTCCACTTGCGAGACGCCATCGCCAAAGTCGAGCTCTCATCTCGCACCATTCTGAGTGCCGCCGTCCAAAGCGGCGACGACTTGCGCCGCTATCTTTCTCGCGTCCGCGAATATGCCAATCACGATCCTGTGAACTCCATCGCGCTCCGCCGTCAGATCGCCGTCCGCTTGTTGGCAAGTGAGCGCTATACCGTCTGAGCCGCGCACGATACCGAAGGAGCCATCATGCCCCCAACTAATCACAAGTTTCTTCTCGCCGCGCGTCCCGTTGGCATGCCCAAGCCAACCGACTGGACCTTCACCGAAGAACCGCTCCCAGAGCCGAAAGACGGCGAATTCCTCGTCCGGATCCTCTACATCTCGCTCGATCCTGCCATGCGCATGTGGATGAACGACGTACGTTCCTACATCCCGCCCGTCGCCATCGGAGAAGTGATGCGCGCTCTTGCCCTCGGTGTCGTCACCGCATCGCGCAATCCCCGCTTCGCCGTTGGCGATCACGTCTCTGGAGCATTCGGCGTTCAGGAATACGCGCTCACCGACGGCCGCCGCGTCACCAAGATCGATCCTAAACTCGCACCTCTGCCAAAATTTCTCAGTGTCTTCGGCATGACTGGCATGACCGCATATTTCGCTCTGCTCGATACCGGCCAGCTCCAGCCCGGAGAAACCGTTGTCATCTCCGCCGCTGCCGGAGCCGTCGGCGCGCTCGCCGGCCAGATCGCCAAAATCAAGAATTGCCGCGTCGTCGGCATCGCCGGCGGAGCAGAGAAGTGCCGCTACATCGTCCACGAACTCGGCTTCGATGCCGCCATCGATTACAAATCCAATAATGAAGATGTCAAGCAGTCGCTGCGCAAGCATTGCCCCGACGGAATCGACGTTTATTTCGATAACGTCGGCGGCACGATTCTTGAGGCCGCGCTCGCCAACATCCGCATGCACGCACGCATCGTGATCTGCGGCGCCATCTCCCAGTACAACAACACCGGCCCCGCCACTGGCCCGCGCAACTACATGTCGTTGCTCACCAATCGCGCCAGCATGAAAGGCATGCTGGTCATGGATTACGCCGACCGTTTTCCCCAGGCCCTCGCGGAAATGGCAACCTGGGTCGCCGCCGGCAAACTGAAATCCCGCGAAGACATCGTCGAAGGCATCGCAACCTTCCCCGAAACCCTGCTCAAGCTTTTCAAAAGCGAGAACACCGGCAAGCTGATGCTAAAGGTGAACTAAGGTACTGAATGTCATTCGTCGAAAACCAAGGCGTGAAAATCTACTGGGATGAACAATCCCCCCAGCCAGGCCCCGCCCGCGCCGAAGCCCCGCCGCTCCTGCTGATCATGGGTCTCGGCTATGCCTCGGCTCTATGGCATCGCATTCGCCCCGTGCTGGCGCAGCATTTCCGCACCATCGCCTTCGACAATCGCGGCGTCGGATCAAGCGCTGTCCCGCCCGGGCCTTATCCCATCGCGACCATGGCCTCCGATGCTGCCGCCGTTCTCGACGCCGCCCGCATCGCCCGCGCCCACGTCTTCGGAGTCTCCATGGGCGGCATGATCGCCCAGGAGTTCGCCCTGCAATATCCCACCAGAACGCGCTCCCTCATTCTCGGATGCACCTCGTCCGGCGGTCCTTCAGCCGTGCGCGCCGAAAGTAAAGTCATCGACATTTTGTTCTCGCGCGGCATGACCCTCGCGCAAGCACGCGAGGCCATCATCCCCTACATCTACGATGCGGCGACGCCGCGAGAAAAAATCGCCGAAGATATGGCCCTTCGCCAGTCCTGCCTGCCCACGCCCGAAGGCTACATGGCGCAACTCCAAGGCATTCTCGCCTGGGAAGCCTACAGCCGCATCGCTCAGATCACTGCGCCTACCCTCGTCATCCACGGCAAATCCGATGCCCTCGTTCCTCCCGGCAACGGCCAACTCATCGCCGCGCGCATTCCCGGAGCGAAACTCCTCCTCCTCGATCACGCCAGTCACCTGTTTCTCACCGATCAACCTGAAGCCTCGCAAAAAGCGATCCTCGAATTTCTCTCGCCCCACTCCTCCAGCAGAGAACCCGCCTAGCCAACAGCCGCTCCGCAGCGCTTTACTCGCCAAAAATCGCCCCCAAATCGACATTCGCCACAAGCATAGAGCATTATCAAAACAATTCATTTGATGAATTCCGCAATCGCGGATACCCTCACGCCCATCATGCAAACGTTGCGCTCTGATGCGGCAGGAGCGTGGGAAGTAGTCGCTCGTTTTCAATCGACTGATCCTCAATGGAATGATCCAACCAAAACTGGACCAAACGCGGCAGACGCTGACGGCTGATGCCCGAAGCTCGATGCCTGACAGTAGCGCCCTGCGAGTGATTTTGTAGTCAGTCAAAACTGCGATACGGAAAGTTTGGGGTAGGGAAATATGGATTTTGGACAACGTTGTCTCACGCGAGTGTTTGTTGTTTTCGCAATCCTCGCCTGCTTCCTCTGTCTCGCGCTCCCGTCTCATGCCCAGGGCGTCGGCTCCTCCGGAGAAATCACCGGTACCGTCACCGACTCCTCCGGAGGCGTTCTGCTCAAGGCGACCGTCGAGATCGTCGATACCCAGACCGGTCTCCGGCGCACAGTCACCACCAACTCCAGCGGCCAGTTCCGCGTTACCGGACTCTCTCCCGCCACCTACGACGTCAGCGCGCAAATGACGGGCTTCGCCACCGGTATCCGTAAAGCCGTAACCGTTGCCGTCGGCCAGACCGTCGTTTCCGACTTCAAATTGACTTTGTCCAAAGTTGCGACCGTCGTCGAAGTCACCGATCAACCTCCCGTCGTTGAAACCGAACGCGGCAGTCAGGCCGATCGCATCACCCAGCAGTACATCGCCGACCTGCCCGTTGACCGGCGCGACTATCTCACGTTTACCTTGCTCGCGCCCGGCGTCTCCGATTCCACCCGCCTCGCTGGCGATCAGGATTTCCGCGTCAAGCAAACGCCGCAAAGTGGTCTGTCCTTCTACGGCAGCAACGGCCGCGGCAACAGCATCACTGTCGATGGCGGAGAAACTTCCGGCGACAGTGGCGGCGTCCGTCTCACCGTGAGCCAGGACGATGTACAGGAATTCCAGATCAACCGCAGCAACTATGCCGCCGAGCTCGGCTCCGCCACCGGAGCTTCCGTCAACATCGTCACCAAGTCCGGCACCAACGACGTTCACGGCTCCCTCTACGGATTTTTCCGTGACGATGCTCTTGGCGCCGCCAGTCCCTTCTCCTTCAGCCAGGCCTTACAACCCGGAGAGGTTTTTAATCCCGCCAATCCCGACACCTTCGGCTCGCCCGTCAAAGACACTCTCACTCGCCAGCAATTCGGCGGTACGTTCGGTTTCCCCATCTATAAAGACAAAACATTTCTCTTTGCCGATTTCGAGGGCCTTCGCCAGAACGCGCAAAATGCCGTTCCGCTGCTCACCGACACTGATATTTTTCGTCCCACGGCAGCGCAAAACGCCATCATCGCTAATCTGGCAACCTCGGCAAACCC
>DATEBK010000383.1:0-4914 GCA_035287825.1 Terriglobales bacterium
AAGGCCAACTTGCACAAGCCGAAGCGCAAATGGCAAACGCCGAGCTGAATGTGAAGCGTGATATTCCCGAAGCGGACGCTCATGCCATTCCCCAAAGTCAGCTCGATACCGACACTCAGGCACTCCGTGCGGCGAAGGCCTCGGTCGAGGCAGACCAGGCCGCAGTAGAGCAAGCCGCGATAAACCTTGGTTACACAAAGGTCACCTCGCTGATCGACGGAATCGCCGGTATTAACACGGTGCAGGTGGGTAATCTGGTGGGACCGTCTGCCGTGCTCACCGCGGTTTCGCAGGTAAGTCCGATCAAAGTCTATTTCCCCATCAGCGAACAAGAATACCTGCGCATGGCGGACGGGGGTGCTCCGGGTAGCGTGGATTGGCTGACTCACGCTTCACGAATCCCGCTGCGGCTAACCCTGGCCGATGGAAGTGTCTACCCGCATCCGGGCAAAATCATCTTCGCGGATCGCCAGGTCAACACGCAGACCGGAACCATTCAGATTGTCGGCGAGTTCCCGAACTCCAGAAATCTATTGAGGCCCGGCCAGTACGCGCGCGTTCAGGCGCCAACGGGAAACATTACGGGTGCGCTGCTGGTGCCGCAGGCGGCGGTGAATCAGCAGCAAGGCAGCTATCAGGTGACAGTCGTCGGCACCGATAATCGGGCGCAACTTCGCACCGTACAAGTCGGGCCGACAGTGGGCACACTCTGGGTGATCACTTCGGGCCTCAAGCCCGGAGAACGCGTGGCTGCTGTTGGAGCAGACAAAGTCAAGGAAGGCGGGCTGGTGAACGCCACTCCATACAAAGAAAAAGAAACGGAGGACCGTTAAGCCATGGCGAACTTTTTCATTCGACGGCCCATCGTCGCGATCGTGATTGCGACTCTTACCGTTATAGTCGGCGCGATCTCAATCGCGACCTTGCCGGTAGCCCAGTTCCCGCAGATTGCTCCGCCTGAGATCAGATTACAAGCCAACTATCCGGGTGCAGACGCGCAGACTCTCGAACAAGCTGTTGCCACACCCATTGAGCAGCAAGTCAGCGGCGTGGACAACATGAATTACATGTACTCGCTGAACGCCACCGCGAACCAGCAAACAACATTGCTCGTCGACTTTGATCTCAAAACCGATCCCAACACGGATCTGTTGCTTACGCAGTCGCGTCAGCAGTTGGCCAACGGACAGTTGCCGCCGGAAGTGAACAATTACGGAATCACTCTAAAGAAGTCGACCACTGCTCCGCTCATGCTGATTTCCCTCTACGCGCCGCATGGCACGCACGACTCGAACTATCTGGCCAACTACGCCTACATCAATCTCAACGACCCGATCGCACGGTTATACGGCGTTGGCCAGACCCAGATCTTTGGCTCGGGCCAATACGCGATGAGGCTGTGGGTGAAGCCTGACCAAATGGCCAAGCTTGGCATCACCGTCACGGACATAGCAAACGCGCTTCAGGCCCAGAACACTGTGAATCCAGCCGGGCAGGTCGGTGGTGAGCCGGCTCAGAGTAACCAGCAATTCACCTATGCCGTGCTGGCTCAAGGCCGCCTGACTTCACCGGAGCAGTTCGGCGACGTCATCGTGCGCGAAGCACCGAATGGGGGGACCGTTCGAGTCAGAGACGTGGCCCGGGTCGAGCTCGGCACGCAGGACTACAGCCTGGCTGGACGCCTGAACGGGAAGCCCAGCGCCATCATTGCCGTCTACCAGTTGCCCGGAACCAATGCTGTGCAAACGGTTAAGGGCGTTCGGAAGCTCATGGCTCAGATGAAGCAGCGCTTCCCGCAAGACATCGATTACACGGTTTCGCTCGACCAGACACTCCCGGTCACAGAAGGCATGAAGGAGATCCTTGAGACCCTCGTAATTGCGATTGTGCTGGTCATTTTTGTGGTCTACCTCTTTTTACAAGATTGGCGCGCAACTTTGATCCCCATGTTGGCCGTGCCGGTCTCGCTGATCGGCACCTTCGTCGTCTTTCCGCTATTCGGGTTTTCGATCAACACGCTTTCGATGTTCGGGTTGGTGCTCGCTATTGGCTTGGTGGTCGATGACGCCATCGTGGTTGTCGAGGGAGTGCAGCACCACATCGAGGAAGGACTGAGTCCGAAAGATGCGTCCATCAAAGCCATGGCAGAACTTTCCGGACCGGTTGTCGGTATCGCCCTCGTGTTGGCCTCCGTATTTGTCCCAACCGCTTTTATTCCCGGCATCACCGGCAGGCTGTATCAGCAATTTGCCGTCACCATCGCTATCTCCGTGATGTTGTCAGCGTTTAACGCTCTCACGCTCAGCCCTGCACTTTCGGCATTGCTGCTCAAACCCAAGAAGAAGACGCGCGGACCGTTGGGGAAATTTTTTGGCGTGTTTAACAAATATTGGGAGCGCTCTACTGATAGCTTTGTCCGTCTCTCGGGTGACCTGATTCGCAAGGCTGGTGTGGTAATCGTATTGCTTGTGGCCGCCGGCTTGGGGGCGTGGTTCTTTAGCAAACATTTGCCCACCAGCTTCCTGCCGGACGAAGACCAGGGGTACTTCTATATCAATATGCAGCTCCCAAATTCGGCGTCGATGGAGCGGACAAGCGAAGCTGCGAAAAAAGTGGAGGACATTCTCGCAAAGACGCCGGGAGTTCAGTACACCACAAGCGTCATCGGTTTCAGTTTGCTTAGTTATGTCCGGACCAGCTACAACGGCTTCTTTTTTGTAACCCTGAACCCTTGGGAGAGCCGCAAAACCCGGGCCGAACAATATCAGGCCATCAAGGCGAATTTGAATCAGCACCTCAGGGAGTTTCCTGAAGGCACGGCCTTCGCTTTCTCACCACCCGCGATTCCCGGGGTCGGTACTGCCGGCGGCGTGACATTTGCCCTGGAAGATCGCGCCGGCAACAATGTCAAGTTTCTTGCGGATAACCTGAACAAGTTCATGACGGCTGCTCGCAAGCGCCCTGAGATTGGCTTGATTTCCACCACGTTTCTCCCGAGTGTGCCGCAGAAGTTCATCAATGTTGACAAGGACAAGGTGTTGAAGCAGGGCGTGAACTTGACCGACGTCTACAACACTATTCAAGCCTACATGGGCGGCTTGTTCGTTAATTACTACAACGATTTCGGCCGCACCTGGCAAGTGTATGTAGAGGCCGAAGCGCCTTACCGGGCGACGACCGACGATCTCGGACAATTCTATGTCCGCAACGGTCAGGGCCAGACCGTGCCTCTTACCGCGCTGGCACACTTTGAGACTCGCTACGGCCCTGAGTTCACTATGCGATACAACGAGTACCGGTCGGCACAGATCAATGTCAGCGCGGCGCCCGGTTATAGCTCCGATCAGGCAACGGCAGCCCTGGAAGATGTTTTCAACCAAACCATGCCCCGCGAAATGGGCTTCGACTACATCGGTATGTCCTACCAGGAGCAAAAGGCACGCGAAGGAGTGCCGTCTTCAGTTATCTTCGGGCTTTCGCTGCTGTTCGTTTTCCTGATTCTGGCAGCTCTCTATGAAAGCTGGACAGTGCCTTTCAGCGTGCTGCTCAGCACGCCAGTCGCAGTCTTCGGTGCCCTTGCTGCGCTCTGGCTGCGTCGCTTCGTAGTCGGACTTTACCTTCCTCAATACATGGTGCAAATCGAGAACGATGTCTACGCCCAGATTGGCCTGGTAATGCTCATCGGCTTGGCCGCGAAAAACTCGATTCTCATCGTGGCCTTTGCCAAGGAGGATTTCGAACGCGGCATGTCCATCACGGACGCAGCGCTCTCTGCGGCGAGGCTTCGCTTCCGGCCTCTCATGATGACCGCGCTCGCTTTTATTCTCGGCTGCGTACCGCTGTGGACAGCTTCCGGAGCAGGCTCGGTAGCGCGCCAAATCATGGGCACGGCGGTCATCGGAGGAATGATTGCCGAGACCTTTATTGGCAGATTTTTTGTTCCCGCGATTTTCTACGCAGTCGAGAAGGTCTCAGGCGCTGAGCGGCGAAAAGCATTGCCACTTACTCCCGCCGAGGCACCCGGTCAAGGGGACTAAACCATGAAGAAAGCTGCACTGCTAGGAATCGTTACGACGCTGGGCTTGATGATGATGACCGGCTGTCTGATGGGGCCGAAATACCAACGGCCGGCGGTGGATATTCCGCAGGAATACCGGGCACCTGCTCCGCAACAGGCCGCCCAAGCCTCATCGCTGGGCAACGAGCAATGGTGGCAGGTGTATCAGGATCCGGTACTTACTCAGCTGATCCACACTGCCATTGCGCAAAATTATGATGTGCGCATCGCCGCCGCCCGCGTGCTCGAAGCCCAGGCGCAGGTTGGCATTACCCGCGCCAATCAGCTCCCCTCCGCAAACGTCGGGGCGGACGTTTTCAGCCAGCAAAACGCCAAAGTTACGAGCCTCTTTCCCGCTTACCAGGTCAATGGTGGCGAACTGAACCTGTCGGTGATCTGGAATCTGGACTTCTGGGGAAAATATCGTCGACAAACCGAGGCAGCTCGCGCCCAGCTACTTGCGACCGAATGGGGTCAGCGGGCAGTAATTTCGTCGCTAGTCGCTAATGTTGCCACGGCCTATTTCCAGCTTCGCGCGCTCGACAGTCAACTCGAAATCTCGAAGAGCACTCTAGCGTCGCGACAACAATCCCTGCAGCTAACCCGGACCCTCGAGAGCCATGGCGGAGCTTCGGGGCTGGACGTGAGCCAAGCGGATCAACTCGTTTATACCGCCTCGGAAACGATTCCCGATCTCGAGCGGCAGATTCAACAGCAGGAAAACGTGCTTAGCGTTCTGCTCGGTGAAAATCCACAATCCATTCCTCGCGGACGCGCGCTTACCGAACAGCCCGTCCCCCAGAACGTGCCGGCCGGCCTTCCATCGGAATTACTGGAGCGCCGGCCGGACGTCCGCC
>DATEBK010000384.1:0-4377 GCA_035287825.1 Terriglobales bacterium
ACCAAAGCCAGGCGAAGGACTTCATCTTTGCCGCGGATGACCGTGCGAAGAGAGCTTTCCAGTTGAGCCGCGCGGCTCGATGCGGCGCTCGCTGCCTGTGTGGACATTGATCAAATTCTACTATGCAGGTTGCGGGTGCCAGGAGTTACCGCGGTCACAGGGGATTTCTCAAGCAGTTCTCAGTTCCCGGTTCTCAGTTCTCAGTAAAACCGCACATTTGGTTGATGAGCAACCGGGAATCGAGAACTATCTTTGAAACAATTCCGCCGGTCGTCCCGTCAGGCGCTCGATTCGTTTCGCGGTTGGCGGATGGGTAGAGAAGAGATTGCCGAAGCTCATTCCGCCGAGAAAAGGTTGCATGATAAACAGATGCGCAGTCGAGGGGCTGGCCAGCAGCGGCACGCGGCGCGAGTAGGCATCAATCTTTGAGAGCGCGCTCGCCAGGGCATACGGATTGCCGGTCCAGTGGGCTCCGGTATCGTCGGCTCCATACTCGCGCGAGCGCGAAACGGCAAGCTGGATCAGCATGGCGGCAAATGGGGCGAGGAAAATCATGGCAATGGCCGCGATGCCGCCACCTCCGCCGCGATCTTCGCGTTCGCCGCCGCGCATGCCGCCGAAAATCATTCCCCACTTGGCGATCGACGCGAGCCAGGTAATCGCTCCGGCCAAAGTGGCGGCGATAGAACTGATCAGGATGTCGCGATTGCGCACATGGCCGAGTTCGTGCGCGATGACGCCTTCGAGTTCTTCGTCGTTGAGCAGTCCGAGAATGCCCTGGGTAACGGCGACGGACGCGTGGTTTGGATTGCGTCCAGTGGCGAAGGCGTTGGGAGAATCGGTGGGGATGACGTAAACCTTGGGCATCGGCAGGCCGACTTTTTGCGACAGGCGTTCGACGATGTTATAGACGCGCGGCAGGTCTTCGCGGCTTACGGGCTGGGCGCGGTAGGTGGCGAGGGCGATCTTGTCGGAGAAAAAGTAAGCCACGAAATTCATGACTGCGGCGAATGCGAGCGCCATCAGCATTCCGTTTTGTCCGCCGAAAGCGCGGCCCGCCAGCATGAGCAGCAGGGTCATGGCGGTCAGCAAGATCGTGGTTTTGAATACGTTACTCATAAGTGCCTCGTTGTTTTCCTCGTCCGTTCTATTAGATGTTTTGGACGGCGGTTCGGCTCAAGGGGCCAGTTCTCAGTTCCCGGTTCTCAGTTCTCAGTCAAACCACCCTCGTTAAAGGGGGGGTTTAGGCGGCCGCTGGCTTTTGCCGTTTCATGCCTGTTGCCGTTTCAGTGCGCGGTCGAGAGTCTGGTCGAGGGCGGCTTTGGCTTTTTCGTACTCCTCGGGAGTGATCTTGCCGGTCTTGCGCTCGACTTCGAGTTGGAAAAGCTCTTCTTTCAGGGCTTCGAGCAGCATCGACGACCTGGTGGGAGGAGCGGCGGCGGTCGCGGCGGGGGTTGTTGCCGGAGCTGAACGAGGTGATGGGCTGTCGATCGATGTCGCTCCCGGCTTCACAGCCGAACCCGCGGCGGTCGCTGCTGCCGAAGGTCCAGCTTGGCGTCTGGTTGCCACCCAGCCGCCGAGAGCGAGCAGCAGGGCGAATCCTCCGAGGATAGGCCAGCGATACTGCTGTAGAGCGTCGGGAGCATCGATGGGCACGCCGAGCCCGCCGCCGGGACGGTTGTCGGGAGGACGATTTTCAGAAGAACGATTGTCTGAAGAACGACTGCCGCCTGTCTGCGATTGTCCTGGCTGCGCTTGGTCGGGTCGCGACTGGTCCTGCTGCTGCGCGGCATTGGAGGCGGTCTCCGCGGGCGGCTCGGTGATGATTCCATTTCCCTTGAGGGTGAAGGCGAGCGGCTGGCCGACTTTGGTTTCCTTGGCCACTTCGACCTGGCTGTCACCCTGGCTGGGATCATTCATGGCATCGAAGCTTGGCGGGTTAGCCGCCTTGAACTGCATGGTCTTCGGCAGTACGACAACGAAATGCTCGGCGGGATAGAGCAGCTTGGGATCGATCTTGATCTCGCCCGAATAAGGCAGAGTAAATTCCACCTGGAACTGTGTCTCTCCAGGACGGAGCGGGAAGTTGATGGCGTAGCGGTTCTTTTCGGCTTGAGGAACGGCTTCGGCGGCGATGGGCTGTCCGTTTGGGGCGCGGGCTTGCAGTTGTTCAACCTTCGCGCCGGGGGGGAGGTAAAACTCGAAGTTGTGGTCGTTCATCTGCGTCTTTGCGGGAGACGAGTTGTTATCGACGACGAACAGGCGCACGCCCTGCATGGTTCCGCTATCGGCCTGAAAGCGAATGACGTCGGCGGTGACACTCAGGCCGGCAACCTTGGTTGCGACGTCGTAGACATTCACGTCGGCCGTGTTCACGCCAGGAGGCGCCATCTGGTGATAAGTAACTCCCTGATGGACGGCGCGAATGAGGTGCGGGCCGGGAGCTCCGGTGAGTGGGAAGCTGAATTTTCCGTTACTGTCGGCTTTGGTGGTGGCGGCGACTTCCATGGTGGTGGTGAGGTTGATGAGAATGACCTCGTCGCCCGCAGCGGGCTTGTTGGTGGTGCCATTGGTGACGGTGCCGGTCAGGGTTTGGGCGGCGGATGCGGCTAGAGCTACCGACAAGATAGCTGCCAGCGCGGCGAACTTTGCTAGTTTGGTCAAAAAATCTCCTTAGATTAGGGACAACCTTCGAGCCACGGATATACGCTAACGGCGGTCAGCTTATCGGAAGGCTCGGCGCTGGGCGGCGTTGCCGGTGCTCGCGTTCCGGTAAACTGAAACGCGATGTAGATATTCTTCCCGCTGCAAACCCAGGGCGGGTCTTCTTGCGCGATCTTAACCAGATCGTCCCATACGCCGATGGGTTTCTTGATATCGACACAACACATCTGTCGAAATGCTTTATTTCTAGCATGAAGTAAATCTTCAACTTCCCTGCGGGACATTCCAGGTCTAATGACCTCCGAGTACGCACCTAACCGTGCTTGATAGGCTGCATCACGCCTCTGCTGCGACTGCTTCTCCCGCACGTTGTGTCTGTAGATCGGGACGAAGGCGATGACCGCAACCGCCGCGAGTAATGGCCAATATCTCATCGCCGCTGGGATCAAGTCTGCTACTCCACCTGCCCGGCGCCCAACTCCAGCCGCGCAATCTCCGCCATGAAAACAGCGCTTCCGCTTCGGGCGACGCCCGCATGGATCTATTTCGGCGGGCTAATCGCCTGTTCGAGCGTCAGACGAATGAACCGTTGGTAGGGCAGACCAGCGCGCGCGGCCCGCTCCCGAACCGCGTCGAAAAGCTCCTCGGACAGACGCAGATTGATGGACTTGTCTTTACGCTTGATCTCAAAACGGACCCACTGCGCTCCGGAAAGATCGTATTGCGACAGGTCGGCCCGGTCGACGAAGGCTGCCGCGGCACGGTCGCTCTTAAAGGCCGGGATTTTCTTTTTCGAAGGCATCAATCTCCTTTTTGTGCATGTAGCGCGCGCTGATGGGCCGGATCAGAAGGTCTTCGCTCTTGCCTTTCCGTCGAAGCGTGAAAATGATGAATACGCCCCGTCCTTTGTCCGTGCGGCCTATGGCGCGAAAGCGATTCTCCCGCTGCGAGTGGGCCGCGTCCGGGAGAATGGCCAGCGGTCGCGTAAAAAGCCCCTCGACGACCGCGACGGAAAGGCCATGCTTTTCGCACTTTGCACGGTTGCCCTGGTCCCACTCGAAGCCATTCGCCTGCAAAATCATAGTAGCAGATCAGGTATGCAATTGTATAGACATAATTAGGCCGGGTAACAAGCCGCCTGCTCCAGCCGCGCAATCTCCGCCATGATCGCCGCCGCTTCTTCTTCAAGCGAGTTCCGCATCGATTGATAGTCCGCGTCTGGCACTTTGCCGGCTTTGTATTCGAAGTTCAGGTCGCGCAGGTTTTCGTAGACGGCTTCCTTACGCTCGCGGAGATAGCCGAGGCGGGTTTTTTCTTCTCCGGCGTAGACTTCGCCGGGGTAGAAGAAAACGTAGTACAGACAGGCGACGGTGAATGCGGCGCAGACGAACAGGGTCATAAGTCAGTCTCTTTTCTGGCCCGTCTTCGGAATTCGTCTAGCTCGCTGCCGTGCGGGATCATGATGCCATCGGCCAGGGCTGGCGTGGGGCGGTTCTTCCACGAGCGCACGACGTAAATCACAAATGCGATGCCGAAGGCCAACGCGGCGAAGGGCATGATCCAGGCCACGCGGTTGAAGCCGGTGGCGGTGGGCGCGGCGATCACGGTCGGCCCGTATTCCTGCACAAAGCCTTGCAGAATGAGATCGTCGTTATTGCCTTTATCGAGCCCCGCTTGCAACTGGTCGCGCATTTTGTCGGAGTAGGTGCAGCC
>DATEBK010000385.1:0-6645 GCA_035287825.1 Terriglobales bacterium
TTGGGTGGCGCAGCGCTTCAGCGCTGCGGTAAAGCCTTGTCTTAAGTCCGGCTTCGGCCGCTGAGGTCATGCGGGAAAAACTCTGACTTGTCCCAGCTTTTGGGTGGCGCAGCGCTTCAGCGCTGCGGTAAGAGCCTTTGCCTTAAGTCCGGCTTTAGCCGCTGAGGTCATTGCTGAAAAACTCAGACTTGTCCCAGTTTTGGGTGGCGCAGCGCTTCAGCGCTGCGGGTGAAGAGGCCGGGAGTTTTTCAAAAACTGCCAGCCCTGCCATAAGCCGACCCTACCTAACCTCACTCCACCGTGTGCTTGGCCGTATACCCTTCACGGGCGTAGACGATGTACTTCACGTCCTTGCCTTTCTGGTCCTTTACCTTCAGCGGTCCACCATCCGCCGCCTGCAACTCGACCTTCAGCTTGCGGTAAGTGCCGTCAAGTTTTGGATTGGTGGGATGGTAACTAATACTGTATTGGTTGCGAATGTCCGCTCCGATTTCATGAAACATATCCGGCAGTTCGCCCTGAAAGCGCGGGAAATAAGCGCGGCCTCCAGTCAGGGTTGCAAACGTCCTCATTTCGTTGTCGCCCTGCAGGTAATCCATCCGGCTGACCGGCACCATGCCGCCGCCGCGTGTGTAGCCCGTGCAATGATTCACTTCGCAGTACTCCCGCACCGCAAAGCCGACACTGATCGGATAGATGGTGACGTCTTTGGTCGATTTCACTTTCTTCAGGATCTGATCAAGCGTCAGCTTGCTGAAGGAATCGAACCCCGTGCTCACCAGAATGATGTACTTTTTCCCTTCGATCCGGTCGATCCGGTCCAGCGTATCGAACAGCGCGTCAAACATGTTGGTTTCAGTGAAAGTCGGCGTGTAGCGCATTTCGTTCAATGCCCCGAACGCGGCCCGCTTGTCTTGCGTGAAATCGGTCATGATCCGGGGTTTCACATCGTACGAAATGACTGAGATCCAGTCGTCTTTCTGCAGCGTGTTGGCGAACGCATACGATGCATTCAACGCCTCGCGCATGAAACCGTAGTTCGTCGATGCGAACTCCACCAGCAGCACGGCCGTTATCGGAGCCTGAGTCTTATTAAAGGTCGCAATCTGCTGCTGCTGCCCGTCTTCCATGATCTTGAAGTTGTCCTTCAGCAGCCCCGGAACCGTCTGTCCGTCTTTAGTCGTGACCAGCACGTCGAGATTCACCACCGGCACATCGACCTTGATCGAGTAGTCGGGCATGTTTTCAATCTTCTTCGGCTTCTCCGGAGCCGGCGGCGGCGGTTCTTCCTTTTTCTTCGGAATCACGTAAGGCCCCACATCGTTTTGCGGACCGCCAGCTTCGGGAGGAGCTTCCTGCTGGTTCGGATTTGGATTCGCCGGGGGTGGCTGCTGGGGTGCCTGCGACGGCTGCTGCTGCTGCGACGAGTCTTGCGCCTGCGCCGGAAAAGCCGCGGCAACCATCCACAACAGAAGGAAGAGAACCACTGGAAATGAGGCTAATACTGGCCCGCCCGCTGGTTTGCTGACTGCCGGGGTCATCCGCGCCGATCTGCCAAAAAACTTGGGAAACATAGGGGAAATCCTCTGAAAACGCTTGTGCTAGTATAGATGCAAGGTCCTTGCGGTTGGGTTATTTCGCGGTTTCTACAAAGAACGTCTCCTCCTCTTGGCGAAAGCCGTCTTGTATACGCAAGGTCTTTGCAGGTCATTATGACCTTCGGGGTCGTCATGGGTAAAGGTGTACGCGCACTCGCCGCTGGTTGCTACGTTGTTTGCTGTCTCTCATCCTCCCTCTCGCTTTCTGCGCAAAACGCGGTTTCTGCACAAAACCAATCAGCAGTTAGCCGATCGGTGGTTAGTCAATCCGTGGTTAATCAATCAGCGGTTAAGCAATCGGTGGTCAACCAATCAACGGCCCATCCGCCGTCTCCTGGCCTTCCATCCGGTGTTACCGCGACCACTCCGGCCATCGCCCCAACCATCATTCCGCTCGACCAGATCCACGAAGGCATGATGGGGACCGCGCTCACCGTGTTTCAGGGTGTCAAAGTGGAATCGATGGGCGTCGAAGTTTTGGGCGTGTTGCGCAACGTGAATGGCCCCAGGGGCGACATCATCCTCGTCCGCCTTCACGGCACCAAGCCGGAATATACCGGCGTGGTCGCAGGCATGAGTGGAAGCCCCGTCTATTTCGATGGCAAACTCGCGGGCGCGCTCGCCTTCCGCATCGGTGAATTTTCCAAGGAGCCGATCGCCGGCGTCACTCCGATTGAAGAAATGCTCGAGATCAGCGCCATGGACCACAGTCCCGCGCCCAACTCCGCACTGCGGGCCAGCCTTGCCAACGGAGACTCCGCAGGTCGGAACCAAGGGTCCCAGAGCGTTGCCACTGCAGCGGCCAGCCCTGGCGAAAATACGGCCCTCCCTAATAACTACGGCGATAATAACAACTATACTAACTACCTGAAGCCGATTGAAACGCCGCTCGTCTTCAATGGCTTTTCCGCCGACACCTTGCAACGCTATGGCGCGCAGTTCGCGGCCGCAGGCATCGTTCCCGTCATGGGGATCGGCTCCGCCAGCGATCGCAAGCAGCCCGAGCCCATCGAGGCAGGATCAGCCGTCAGCGCCGTGCTGGTTCGCGGTGACATGGACATCGCCGCTACCTGCACCGTGACCTACGTCGACCCGCAGCGCCTGCTCGCCTGCGGACACCCGCTCCTGCAGTTTGGTGAAGTTGATCTGCCGATGACCAAGGCCGAGGTGGTCGCGACGCTGCCCTCGCCGATGAACGCCTTCAAGATCGTCAATACCACCGAAACCGTGGGCGCGTTCGTGCAGGACCGCCAGAACGGCATCATGGGCATCCCCGGCCGCGAGTCGAAGATGATTCCCGTCACCGTCGCCATGCACATTCAAGACGAGCGCGGATCCGATCATGCCGCCGTCACCACCAAAGAATTCCATTACGAAGTCCTCAACAACGCGCGCCTCAGTCCGTTGGCCATGATGGCCACCGTCTTCAACGCGCTGCATGGCACCAACGAGTACGGCGAAGACATTACCTACCGCATGAATGGCGTGCTCAGCGTGAAGGGCTATCCCGACGTTACCCTTCGCAATATGTTCGCCCCTCTCGACAACGGGCAGCCCGCCGCGGCTTTGGCTGCGGCCACCATCGGCGAGCGCTTCGGACGCATCTACAGCAACCCCCTCGACGTTCCCGACGTTCAAGCCGTGAAGCTCGACTTCGATCTCGTCCGCGAACGCCGTTCGGCTAGGCTCGAAGCCGCCCGCACCGACATGACCGAAGCCCGTCCCGGCGACCAGATCATGGTTGAGACCGTGATCCGGCCCTACCGCGGCGAACGCCTGGTTCGCCAAATCCCAATCCGGATCCCGACGTCGACCTCGAAGGGAACGCTGCGCATCCTGGTCAGCGACGGAGACACGCTCGACCGCATCCACCGCGGCACGCCCATGATGAGCCGCAGTCTCGGCCTCGCCCCGACCATCGCCCTGCTCAACAAGGAACGCGCCAACGACCGCGTCTACGTCTCGCTGATCGAGTCCGACCCCGAAGCCATGGTGGCCGACAAGGTCATGCCGACCTTGCCCCTCTCGGTGATGAACGTCATGGAGAACATGCGCGGCACCCAGGACATGATCGTCCTGGGAGAATCGTCGGTGAGCGAGGCCTCCACCGAACCGCTGGACTACGTCGTCTCCGGCGCCCAGATGCTGACCATCAACATCAAGTAGCTGGCCCTTCTGGGCCGCCCCTAAGTTGTTGAAAAACGTGCAAAATGGAGATGTGTTCCACGTGGAACACTTTGCATATATTTTTGTATGTACACTGATGTACGTACAATTGGAGTGCAAACGGAATGCTGGCAATGAGTTACGAAATGTGTCCTGAAATCGTGTAGAAATTACACGGAATCTTCGGCCGAAAAACCAGAATCGCAAGCCTGAACCACCGTCCTCGCCACGGAGACGGAAATAACTGTTTAAAATGAAAGTATGACTCCGGTTCGCAAGATGTTTGCCGCATTGGCGGTAGTTCTCCTCTTCGCAACACTTCAAGCGCTTTCTCCTGCCGCCCTCGCGGAGGGCACTCATACCTGGGAGCAGTCCAAGTTTGACGAACTGACCAAGGGGACGGCCAACGGCATCGCGCTGCGCAGCGAGGGCGGCCTTGAACTGGCTCCCGCGTTCAAAACACTGGCGACTACGCCATCGACCTACATCTGGTCGATCGCATCCGATTCGGCGGGCAACGTTTATGTAGCGGCGGGATCTCCGGCGCGGGTTTATCGCATCACGCCTGACGGGCAGAGCACGTCCATCTTCGACCCTCAGGAATTGCAGGTACAGACGCTGGTTGTCGACAAGAATGGCGTGGTCTATGCGGCCACGGCTCCCGATGGCAAGGTTTATCGGCTTGCGCCGAATAAAGCGCCAATGAACGTTGTCGGCAACAAGGGCGTGGACAAATCGGGCGTGAACAACCTGTGGGGCTCGACCACCTACTTCGATCCTGGTTCCAAGTACATCTGGGACATGGTGCTCGACAATTCTGGCGCGCTCTATGTGGCGACTGGAGATCGCGGAGAGATTTTCAAGGTCGGCGCCGACGGCAAGCACTCGCTATTTTTCAAAAGCGATGAAGTACACATTCGCGCACTTGCAGTCGATCCCAAAGGAAACCTGATCGCCGGTTCAGATGGCAGTGGACTGGTGTATCGCATTGCGCCGAATGGCGAGGCTTTCGTTCTCTATAGCGCTCCCAAGAAAGAAATTACCGCGCTCGCCATTGATGGCGCAGGGAATATCTACGCCGCAGCCGCAGGCGAAAAGCACGGCGGCCCTGCACCGACGCCGCCGCAAATGAGCGGGATGATGGGAGCGCAAGCCCAGAACCCGACCGCTACGGCCGGTGGGAATATCACGGTTACTGCCGCGCCCGGCGCTCCGGCGATGCCGTTTCCCGCTCCCGGGCTGGGTGCGTCGGGCGGTTCCGAGATTTATCGCATCGCGCCCGATGGCGCTCCGTCACGTTTGTGGACTTCGCACGAAGACCTGGTTTATGCGCTCGCTTTCGACCAGCATGGACGGCTGCTCGCCGGCACCGGCAATCGCGGACACATTTTCGCCATCAATGGTGTCGACGATTTCACCGACCTGACGAAAGCGAGCGCTACGCAGATCACGTCATTTGCGGCTGCACCCGGCGGAGGGCTTTACGCCTCAAGCAGTAACCTGGGAAAGATTTTTGTTCTTGGGCCCGGTCCGGAGCCGGAAGGCACGTACGAAAGCGACGTGTTCGATGCGCGCAATTTTTCTTTGTGGGGACGCAGCAGCGTGCGCAGTGCCGGAAACGTTGAACTCTATGCCCGCAGCGGCAATGTTGACAACCCCGACCGCAACTGGAGTCCGTGGACGCGGGTTGCATTGCCTCCGGCGGGCGATGGCGCACTGAAGGTGCCAGCGGCACGCTTTGTACAGTGGAAAGCGGTGCTTCATGCCGGAGATTCCGCGCCCTGGGTCGACGATGTCCTGCTGAACTACCTGCCGAAGAATGTTGCTCCGGAGATTGACGACATCACGGTGCAGCCGGGATACCGGTATCAGGCCCTCCCGCATCTGAGCGGCGGGGAGCAGCCGGCGCCGGGCCAGTCGCGCTTTGAGCCTCCGCCACCGGCGGTGCGTGACCGGGAGTCGGTCGGGATCCGCTGGTCGGCGCATGACGATAACGACGATCAACTCGTCTATAGCGTGTATTACCGCGGCGACGGCGAGGCGCGGTGGCTGTTGCTCAAGAGCGATCTTTCGGACCGCTTCTATTCGTTCGACGCCAGCCTGCTGCCGGACGGCGGCTATACGGTGAAGGTCATTGCCTCGGATGCGCCGTCGCATTCTCCGGGAGAAGCGCTTTATGCGGAACGGGTGAGCGCGCGCTTTGAAGTCGATACGACGGCGCCAGTGATCGAGAACCTGACAGCGGCGATGGATGGAAAACAAATACATGTCCGCTTCCGTGCCAGCGATTCGTTTTCTCCGGTCAAGCGGGCGGAGTATTCGCTGGACGGCGGCGACTGGCAGTTCATTGAGCCGGTGGGACAGCTCTCGGACGCGAAGACGGAAGACTACGATTTCCGGGTGAGGGTACCGCAAGCGGAAGCTGCGCCGCCTCCGATGGGGAATAATGTTGCGAACGATCACGTGGTGGTGGTCCGCGCTTATGACAGGTTCGATAATTTGGCGACTGCGAAGACGGTGATTCGGGGAAAATAGCGACGGCTGGAACAGGCTGCTGAAAAACTCATTTTGGCGATAGAGAGCGGAGTTCAGGAAGCTGTCAGCATGACCTCAGCGGCTGAAGCCGGACCTAAGGCTAGGCTTTTATCGCAGCGCTGAAGCGCTGCGCCACCCAAAAGCTGGGGCAAGTCTGAGTTTTTCTTCTTCACAAATCTCCACAAACTGCGTTTACTCCTGCGCGAAAATCACCGATGGGCTGGTCACTGACGTATCTTCATCGATCATCATGAAACTTGTTACCGCGCAGGCTGGGTTGGGGTTCTTGGGCGTGCCGGTACAGCCCAGCGTGCCAATAGCGTAGATTGCGTAGTTCGGAGTTGTT